>CANRMC010000015.1 GCA_947631605.1 uncultured Lachnospiraceae bacterium
CCGAATGGTCAGCAAGTACGGAATAACCCTCAATCAAATATTCCTCCGGTTATGACGGAAGCACCAAAACCGGATACATCTAACGATAAAGCACCAACCCCGGAAGCACCGAAGGCGGAGCCGGTAAAGGCACCAACACCGGAAGCGCCGAAAGCAGAGCCGGTAAAAGCGCCAACGCCGGAAGTACCGAAGTCAGAACCGGTAAAAGCACCGGCACCGGAAGCGCCGAAGGCAGAGCCGGTAAAAGCACCAGCACCGGAAGCGCCGAAAGCAGAACCGGTAAAAGCATCAGCACCGGAAGCGCCGAAGGCAGAACCGGTAAAAGCACCAGCACCGGAAGCACCGAAGAAGGACGAACAGGGAACTGAAAAAACGGAAGCGCCTTTGAAAGAAGAAAAACCGGCAGTGGAGTCGGAGGCAGCGGCAACAACACAGTTAGCACCACAGCAGGCTCCGGGAATGCCGATGACGCGGCCAGTTCCTCATTTTGTGAGACTTCGTACAAAAGAAGAGATCTATATAACGAAAAATGAGTTTAAGATTGGTAAATCCAGAGTGCATTCTGATTATGCGATTGAGAATAATACAGCGATCAGCAGAGTGCATTGTGTGATCATTCAGAAAAACGGCGTTAATTATCTGAAGGATAATAACTCGACAAACGGAACCTATATCGATGGAAGACGGTTGAATCCGGATGAAGAGATACTTCTCAAAAATAAAACCCAGATCCGAATGGGAGACGAGGACTTTATATTCCTTCTGAGAAAAGGAGAATAGAATGGATTATATAGCTACTTATAATACAGATATCGGCATCAGAAAGAATACAAATCAGGATTCTCTGGCGATCAGGGTGATCCAGTCGCCGGCAGGCAAAGTTTCCTTTGGAATCGTATGCGATGGCATGGGCGGTCTGGAAAAAGGCGAAGTAGCCAGTAAAGAAGTGATCATGGCATTTTGCAAATGGTTTGATGAAACATTCGTCAGTGATCTGGTGAATAACCGTTTTTCGGTGACGTCGCTTCGGGAACAGTGGGATGATATCATTCAGGTGCAGAATAAGCGGCTCGGAAACTACGGAGCGGCAAATAACCTGATGCTGGGAACCACGGTTTCTGCGATCCTCATGTATAATGATGAATATTATATCGTGCATGTGGGGGATAGCCGGGTATATGAGATGGCAAAAAATGTAAGACAGCTTACCAATGATCAGACGTTTGTTGCAAGAGAAATTGCAATGGGAAGAATGACGGAAGAACAGGCAAAGACGGATCCGCGCCGGAGCGTGTTGCTTCAGTGTGTAGGCGCATCGCCGGTGGTCGAACCTGATTTTATAAAAGGACATCTGAAAAAAGATGCGGTATATCTGTTATGTTCCGATGGGTTCCGGCACCAGATTTCCGATGAGGAAATGATGGATAAACTGGGACCGGAGGCAGCAGCGACTGAAGAAGATCTGCAGTATGGCTGCGTGTATCTCACGGAGCTTGTCAAGAACAGACATGAAACGGATAATATATCGGTAGCAGTGATCAGAACAATGTAGCGGGGTTAGAGTATGACGAAGGAAGGTACCGTATTAGACGGTAAATATGAAATATTAAAGGAAATCGGCAGAGGCGGAATGTCGATCGTTTATCTCGCCAGAGATAACCGTCTGAATAAGCAGTGGGCGGTAAAAGAGATCAAGAACGACGGCTCCAAAAGTGCGGAAACCCTGTTAAAAGGGCTTGAACGGGAAGCGAATATCCTGAAAAACGTGGATCATCCGGTTCTGCCTCGTATCGTTGATATTATCAACAGAAAAGGAACCATCTATGTCGTGATGGACTTCATCGAGGGTACCAATCTGTCTGATAAACTGAAGGAGGAAGGCGCACAGCCACAGGAGACAGTGATCGAGTGGGCGAGACAGCTTGCCAGCGCTTTGGATTATCTGCACTCCATGAATCCGCCTGTCATTTACAGAGACATGAAACCATCCAATGTCATGCTGAAACCGGAAGGCGGCGTGAAGCTGATCGACTTTGGTACGGCGAAAGAATATACCATTGAGAATAATGCGGACACGACGGCGCTTGGTACGAGAGGGTATGCTGCGCCGGAGCAGTTTGGTGATGCACAGGGACGCGGTCTGTATAATACAGACGCCAGAACGGATATTTATAATCTGGGTGCCACGCTTTACCATATGGTAACCGGTATGAACCCTTGCGAGCCGCCATATGAGATCAAGCCGATCCGTGAATGGAATCCGGCGCTTTCAACCGGTCTTGAAAAAATCATTTTAAAATGTACGCAGCCAAACCCGAACGACCGATATCAGTCCTGTTCGGAGCTTTTGTATGCTTTGGATCATTATACGGAACTGGACGATTCCTTTAAGAAGGCAAATAAAAAGAAAATGGCGATATTTGCAGCTTCTGCCGTTCTTACGATCGCAGCCGGCATTACGTCCATTGTAGGATATGCCGGAATTAAACGGATTCAGAGAGAAAACTATGCGGCATATATTGATGCCGGAAATGAGGCAAAATCGAGCGGCGATTATGTGAATGCGGCGGAGCAGTATAAGCATGCTTTTGATCTGAAGGGTGAAGACGCCGAAGGGTATGTAAAATATATTGATCTATACATTGACGCCATGCATGACATGACGGAGAACGAGGAACCTGCGATCAAACTGGAAGACGGTCTGAATGTTGTGGCAAACCGGATCAAGAACGGATACGGCGGAGTTGATGAAAACGACGAGGTATTGTATAAGATCGGTCTGACTTATTTCGTGGAAATGGAAGACTACAACGCTGCATCGAAGTATTTTAATATGGTAGACGAAAAGGATGAAGAGTATGGAGAACTGGCGGGATACTATGGCAGCATTTCCATGATCCTTTCCAGCACCCATGTAAATCCGGATGAACTTCTGGAGCAGGTAAACGGATTTGCCCAATATAATATGGATAAATTTTCAAATGAAGATCAGGAGAAATTCATTAACTACCGGACGCTTGCAATGATCTATACGACCTATATTTCCAATGACGGGGTTGCTGCTCAGGCGGAGGATGTCATGACAAAGGCTCTGGAGGATCTGTCGGAATACAGCGGCGAAGACGCCATGCGGTTTAACTACTACTACAACGACAGCCTTTCTGTTATTTATGAGCAGTTGGCAAAAGAGAATAATTCTGATACATATTATTCGCTGGCGATCAACTCCTGCTATGAAGTTGTCAACCAGATCATGGGTGAAGTGACGGTAGGACCGGACAGCTCCAATGAAAACATTCAGGCATACAATAAAGCATATGTCAATAAAATGTGCAAGATTGCCGAAATGTATGGCAGCATAAACGACTATGATAATGCGGTCATGACCTATGAAGACGCAGAAATGATCATGGGTAAGGACAGCAGCTTCAGCCAGAAACTTTATTCAGAACATTTGAATTATATATATGAAACGTTTGAAGAAAAACAGATGGATCCAATGCTTTGGTCTGCAACTCAGGTAGAAACGATCCTTGCGGTTTATAATGAAAGCAAGGATGTAAAGGATATTTCCAATAATACCACATGGGTGAAGCGGAAAACCGTCATGGACAGACTGAGTGAACAGGAAACCTCCGGCACAGAGCCGGCGGAAGCCGATACCGAAGCGGATGAGATGGGAGAGTGATGAGTATGGGGACATATAACGTATTATTTTACGGCGGACTGATACTGGCAATCCTCTTTCTGATTGCAACCGTAGTGCTGTTTTTCGTATTGAAGATACCGAAAGTATTCGGCGACCTGACCGGACGGACGGAACGTAAGAGTATTGAAGAGATCAGAAAAACCGGATATGAGTCCAAATCCAAGCAGGAGGCTATCCGGGAAGAAACCAGCAGGATCACAGTCCGGGATGCGGAAAATGATCCGGAGACCGGCAACCTGAAACGAAAAAATATTGAGCGGAAAGCGGCGTTAGACGCTAAGCTTTCGAGTAAGGAATCGGAGATCAAGGCTTCTTTGGAAGATGAAACAGAAGTGCTTGGCGCAGAGAAACATGAAAGTGAATACGGCGAGCAGACAGAAATTCTGGAAACCGGCTCTGACAATGAGACAACCGATATCCTGAAACAATATCCTTCGGAAGAAGAGGAAAGCGATACAACGGATATATTGACTTCGGAAGATGACGGCGGAACAACGGATATCCTGACGTCAGATGACGACGACAGTACAACCGATAGATCGACGCCGGAGGATGAGGGAGATACCACAGACATTCTGACATCAGAAGACGAAGAAGCCGACAGGACAGATGTTCTGACAGCGGAGAATGAAAGCGATATTACAGATATTTTGATACCGGAAAAAGATGAAGCGGCCGGAACCAAAGAGTCAATTCCAATGGACATCATAGGAAGATACAGCGCAGAGGAAACGGCGGTTCTTCGGAATATTCATGATACGCCGGAAGAAGATAAAAATACTGTTGCCGGCATCCAATACATTTATAACGTAACTGTAGTTCATACAAGCGAAGCATTGTAGAGGGGGATTAGGAATGAAAGAAATAATGAAAGGAAAACGGAATCTGGCTTCCAGAATCATTGCGGTTCTGCTTTCGCTTGTCATGGTACTGAGTGTGCTTTATGTATCAAACAAGGATAAGGAAGTCAGTGCGGAAGAAACGCTGTCAGAAGGTACGACTCCGATAGACTGTACTGCGCCGAAGATAAAGGTGAGCGGAACAAGTTCGGCAGAGACAGACACAAAGGAGATTACGCTAAAATTCTATGGAAATGTTAATGTATCTTTTGGATTGAATAATATTGTGGCTGACAGCGGAACAGTGACTTATGAGTATAATGGTACATATTATTCAACAGGCAACAGTTCCGATATGAATAAAATATCACTGTGTGCAGATTCTCAGGAAGCGACTATTGATATTTATGTGGCGAATGAGGTAATTGCAGATGGTTCAGAAGTAAATCCGCTTGTCACGTTGAAACTGCAATATGCCGGTGATGAAGAAGCACTCAAAACCAAGCTGGGTCAGGCAACGGCAAAGTATGATATTATGACCCAAAAATTGAACATTCAGACTGGATTGAGCACTGTAAATGCAGGAAGTACAATTCCTTTTGATGCAGAAACAACGGAATATGTATATGGGGAACTGCTTTATGGTGTGACGACAGAAAGTAATGGTACGGTAAATGACTGGCAGAGTGATTCTGCAGTTACGATTGGTAAATCCGGTAATTATTATCCACATATACAGTTAAAAATGAATGGAACTGTTGTGACGGAAACAAAGGTTGAAAAAAGTCCGATATTATGTGACAGTGAACCTCCGACAGTATCATATATTTCTCTGAACTCGGGAGCGGATGCCAAAGGCACAGTAAATGGGACAACTGTAACTAATGCATATATTACAGATACTTATACTGTAAGTTTTACTTCGAGCGAGGCTGGAACTGTCTCTTTGACAAAGGATGGAGAAGTGGTTGATATTACTGACCAGCAAGTTCAGAAAGATCAAACTAAAACAGTTACAATACCGCAGGCAAAGTCGACAGATGCGGGGCAAACCGTATCTTATAAGCTGGAAGTAAAAGATACGTTGGGCAATGTGGCTCCGAATGCACCTGTAATTTCAATCAATTATTTATCCGGAAATACGACAATTTCCGATGTGAAAGTAAATGATAAATCTGTTACGGAAAATGAAAAAGTTATTACAAAGAAAAATAGTGATGGAAATGTTGTGATTTCAGCCAATGTTTCCGCTGATATTGAAATCAAATCCGTGAAGCTTTTCCAAAAAGAAGCAGGAACCGATAATTACAAGGAAACGTCTGCTTTACAGCCTTCACAAAATAATCAGTATACATTCACGTTAAACAATCTTGCTGAGGGTTCAAATGATTACAGAATTGAAGTGGAAAACGCCTACGCTGAGAAGTACGATTTTGATTTTACACTTGTAATTGATAATACTGCGCCGGCACTTCCTGAGTTTACATTGAAAACAACGACAGACGGTCAGAGTGAATCAGTAAAGCCGGAGGATGCACTGACCCAAAAGCTATCACTGCATAAGAATAAGGATGCTACGGTTACCCTGCCATTTTCAGATACCACAAATATTTCTTCATTAACGGTCTATGCGAAAGTCGGAGACGTAACAAGTCAGAAACAGGTAATTAATTTAAATGCCAAAACCATAAGAAGTTCTGTAACTTCACCGGAGATTCCGCTTTCTACCTTTCATGCAGGGTTATCTGAAAACCAGATCAAGGGTAATGAAGTAAAATATTATGCAGATGTTAAGGATGAGGCTGAAAACAGTAAGGAGTATTTATTATTTACAGTAGCGTATTATAAAGATGAACTTACAGTATCGGAGGTCTCTATCGAAAACTTCGAGCTGAATCCAGTTGCAGGTGCACAGGCGGCAGCGGCAACGGTTATTGAGAGTTTTACGCATGATGGAAAGACGGGAACACTGACAAATGCATATTCCTATGATATTTCCTTTACGGTTACTTCCGATGTAGAACTTCAGAAGTCGGATATAACGCTTTCTGCCAATGGAAATTCACTTGAATTAGAAATTTCTTCTTTTGAAAAATCATCAGAAGAAGATGGAATATATGTATATAAAGGCAAATATGAACTAAATAACAGTTTGAATGGAAACACAGTAACCTATAAGGTTCAGGCAAAGAATTCAAATGACGTAACCGCAGAGAAAGAGGCAACTATCTTATTTATTGATATTTTGGCTCCGACAGTTACGGAAGTTAAGGAAGAATTAACATATAACGTAAAGAATGAAATGGAAGATGATACCACGTGGTATCGGAATCTTACGGTTGTTTATAGCGCCTCGGATGCTCCTGAGACAAAGGAGTCAATCGCCTCCGGAATCAAAAAACTGGAGGTTTCGCAGGATAATGGTGATTATGCGGAGGTTTCGGAACAGGGTGGAAAATATCTGGTGACCGTAAAGGCATCGGATGATAAGCAAGGTACAGATATCCGCCTCAGAGTTACTGATAATGCGGGTAATATTTACTACTATCCAGGTGAAGAGGAATTTGATACCTACCATGTAGATAATGCTGCACCGGTTGTCAGCCTTTCCGTACAGGACGAGAAAGGAAATGCTTTGACGAATGGCGGAAGGCTTTCCGGTATTCCGCAGATTGTGTATAGCATGACCGATGATCTGTATTTGAAGGGAAATGTTACCGTTTCTTATCCGAACGGTTCAACGGTTACTGCGTTTACAACCGAGGGTGATCCATGGACAGAAAAAACAGCGCAGGGGACTTTTTCTCTGAAGACAGTTCTGGAAGAAGCTGAACAGACAATGTCTGACGGTACATATACGATCACTCTGAAAGCAGAAGATACGATTGGAGCGATTACTCCTGTTACATTCACGTTTACGATTGACAACAAACCACCGGAAGTAACAAAGATTTATGTTAAGGAAAATAATGCAGGCAGCTTTACAGAATATACCCTGCAAGCGTTCCAGCAGTATTTGAACCGACCTACCTGTCCGGAAAAATTGGTGATCCGGATAGGGGCAGAGGATGCGCTTGGAAATGTATCCAATATTACTGTATCGCAGTATGGCGGGGCAGCGCAGAGTTTCCTTGGCAATACAACAGGGGAAATTGAAATTACTCCTTCCAGAGATGGAAACGGAACTCCGGTTCACGTAGAAGTTTTTGACGCAAATGAGAATAGTAATAATAAGAATTCCTATGATTGGAGTATTCTGGTAGACAGTCAAGTGCCGACATTGAATCTTGCTGTGCAGGATCCTGCATATAAAGATAATGATTCTGTCCTGAAAGGCGATCCTGTGATAGCCATAAGCGACAGCGATAATATTCGGGTAACAGCAAGGGATATCGAGATCCAGACTCCGACTAGTACGATCCGCAGATCTGATTCCAGTCATCTGGGTACAAACAAGCTGAGTGCTCTGTTAGGCAGAGGCGCCGTAGACGGAAAATATGTAATAAGAATCTCTGCTACGGATCCGGCAGGACACAGAGTGGAAAAAATGCTTTCATTCACGCTTGATAATACCATACCGGTGAATGAAATGAAGATTGCGAACGCTGCGCCGGCGAAGATGAATAAATACAACCGGACTTCGTATGACGGAACGAAATATGGACAGTATTATAACGCAAACGTCACGTTTAATTACAGTGTAACAGATACGAATATCAAGAATGTTACCGTCTGGGATAATGGAAACGCTGTTTCAAGAAATCCAAACGGAACGGTTATCATTTCACAGGAAGGTTCACATACCGTATCCATTACGAGTGAAGATATGGCGGGCAATCAGGGAACCATGCGCAGCTTCACCTTTATCATTGATAAAACGGCGCCGGTTATAAATACAACATTGAACGGAAGCACTTATACGAATAATTCCGGCATCCGGTATCTGCGTGGAAATGGAACGCTGACCGTAACCGTAAATGAACTGAATAAAGATACGGACGATCTGACGCGCGTAGAGCGGATCACGCCGCCGTCCCAGAGTACCCAGACAAATTCCGCAAAAATCGGCGAGGGTACAGCCGTTTACCAGGCGGAAGCGGATTATGAGGTTTCCTTTGTAGCAGTGGATCGGGCAGGTAATGTGAGTGCGGAGAGAACCGTACAGTTCCGTGTGGATAAAAATGCACCTGAACTCTCTATTTCCGGTATTGCAGACGGAGGCACCTCCACAAAGAGCGTCACTGTATCATACGGAATTCAGGAAGCCTTTTACTGGGATATGGCTTCCGCCAAGATCAATATTTACAAAGGAATTGACGGACAGCGCGAAAAGCTTCTGAAAACCGTTGATTATAATGCAAAGAATGCAAATTCCAGAATGTCGGAAACTTTCTCGGAGGACGGCGATTACCGGTTCGAGTTCACGGCGGAAGATAAAGCCGGAAATACGGCACAGAAATCCTATTCATTCATTCTGGATGGAACGGCGCCTGTAGTTTCCCTGAGCGGTGTCAAGAATTATGATAAAACGAAGGAAAAAGTAACGATGGAAGTAACCGTTACCGAGGACTTCTTCACCAGCAACGAACTGACTTTGAAAGGAACCTTAACCGATGACACCGGTAAGAAGCAGAATCTGAAATTCGGTGCGTTTTCTGTAAACAGCAGCAGAGTTTCCAACATTGTCCAGCAGTTTACGGAAGACGGCGTATATGATCTGGAAGTTACTTCCAAGGATAAAGCCGGAAATACAACTACGGAAACACTGCATTTCACGATTGATAATTCCGCGCCGGCGCTGGCGGATCTTTCCGCTTATGACGGAACGGTTATGAATGAATTTATCTGGAACCTCTCCAATGATGATGTTGTAAATGACCTGACAGTATGCGATGTGGTTATATATCTGGACGGTACGGAATATGACGGATTGAATGATGTAGAAGACGGAAAACATGTCCTCCGTATCGTTGCAACCGATGAACTTGGAAATACAGTGGAGAAACAGTATGAATTCCTGCTGGATACCATTGCTCCGAATGTTATCATAACAGGTGCGGAAGACGGCGGACGGCTGCTGGAGTCGACAGACGTAGGCGTATCCCTGCAGATTGACGGCGATATTCTTGATTCGGTAACACTGAACGGTGAAAATAAGACAATTACTGATAATGCATGTACCTTTACTGTAGATCGTTCGGGCGAGTTCGAACTGCTTGTCAAAGCGCATGACGGCGCCGGAAATACGGTGGAGAAGATGATACATTTTGAGTATGGAAGGAAATTCAACATTCTTTGGATCATTCTTCTCATTCTCCTCCTTCTGCTTCTTGCAGTTGTGATTATTCTTCTGGTAAGGAAAAGCAAAAAGGACAGAGCATAATAATTATAAGTAATACTTTTTTAGCAGACTGTATCAGGCAGATGCGGTCTGCTAAATTTTTAAAACAGGGAAAACGAAAAACGGAGGAATAGATATTGGATTGGAAGAAATTAATTGACATATTGAAAGGACATAAAGTATTTATACAGACGCATAATTTTCCGGATCCGGATGCGATTGCCTGCGCCTATGGCATGCAGAAGTTTCTTGATTATCATGGGGTTCCCACTACTATCTGCTATAACGGGAGAGTGGACAAGATCAGCGTCATGAAAATGATCGATAATTTTAATGTTCAGATGTTCCCGTATGATGAGCTGGATATTGCGGAGGAGGATTATGTGCTTCTTGTGGACGGGCAGAAATACAATGCGAATCTGACGGATATTCCGGGAGATGAGGTGGCTTGTATCGACCATCATCCGACCGTAAAACAATGTGAGTATCTTTATCAGGATATCCGGATCGTGGGCGCCTGCTCAACACTGGTGGCGGAATATTTTTATAAAAGCGGTACCCCGCTTGATGAGGATACGGCTTCCGCATTGATGTACGGTATACGGATGGATACGGATTCCTTTGGAAGAGGCGTGACGCGGCTGGATATACAGATGTTTGAATTTTTGTTCCAGTATGCTAAGGTTTCACTGGTTGACCGGATGGTAAATGATAATATTGAATTGGAGGATCTGCAGGCTTACGGCGCTGCGATCCGGAATATCAAGATTTACGGAAACACAGGAATCGCTTACATTCCTTTTGACTGTCAGGATGCGCTGGTGGCTATGATCTCTGATTTTATCCTGAAACTGCAATCCATTACAATTTCCGTTATTTATGCGGAAAAAGAAGGAGGACTTAAATTTTCCGTCCGGAGTGAGGAGGAAGGTATTCATGCCGGCAATCTGATCATGAAAGCACTGGAAGGACTGGGAAGCGGCGGCGGTCATTCGGGAATGGCAGGCGGGTTCATTCCGCCGGAATCCAGAATTCAGCCAAAGGCAGTGGAACATAAAGTGATTTATGAGAGATTTACGGATTTATTAGGAAATGCGGAGGCATAGCGGAATGTATCAGGCAGTTGTGTTCGATATGGACGGCGTGATTTTCGACTCTGAAAAAATCTATCGGTTATGCGAACTGGAACAGGGAAGGAAATACCATTTGCCGGAGGATAAAATTGAAATTCTCTGCGAACGGATCGCCGGCGGAACCAAAGAGGGAAACCGGAAACATTTTGAGGAATTATTTGGAACAGAAATTGATTATTATACCTATCGGGAAGGCGTGATCCAGGGTGTGGACCGTTATGCGGAAGAGCATGGATTGGATTTAAAACAAGGGGTACGCGAGCTGCTTATTTTCCTGAAAGAACGTGGAATTAAGATTGCCCTTGCAACATCTACCCGGCGGGAACGGGCGGAGAAGCATTTAAAATCTCATAATATATATGATTATTTTGACGAGTTCGTATTCGGCGACATGGTGAGTAAGGGAAAGCCGGCGCCTGACATTTATCTGAAAGCCTGTGAGAAACTGGGTGTGAAGGCAGCGGATGCAGTTGCAGTGGAGGATTCTGTAAACGGAGTGATCTCCGCCGGAACGGCAGGGCTTTACACTGTCATGGTGATCGACCTTATTCAGCCGAATGATACGGTACGGCAGTATGCCGGAAAAATCTGCGATGTAATAACGGAAATTGAAGATTTATTTTCCTAGGACAGGACTTGTTGTCATATTTTTTCATCTTTACGCATAGAATGACAGTGAAAGGTGGGAGAATTTTATGACAAAGGGATTTAAAGCCGGATGTGTGATGAAATCGCTGGTTCTGGCTTATGTAGTCACAGGAATACTTCTGCTGGCGCTGGCATTCTGCGTATATAAGCTGGGACTTTCGGAAAATGTAGTGAACCTGTGTATCATTTTCGTATATGTTTTTGCCTCTTTTATCGGAGGTTTCTCCATCGGGAAAATGATGAAGGAAAAGAAATTCCTGTGGGGGGCATTGACCGGTGCGGCGTACATAGTAATCATTATTGCAGCGTCTTTTCTTGCAGAGGGGAATGTCAATCTGGCAGGTACGGAATTTTTAAGCGCAGCGCTTCTTTGTCTCGGAGGCGGAACACTCGGAGGAATGCTGAGCTGAAAAAAAGTGAATCATGAATCGGGAACTGCCTGTTTCGGCAGTTCCTTTTTTGCAATGAAAGGAAAAATACAGGAAAAATGCTTTTCAACAGGAAAAACCTGTGCTATAATCTTCAAATAGACGTTTGAAACCAGAAGGAGAATAAATCATGGAAAGAATTAAGACATTAACATCAAATACTTTAAAGAATACGATGGAAAAGGGCGGATGCGGTGAGTGCCAGACATCCTGCCAGTCCGCATGCAAGACTTCATGCACAGTCGGAAATCAGAGCTGCGAGAATAAATAAAACAGCCGAAAATGTGAGTGTATACAGCTTAAAGGGGGACCGTCAGTTGATAGTCCTCTTTAGTTGCGTATATACAAAGGAGTAATTATGGTACATCAGTACAAGAATAACGGCTACAATATGGTACTGGATGTCTGCAGCGGTTCGGTGCATGTGGTGGACGATCTGGTTTACGATATCATAGAGATCTGTGAGAACCGTTCCAAACAGGAAGTTGTAGAAACACTTCTCGCAAGCGGCAAATGCTATGGGAAGGAAGACATAGAAGAAGCCTATGATGAGGTAGAGGCGCTCCGGGAGAATGGACAGCTCTTTACAGAGGATGTTTATCAGGACACGATCGTGGATTTCAAAAAACGAAAAACCGTCGTAAAGGCATTATGCCTCCATATTGCGCATGACTGTAACCTTGCCTGTAAATACTGCTTTGCCGAAGAAGGCGAGTATAAGGGCAGACGGGCGCTGATGAGCTACGAAGTAGGAAAGCAGGCGCTGGATTTTCTGATCGCAAATTCCGGAAACCGGGTAAATCTTGAGGTGGATTTCTTCGGCGGAGAGCCGCTTATGAATTTTGACGTAGTGAAACGTCTGGTGGAATACGGCAGAAGCCGGGAGGCGGAATGTAACAAGAAATTCCGTTTCACCCTTACCACAAACGGAATCCTGTTGGATGAGGATATTATGGACTTTGCTAATCGTGAGATGGCAAATGTAGTCCTTAGTATAGATGGAAGAAAAGAAGTAAATGACAGAATGCGGCCGTCCCGTAACGGAAAAGGAAGCTATGATATCATTCTTCCGAAATTCCGGAAGTTCCGGGAAATGCGGGGCGACAAGAGTTATTATGTGCGCGGTACATTTACCCATTATAATCTGGATTTTTGTGAGGATGTGATCGCCTTGGCGGACGCGGGCTTCGACCAGATTTCCGTAGAGCCTGTGGTTGCCCAGCCGGATTGCGATTATGCTATCCGGGAGGAAGATGTCGGAAGGATCTGTGAAGAATATGACCGTCTGGCGAAGGAGCTGATCCGCAGGGCAAAAGAAGGACGTCCCGTGAATTTCTTTCATTTCATGATCGACCTTACCGGCGGACCATGTGTTTATAAACGGCTTTCGGGCTGCGGCTCCGGAACGGAGTATCTGGCGGTAACGCCTTGGGGAGATCTGTATCCCTGCCATCAGTTTGTGGGCATGGAAGATTTTAAGGTAGGAGACGTTTTTTGCGGCGTAGAAAAGACGGAGATCGTGGACGAGTTCAAACTCTGCAACGTTTATGCCAAGGAAAAATGCAGGAACTGTTTTGCAAGATTTTATTGCAGCGGCGGCTGTGCGGCAAATTCCTATCAGTTCCATAACAGCATTACAGACTGCTATGACATTGGATGCGAACTGGAGAAAAAACGCGTGGAGTGTGCGCTGATGGTGAAGGCGGCACTTTCGGATATGAGCGAATAAATGGTATGTTTTGTACCATAATATAGAGATAAAAAGAGGAGAAGACGATGAAGAAAGCAAAGAGAAATGCGATCCTCACCCTTATCATATTTGTACTTCTTACAGCGGGCGCTGTATATGCTGTAGTATATGGAATCGGTGAAGGCGACGCACGTTCCGGACGTGCAAAAGATATTACACTGGGACTGGATCTTCAGGGCGGTGTCAGCATCACGTATCAGATCATGGATCCGGATGCAACGAGTGAACAGATTGCAGCTACCAAGGACAAGCTGCAGCGAAGAGTCGACCATTACAGTCCGGACGGAGAAGTTTACCGCGAAGGCGACGACCGTCTGACTGTTGAGATACCGGTGGATACCAGTAAGTATGATCCGAATGAGATCTTGGAAGAACTGGGAAAACCGGGTAAATTGGAATTTATGGACGAGACAAACTATCAGTTGTGGGCGTCCGGCGAAGATTATGAGCCGGTACTGACCGGTTCTGATATCAAGGATGCGCAGGCAGGGATCCGTACAGACGATACCACCGGCCAGAATGATAACGAGGTTCAGCTTCAGTTTACGGACGAAGGCGCGCAGAAATTTGCGGTTGCAACTTCCGCAAATGTCGGAAAACCAATCTATATTATATTTGATGATGAAGTAGTCAGCTATCCGACGGTACAGACTGCTATCACTGACGGAAATGCGGTCATTAATTCTATTGGAACCTATGAAGAAGCGGAAAATCTGGCAAGCACCATTAAGATCGGTGCCCTGCCGCTGGAACTTTCCGAACTCCGTTCTCAGGTACTGGGTGCGAAGCTTGGTAACGAGGCTGTTGCCACTTCCTTAAAGGCAGGTGCGATCGGTATTATTCTGGTATGCCTGATCATGATCATCTTCTACAGATTTCCGGGCTTCATTTCTTCCATTGCGCTGTTTGTATACATTGTTCTGGAAATGTTCTTAATAAATGTTCTGAAGATTACCCTTACCCTTCCGGGTATTGCAGGTATCATCCTCTCCATCGGTATGGCAGTGGATGCGAATGTCATTATCTTTACGCGTATACGTGAAGAGATCGGAGACGGAAAGACAGTAAAGATTGCGGTAAAGGCAGGTTTCTCAAAGGCTCTTTCCGCAATCCTCGACGGAAATATCACAACGGTTATCGCCGGCGTCGTACTTCTTGTTATGGGTTCCGGTACGGTTAAAGGGTTCGCAAGAACGTTGATCCTCGGTATCATTTTATCCATGTTTACCGCATTGGTGATCACAAGGCTTCTGCTCAATTCGTTTGTTGCGCTGGGCGTTATCAATAAGAAATTATACGGCGCTGCAAAGAAACCGAAGGTTGCCGGATATTCCAAGGCATTCAAATATTGTGCGACCGCTTCGGTGATCGTTATTCTGGCAGGTATCATTTTCCTGCCGATCAATAAGGCAAATAAGGGAACAACCATGAATTTCAGTCTGGAATTTATGGGCGGTACTTCTACTTCTGTTACCTTCGATAAGGCGTATACCCTTCAGGAAACAGAAGCTGACATCATTCCTGTGATCGAAGAAGCAACCGGCGTAAATCCGGGTACCGTGCAGATCCAGATTGTAGATAATTCCAACCAGATCGTCTTTAAGACGGCGGAACTTAACCAGACGCAGCGTGAAGCGTTATCGGACGCTCTGAATGAAAAATTCACCGTAACCGAGATAAACTCCGAGAATATCAGCAGCACCATCAGTTCGGAAATGCAGCGGGATGCTATCATCGCTATCATCATTTCTTCAATACTGATGCTGATCTATATCGCTATCCGGTTCTCGGATGTGCGGTTCGGTACCAGCGCTGTGCTTGCCCTGATCCATGATGTTATGTTTGTATTCATGGTTTATTCCGTGGCATGGCTTTCCGTAGGAAGCACATTTATCGCATGTATGCTTACGATCCTCGGTTATTCCATCAATGCAACCATTATCGTATTTGACCGTATCCGTGAAAATCTGCGTCTGATGAGCGTTGACCGGGATGGCTATGATAAGATTGTAGATACCAGTATATCGCAGACCTTAACCAGAAATATCTTTACGTCTTTGACAACGTTTATCATGGTACTGGTGCTTTATATCATGGGCGTATCTTCAATTAAGGAATTTACGCTGACGCTTATGGCGGGTATTATCTGCGGCGCATATTCTTCCGTCTGCATTTCAGGTCCGTTATGGTTGACACTGAAAAAGATTGGAAAGAAAAAGGAAAAAGCGAAAGCAAAAGCATAGTGAGATCATAAAGGATAGAAAAAAACAGGGGCTGCCAAACGGCAACTCCTGTTTTTGAACTCAATCAGATATTTATTGCAGGGGGACAGAGCATGGAACGGCAATGGAGGGTATATGCAAAGAAAGCGGACTTTCAAGCCTTGGGGACAAAACTGAATGTAGATCCTGTGGTAGTCCGGCTTCTCCGGAACCGGGAGATAGGGACGGAGCAGGAAATGGAATTCTTTCTGTACGGCGGGCTGAATCGCGTCCACGATCCGATTCATATGAAGGATATGGATAAGGGTACGGATATCATGTGCCGGAAGATAGCAGAGCATAAAAAAATCCGGATCGTAGGGGATTATGACGTAGATGGCGTTATGGCAACGTATATCTTATTTACCGCTCTTCAAAAGACAGGCGCGGATGTTACATACGAGATCCCGCACCGCATTTGGGATGGATACGGAATCAATGAAAGGATTATCCGGAAAGCTGTGTCAGACGGCGTCGATACCATTATTACCTGTGATAACGGCATAGCTTCCGTTGCGGCGCTGCATATTGCGAAAGAAGCAGGACTTACCGTTATCGTAACCGATCATCATGAAGCGCAGAAAGAAACGGTAGAAGCGGATGCCATTATTGATATTAAGCAGAAGGATTGCGCATATCCGTTTAAGCAGCTCTGCGGTGCGGCAGTCGCTTATAAATTTATTCAATGCCTGTATCGGAAAATGAACCTGTCGCTTGCTTCAGACGATTATCTGGAATATATTGCGATCGCTACCGTCTGTGATGTGATGGATCTTACGGATGAGAACCGGATCTATGTGCGGGAAGGGCTGAAGAAACTTCAAAGGACAGATAATATCGGACTTCGGGCTTTGCTTCGGGTGAAAGAACTGGAAGATAAGGACCATCTTACTGCATATCATCTTGGATTTGTCATCGGGCCTTGTATCAATTCTGCCGGACGGCTGGAATCTGCCAATGCTGCATTAGAGCTTTTGTTCTGCAGGGATATGGCAGAAGCGGAAAATATAGCCGGAAAGCTGGCGGATCTGAATGAAGAACGAAAGAATCTGATGAATCAGGGAATGGAGGCCGCTCTTCGCATCGTCGAGGAGCAGAATATGACGACCGATCATGTGCTGGTAATTCATGTGCCAAAACTGCATGAAAGTCTGGCAGGTCTTGTGGCAGGAAAACTGCGGGAAGCATATTATCTTCCTGTCATTGTGCTGACGGATTCCGATGCGGAACCGGATATTGTGAAGGGCTCCGCCCGTTCTATCGAGGGCTTCAATATTTTTGAGGCGCTCCAGGAATGTAAGGAATATTTAGAAAAATTCGGCGGTCATGCGCTGGCGGCAGGACTTTCGCTGAAACAGGAGAATATTAACGCTTTGAGGCAGGCGCTTAACGAAAACGAGCATATGACGGAAGATGTACTTGCGCCAAAGCTTCATATTGATGTACCGATGCCAATGTCTTATGTCTATCCGGAGCTGATTCAGCAGATTGACGCACTGGAACCATTTGGAAAGGGAAATGAGGATCCGGTTTTCGCCGAGGCGGATATGAGGGTGTCGTCCGCCCGTATACTAGGAAAGAACCAGAATGTACTGAAACTGAAGCTTATAAACGGAGAAGGCAGATATTTTGAGGGGATTTATTTTGATCCTCAGGAATTTTTGAATCATATAAAAGAGTGGTTTAATGAAGAAGAATGTGATAAAATGTTAAATGGGTCGGAAAACAGCGTCCGTCTGGATATTGCATACCGGCCGCAGTTAAATCAATATATGGGAAACAGCACGATACAGTTTAAGCTGTTGGATTACAGAAAAGCGTAAAAAGGAGAAGAACCATGAATGAAGTAGCAGATTACATAAAAAGCATACCGGATTTTCCGAAGCCGGGCGTTTTGTTTCGGGATGTAACAAGTGTATTGGACGACAGCCGGGGTTTCCGGCTTGCGATCGATGAAATGTATAAACTTTTGGACGGCGTGGATTATGATGTGATCGCAGGCGCTGAATCACGGGGATTTCTCTTTGGAACCCCGCTTGCCTATAAGTCTGGAAAATCGTTTATTCCTGTGAGAAAGAAAGGGAAGCTGCCGAGGGAAACCGTCGAAGCAACCTACGATCTGGAATATGGTACGGCAACCATTGAGATTCATAAGGACGCCGTAAAACCGGGAGACAAGGTGGTTCTGGTAGATGATCTGATCGCTACAGGCGGCACGATGGAAGCAGCGGCAAAGCTGATCGAATCACTGGGCGGCGAAGTTGTAAAAATGATTTTTCTGATCGAACTTGTGGATCTGAAAGGCAGGGAAAAGCTGAGCAGATATGACATTGCGTCAGTTGTCCAGTATGAAGGCGAGTAGCTGATAACGGCGAAGCCTGATGGCAGAGATATGCTATTTTACAGCAAGTAAAGAAGGTGAGTATATGTCAGAGAAAGAAGAAAGCAGATTTGAAATGGACGATCCGAGCAGAAACGGCACAGGTCTTGTGACGCCGGGCGATTTTACGCCGCCGGAGGAACTGTATCAGGATTTACTGGATAAAATCCGTGAGTATCACCCTTCCTATGATATATCTCAGATAGAAAAAGCGTACCGGATCGCGAGCAAAGCGCATGAAGGGCAGAAACGAAAGTCCGGCGAACCGTATATTATCCATCCGCTCTGCGTGGGGATCATCCTTGCCGAACTGGAAATGGATAAGGAAACCATCGTTGCCGGCATTCTCCATGATGTTGTGGAAGATACAGTCATGACGATCGATGAGATCTCAAAGGAATTTTCTCCGGAGGTTGCCCTTCTTGTAGACGGCGTAACAAAGCTGACGCAGTTAGATCTCTCACAGGATAAGATTGAGATCCAGGCGGAGAACCTGCGGAAAATGTTTATCGCTATGGCAAAAGATATCCGGGTGATTCTCATTAAGCTTGCGGACCGCCTGCATAATTTAAGAACCCTGCAGTATCAGACGCCGGCGAAGCAGATTGAAAAAGCAAGGGAAACCATGGATATTTATGCACCGATCGCCCACCGGCTTGGTATTTCCAAGATCAAGATCGAACTGGACGATCTTTCCATGCAGTATCTCTATCCCGATGTATACAATGAACTGAAGAAAGAAATCGATGAGCGTCTTTCCGCAAGAGAGGAATTTATCAATCAGATGGTAACCGAGGTGACAGGTTATATCAAAGAAGCGGGTATTCCTGCCGAGATTGACGGACGTGTCAAGCATTTTTTCAGTATCTACAAAAAGATGATCACCCAGAATAAAACGCTGGATCAGATTTATGATATTTTTGCGCTCAGGATCAAAGTGGAATCGGTGCGGGACTGCTATGCGGCACTGGGAATCATCCATGAGAAATATAAGCCGATCCCGGGACGGTTTAAAGACTATATCGCCATGCCGAAGGCAAATATGTACCAGTCTCTCCATACGACCTTGATCGGGCACGAAGGGCGTCCGTTTGAGATCCAGATCCGTACCTATGATATGCATAAGACGGCGGAATATGGTATCGCCGCCCACTGGAAATATAAAGAGGGCGGAAGCGGTACCGGCACTTCCAAAGAAGAAGAAAAAATGAGCTGGCTGCGGCAGATTTTGGAATGGCAGACAGATACGGCAGATAATAAGGAATTCATGAGTTTCGTTAAAACCGACCTGGATATTTTTCAGGATCAGGTGTACTGCTTTACGCCGGACGGCGATGTAAAGACGCTTCCGAGCGGTTCCACGCCGATCGATTTTGCCTATTCGGTTCATACCGCTGTCGGAAATAAAATGGTCGGCGCCCGTGTAAACGGAAGACAGGTGCCGATCGAATATAAGTTAAAAAGCGGGGACCGGGTAGAGATCATCACTTCCCAGAACTCGAAAGGACCGAGCCGGGACTGGCTGAATGTCGTACAGAGTTCTCAGGCAAAGACCAAGATCAATCAGTGGTTCCGGCAGGAATATAAAGCGGATAACATTGTAAAGGGCAAGGCGGCGGTGGACAGCTATTGCAAGTCCAAGTCTATCAATCTTCCTGCCCTGCTCAGACCGGAGCTTATGGAAAAGGTGCTTGCCCGATACAATTTTCCGGACTGGGATTCCCTGATCGCCGCCGTAGGTCATGGAGGCATCAAAGAAGGACAGATTGTCAACCGTCTGGTAGAAGAAGATAACAAACTCAAAGAAAAGGAAAAGACGGACGAAGAAATTCTGGATACCTTTAGCGAACAGCGAAAAAGGGAAGATGTACCGAAAGGCGGTATCCGCGTCAAAGGGATCGACGACGTAGCTGTGCGTTTTTCGAAATGCTGCTCACCGGTGCCGGGAGACGAGATCGTAGGCTTCATCACAAGAGGCAGAGGCGTTTCCATACATAGAACGGACTGTATCAACATTTTGTGCATGCAGGAAAGTGACCGTGCAAGGCTGATCGATGCAGAATGGGCAGCCGGTGAAGGAGAAGATTCGCAGGAATATACGACGGAAATTAATATCTATGCCAATGACAGACAGGGAATCGTCTTTGAGATTTCCAAGATTTTCAATGAAGCGAACATTGCCTTGAAGGGCATGAGCGTAAGGATCAGCAAGCAGGGCAAGGCGACGATAGTGGTTCAGTTCGGGATCCGTTCCAAGGAACAGCTGAACAAGATCATTGCAAAGATCCGGAATGTGGAAGGAATCATTGACATCGAACGGACAACAGGTTAGAAAAATGGAAAACCGGAGGAGAGGAATATGCAGAATATTATTGTTGTTACCAATGTTTTAGGCGATCTGGGCACCAACTGCTATACAGTTGTAAATACAGATACGAGAGAAACTGTAATCATAGATCCGGCGGCAAATGCGGATTTTCTGCTGAAAATGCTGCAAAATCAGAATTATGATCTGAAAGCGATACTGCTTACCCATGCGCATTTTGACCATATGGCAGCAGTCAATGATCTAAAAGAAGCCATGCCGGAGGTTCCGGTTTATATAGGCGTAAATGATGAGGAACTGTTGTCCAACTGTGCGGCGAATCTTTCCGCCATGTTTGCGGAGCCTGTATTTGTAAAGGCTGACAAAACCGTTTCGGACGGAGAACTTCTTCCGATGCTCGGAACAACGATCACCTGTATAGAAGTTCCGGGACATACCAAGGGCGGTATGTGTTATTATTTTGAAGAAAACAAATTATTATTTG
The DNA here is from genome assembly GCA_947631605.1 of uncultured Lachnospiraceae bacterium. Taxonomy (GTDB): domain Bacteria; phylum Bacillota; class Clostridia; order Lachnospirales; family Lachnospiraceae; genus CANRMC01. The sequence goes on from CANRMC010000015.1 coordinate 21,300, forward strand.
ACGGTGATACCCTGTTTACCGGAAGTATCGGACGTTCCGATTTTCCGACCGGTGACGGGGAACTTCTGATCCGCTCGATCGAGGAAAAACTGTTTGTACTGCCGGATGATGTCGTTGTCTATCCGGGGCATAACAGTAAGACGAAGATCGGAAGGGAAAAAGCGGGAAATATGTTTTTTTAACCATATAATTAGATGAAGGCTGGTCCTACGTATGATACTTTTGGTGCAGAATGCAGAGGAATATAATAACGACCTGCGTGCCATGATCATGGCATTCTTTTCTGGTGAAAAAATTTCAGGCATGTCACCGGAGCAGGCAGGGGAACTATCCCCGAAGATGCACCGGGAATTTACCTTTGTCCTGACCGCTCTGTATGACGAGAAAGAGGTCCGGCTTCAGATCGAGGAAAAAGGCAGCGTCTTATATACGGCGTATGCGAGCGGCAATTACCGGGACAAGAAAAAATTCCGGAACCGCCTGAAACTTGCTATATACCGGCTGCTGTCCGAGTATACGGGAAAGACTCTGCCATGGGGCTGTCTTACGGGCGTCCGTCCTGCAAAGATCGCCATGGCAAAGCTGAATGCCGGAAAAACTTTTAACGAGACAGTTAAGGATTATCAGGAAAAATATGATGTATCCTCCGAAAAAGCAATCCTTGCAACGAAGGTCGCTGTTCGTGAACGGGCTCTGACAGAAGGCATAGACTTTGAAAATTCCTATTGTTTATATGTGGGAATCCCATTCTGTCCCAGCAGATGTCTGTATTGTTCCTTTACTTCTTATCCGATAAGCAGTTATAAAGGAATGGTGGAAGCCTATCTGGACGCGCTCCGGAAGGAACTCCAATACATCGGATATACCAATCGGGAACGAAAACTGGTTTCCATTTATGTAGGAGGCGGTACTCCGACTTCTCTGGAGCCGGAAGAACTCAACCTTTTACTTACGGATATCCGAAGCAATTTCGATCTTTCTTATCTGCGTGAGTTTACAGTAGAGGCGGGCAGGCCGGACAGTATCAATGCCGCGAAATTAAAAGTATTGAAAGAAAATGAGGTTACAAGGATCAGTATCAATCCGCAGACCATGAATGATAAAACCCTGAAAACCATTGGGCGCGCCCATACGGCAAATGATGTACGCGAAGCGTTCCGTCTGGCGGAGGGGATCGGATTTCGTTCCGTGAATATGGATATTATCGCCGGTCTTCCGGGAGAGGACGCAGAGAGTATGCGTCTTACGCTAAAGGAGATCCGAAGACTGCATCCCAATAATCTTACCGTCCATTCCCTTGCTATCAAGCGGGCGGCGGAACTGAAACAGCAGATGGTTACCTACGGCAGCAGGATTCATCAGGATATGGAAGAAATGCTGAAGCAGGTTTCGGAAACGGCTGAGGAACTTGGGATGAAGCCGTATTATATGTACCGGCAGAAAAATATCGGAGGAAATCTGGAAAATGTCGGATACGCCGTTCCGGGAAGGGAATGTTTATATAATATCCTGATCATGGAGGAGCTGACGGATATCATCTCTGCTGGGGCAGGCGCTTCCTCAAAGAGGGTTATCCGGAATGCTCCCGACGAGGGTGGCGAAAATATCCGTATTGAGAGATGCGAGAATGTAAAGGAAGTTGTTCAGTATATCGAGAGGATCGATGAAATGATCGAAAGAAAACAGGATTTGTTTTTAGGCGTGTAAGTTTCTTTTCGTTGAAAGATTACATTTTGATAAGATTCCGTATAAAGGAAGTGGATACTTGTGATAGAGACAGCAGGATTTATTGTGCTGGGATATCTGTCCGGCAGCATACTGTTCGGCAGGATTTTTGCAGGACTGTTCAAAAAAACGAATATATTTGAAGAAAGTAAGGATAAAAATCCCGGAACCGCAAACGCCTTTATGTATGGTGGATTTTTTTGCGGGCTTCTGACTCTGCTCGGCGATCTTGCCAAGGGGTTCCTGCCGGTTTTCGTATACTGCAGGTACGGGAGCGCTTTCCGGAGTTCCTCCGTTATAACGGCGCTGGTTCTGGCTGCTCCGGTGATCGGACATGCATTTCCTGCTTTTTTCCGTTTCCAAGGAGGAAAAGGAATTGCTGTCACGTTTGGCTGTATGCTGGGGATTTATCCGGAACTGCGGCCGGTACTGATATTTGCGATGATGTTCATACTGTTTTCTCTGGTATTAAGGATCACGCCGCATTTCAGCCGCACGATTGCGACTTATATTGCCGCGTTTCTTATAATTACCGCTCTGCATTGCGCACCGGGGATCTCATTCGGATTCGGCCTGATATCGGCAACGGTGATGCTGCGTTTCCATATGAGCAAAGAAGTTCGGGAAAAACCGGAGGTGAAGCTTCTGTGGATGCACTGATCTTAAGCTGCGGAACGGGCGGCGGACATAATTCCGCTGCAAGAGCCGTAAAAGAAGAATGTATAAAACGGGGCTGGAACGCCGTTTTGCTCAATCCTTATAATCTCTGCAGCTCCGGTACGGCAAAGGTTATCGACCGGACCTATATCCGGCTCGTCCAGCGCTTCCCGAAAGCGTTCGGGTTTCTCTATCAGTTGGGAGAACTTTACCGCCGGCTGCCGTTTCGTTCGCCGGTGTATTTCTGTAATAAAAAAGCCGCGGAGTATATGAGAGAATACCTGAGAGATAAAAAATATGACGTCATCATCATGACGCATTTATTTCCCGGAGAGATTATGACGCAGCTGAAAAACAGCGGAGAAAAACTGCCGCCGGTGATCTTTATCGCAACGGATTATGCCTGTATCCCATTTACGGAAGAAACGAAATGCGATGCGTTTATCATACCGTCGCAGGAATTGATCTCAGATTTTTCCAAACGAGGGATTCCGGAGGAACGGATCTATCCGATCGGTATTCCCGTACAGGCGTCTTTCCGAAATCCGCTGACCGTTTCAGAGGCAAAGGAAGCGGCGGGACTTGAGCAGGACCGGGAATATATCCTCGTCTCCGGCGGGAGCATGGGCGCCGGAAAACTGTTTTCCGTTGTGGAAAAACTTCTTTCTAAGTGCGGGGAAAACGAGCGTCTGATCGTCATCTGCGGCACCAATGGAAGACTTTATAAAAAGTTGCAGTCTAAGTACGGAAATGATATGATACTGATTCGGAAGACAGACCAGATGGCGGAATATATCCGGGCAAGCAAGGCGTATTTTACGAAGCCGGGCGGACTTTCCTCTACGGAAGGCGCCGTTATGGGAACAATGCTCATACATCTGCCGCCGATTCCGGGCTGTGAAACGAAGAATATGAAATTTTATACAAAACGGGATATGAGTATCCGGTTAAGAAATTCAAACGAAGAGATCGGCGCGGTGCTGTCCGTTCTTGACGATACGGAGAAGCTTGCTGATATGAAAGCCAAGCAGCAGAAATTTATAAACAGAAACGCTGCCGGAGACATCTGTGCGTTTGCGGAACAGATGGTACGAAAAGGAGAGTAAAAAGCAGGAGGAAATAAAATGGCAATGAAAAAGAAGCCGGTAACTGGCATGAAGGATATACTGCCGAAGGAGATGGAGATACGGGACTACGTGATCGGGCTTATCAAAGAAACTTATAAGAGCTTCGGTTTTTGTTCTGTGGAGACTCCCTGCGTGGAACATATTGAAAATCTGAACAGTAAGCAGGGCGGCGAAAATGAAAAGCTGATCTTTAAGATCCTGAAACGCGGCGAGAAGCTCCGTCTGGAGGAGGCAAAAGAAGAACTGGATCTTACGGAAGAAGGACTCCGGTATGATCTTACGGTTCCGCTTTCCAGATATTATTCCAATAACGCCGGAAATCTGCCGGTTCCTTTTAAAGCGCTTCAGATGGGAAATGTATGGCGGGCGGACAGACCGCAGCGGGGCAGGTACCGCCAGTTCATGCAGTGCGATATTGATATTTTGGGCGAGCCGTCCATTCTGGCGGAGATCGAGCTGATCCTTGCGACAACGACTCTTATTGGCAGACTGGATTTTCAAGGGTTTACGATCCGGTTAAACGACCGGAGGATATTGAAAGCCATGGCGGCTTACAGCGGATTTACGGAAGAAAATTACGATACTGTGTTTATTATTCTCGATAAAATGGATAAAATAGGAATGGACGGAGTAAAGGAAGAACTGCTTGCGGAAGGGTTTGCCGAAACCTCCGTTTCCAAATACCTGTCTTTGTATGAAACGGTAACAAACGACGCGGCCGGTATCCGGTTTTTAAAAGAAGAATTAAAGGATGTGCTGCCGGAAGATACGGCGGAGAATCTGGAAACCATCATGACCAGTGTGAACGCCGCGAAGACCGCGGATTTTAAGATCGTTTTTGATCCGACTCTGGTTAGGGGAATGTCATACTATACCGGACCGATTTTTGAAATTGCCATGGATGAATTCGGAGGTTCCGTAGGCGGTGGCGGACGATATGATGCGATGATCGGGAAGTTTACCGGAAACGATACGCCGGCATGCGGATTTTCCATTGGTTTTGAGCGGATTGTCATGCTGCTTCTGGAAAGGGATTATCAGATTCCGCAGCAGCAGGGAAAGACGGCGTATCTGGTAGAAAAGAATATGCCGGCTGAGAAGCTTACGGCAATCTTAAACCGTGCAAAGGAAGAGCGGAAAAAGGGCACGCAGATTCATGTAGTTACCATGAACAAGAATAAGAAATTCCAGAAAGAAAAGCTGAAAGAAAGCGGATATGAAGACTTTGTGGAATTTTTCAGAGATAAGGAGATATAAAATGGCGGAATCAATGAAGGGGCTGAAAAGAAGCCATAGATGTACGGAAGTAACAAATGCCATGATCGGAAATGAAGTGACGGTTATGGGCTGGGTGCAGAAAAGCCGGAATAAAGGCGGCATTATATTTGTGGATCTTCGGGACCGGAGCGGAATCCTGCAGATCATTTTTGAAGAAGGAAATGTGGGAGCGGAGGCTTACGAAAAGGCAGAGAAGCTGAGAAGTGAATTTGTCATCGCGGTGACCGGAACCGTTTCAAAGCGGGAGGCGCTGTAAATACCGGACTTTTGACCGGCGATATTGAAATTACTGCGAAGAGTCTGCGGATCCTTTCCGAAGCGGAAACCCCGCCGTTTCCGATTGAGGCAAACAGCAAGACGAAAGAGGAGATCCGTCTGAAACACCGGTATCTGGATCTTCGCAGACCGGATCTGCAGAAAAATATCATGCTCCGCAGCAAAGTAACCAGTTCGATCCGGCAGTTTTTGACAGAAGAAGGTTTTCTTGAGATAGAAACGCCGATCCTCTGTAAGTCCACGCCAGAGGGCGCGAGGGATTATCTGGTGCCGAGCCGGATCCATCCGGGAAATTTCTATGCGCTGCCGCAGTCTCCGCAGATTTATAAGCAGCTTCTGATGTGTTCCGGATATGACCGCTATTTCCAGATCGCGAAATGTTTTCGGGATGAGGATCTGCGGGCGGACCGTCAGCCGGAATTTACGCAGGTGGACATGGAACTTTCCTTCGTGGATATTGATGATGTTATCGACGTAAATGAAAGGCTTCTGGCGAAGGTTTTCCGGGAAGCGATCGGGGTAGAGATTCCGCTTCCGATCCAGCGCATGACATGGAAAGAAGCCATGGAACGTTTCGGTTCCGACAAACCGGATCTTCGTTTTGGCATGGAATTAAAAGAGATTACGGATATTGTTAAAGATTCGGAATTTGCAGTCTTTCGGAATGCCGTTTCGGAAGGCGGTTCCGTGCGGGGAATCAACGCGGACGGTATGGGCGCCATGCCACGGAAGAAGATCGATGCACTGGTAGATTTTGTAAAGGGTTACGGCGCAAAGGGACTGGCTTATCTTGCAATCAACGAGGACGGAAACTATAAATGTTCCTTCGCAAAGTTTATGAAACCGGAGGAACTGGACCGGATTGTGGAACGCATGGAAGGAAAACCGGGGGATATGCTGTTCTTTGCGGCGGATTCCAAGTCCAAGCTGGTGTTTGATGTACTGGGCGCGCTCCGTTGCCATCTGGCAGAAGAAAAGGGAATCTTAGACGCAGCCGAGTACCGGTTTGTATGGATCACCGAATTCCCGCTTCTGGAGTGGAATGACGAAGAAAACCGTTATACGGCAATGCACCATCCGTTTACCATGCCGATGGAGGAGGATATCTCCCTTCTGGATACGGATCCGGGTGCGGTTCGCGCAAAGGCGTATGATATTGTCTTAAACGGTACGGAACTTGGCGGCGGAAGCGTAAGGATCCATCAAAATGATATACAGAAGAAAATGTTTGAAGTGATCGGTATTTCCGAAGAAGATGCGGAAGATAAATTCGGCTTTCTTCTAAATGCATTCAAATACGGCGTGCCGCCGCATGCAGGACTTGCTTACGGACTGGACCGTCTGCTTATGCTGATGTGCCGGGCGGAATCCATTCGTGACGTTATGGCGTTTCCAAAGGTAAAGGATGCCTCCTGCCTGATGTCGGAAGCACCGAATGTAGTGGATAAAAAACAATTGGAAGAGCTGGGGATTGAAATTTCCAAACAGCCGGAATAAGAAAACCATAAAAACGGCTGCGGAAAGATAGGAAAGGATGGGATTATGTACGATATCGTGATCATCGGTGCAGGTACCGCCGGTCTTTCGGCTGCCATATATGGTGTGCGGGCAGGAAAAACCGTACTAATCCTGGAAAGCGGTATGTTTGGAGGACAGATCGTGAATTCCCGCTGTATTGAGAATTATCCGGGGATTCCAAAGATTTCCGGTTATGAATTTTCCAAGCAGCTGTATGACCAGGCCGTTTCCCTTGGCGCGGAGTACCGCAGTACGAGGGCGGCGAACCTGCTGAAAAAGGACGGTTCTTTTACCGTTCTTACGGAAGAAGGTAAGGAAGAACTTTCGGCAAAAACCGTTATTGTGGCAGCAGGCGCAAAACATAGAACCCTCGGTGTGCCGGGAGAGGAAAAATTAAAAGGGCAGGGCGTTTCTTACTGCGCGGCATGCGACGGCGCTTTTTTCCGCAATCAGGAGGTTGCGGTGGTAGGCGGCGGAAGCACAGCGCTTTCTGATGCGGCGGTGCTTTCCGATTATTGTAAAAAAGTATATCTGATCCATCGCAGGGATACATTTCGCGGAGAGGCGAAGCTTGTGGATACGCTGAAAGAAAAAGAAAACGTGGAATTTGTTTTGAACAGCCGTATCACTGCCATTCATGGAGAAGAAGCGGTAGAATCCGTGACAGTGGAGAATGTGTCTATTGGCGGAACGAAGGAACTTCCGGTACAGGGCGTTTTTGTAGCCGTGGGACAGGTTCCGGACAATCAAATGGCGGCAGGTCTGGTGGAGTTAGACGATATGGGATATATAATATCCGGAGAGGACTGTAAAACAAGCTGTCCGGGGATTTTTGCGGCGGGGGACTGCCGGACAAAGGAAGTAAGGCAGCTTGTGACTGCGGCATCGGACGGGGCGGTTGCGGCTCTTGCGGCGTGTGAATTTATGATATAAGGTGAGGCTATGGGAATCAAAGATATTCTTCTTTTAATTTTAGTATTTGCATTGGGAAGTACGGGATTTTATTTCTTAAAAATCCCGGTACATAAACTGCCTTCGGAGAAAACGGAGCGAAAGAAAGTGCGTGAAGTCATCGTGGCAGTTATAGGCGGTGCGGCGGCGGTATTTCTTGCCCTTTACTATGGTTATACCCTTCAGGCGCTTACCGTTTTTATTTTTTATGCAGTGCTTATGGTCATTACGCTGATCGATAATGATACCATGGAAATACCGCCGGTTCTGAATCTGATCATTCTTGTGATCGGGGTGGTTTCCATCTTTACGATCGGGGATATTTCTATCAAGGATCGTATTATCGGGATGTTCTGCATCAGTCTTCCGATGTATCTTCTGGAGCTGGCTGTTCCGGGAGGGTTTGGCGGCGGCGATATGAAGCTTATGTTTGCCGCTGGTTTTCTTCTTGGATGGCGCGCCCTTCTTATGGCGTTTTTTATCGCTATCATTCTTGCCGGAATCTATGGCGTTTATGTTTTAGTGGCAAAGAAAAAAACAGGCAAGGATCATTTTGCCTTAGGTCCTTACCTGTGTTTTGGTCTTGCAGTTTCTATTATCTGCGGCGATTATCTTCTGAGTACATACATAGATTATCTGAAACGGATGTTTACGGAGCAATAGCGGTTAAATGATCTCAAGGATCGTATTTACCATCAGGTCATTCTGCTTCGGATTCATGAAGCAGAAGCGGATATATTTTTCGTTCAGTCCCGGAATGTCGTCGCAGCGCCGTATGATAATGCCTCTTGAATGGCAATGGTCATAAACGTCTCTGGAGGTAACGTCCTTCTTCAATATTTTCAGAAGCATAAAATTCGCATCCGGTTTGATCAGTTTGATGGTCTTGCTGGTGGACATCGCGGAATATACAAGATTTCGCTCCGTATGAATGGTGGAACGGGACTCCTCTATGTATTCCGTGTCTTTCAGTACCGCGGCGCCGACAATTGCGGTAAGCGTCGGGATATTATTTGTAGTCGTTGTCATGTTGATGATCTGCATCTGAACCGGATTGTTCATGACGGCATATGCAAGACGGATGCCCGGCAGGGCAAAGAATTTGGAAATGCTCCGGAACACGGCAAGGTTTTCATAGGTTTCCGTAAGCGGAACCGAAGTATATTTTTCATGATTATCCAGAAATTCGATGTACATCTCATCAATGATAAGGAAAATGTCTAAAGATTCGCACGCCGACGCCAGCGCTTCCATATCTTCAAACGGAATCTTGCGGGAAGTCGGATTGTTTGGGTTGCCGATAATAATCATGTCGATGGAAGAATCCAGAGATGCGATAAAATCCATAACGGAAAAAGCAAAATCGTCTTCTTCCTTCAGCGCATAGTATTCGACTTCGCAGCCATAGCTGCGAAGAACCCGGTCATATTCCGAAAAACAAGGCTGTATAAGTTTTGCCTTCTTTGGTGCTACAAGCGCCGCAAAGAGGCGGATGAGGTCGGAGGAGCCGTTTCCCATAACGATGGACTCTGCCGGCGCAGAGGTATAGGCGGCAATGGACTGCTTCAGATCGCCGTAATAAATATCCGGATAGTGGCTGATCGCGTCGATGTTTTCAGCGATTGCTTTTCTGGCGGACTGCGGAATACCAAGCGGATTCATATTCAAATCATAACGTACGGTTTCGTACTGTTCCAGTCTGAGTGGATTCTTGCCCATTGCAAAACCTCCCTTTCTTCAAAGGTTGAGATATTTTCTTCTTTTAAAATACTAAGTTATTTGCTATAATAGATTGAGCAATTTTTTGTTTTTTTATTACTGATTTTATATTACAACAGAAAGTACAGTAATATCAAGTTTATTTTAGAAAAATGGAGAAACAAATGAAGGGTATTGTTGAGCAGTATGCGAAGGGTGAGTTTGTCATTGACAGGCCCGAAGTCACAATTTCAGAAAAGAACTTCAAACTGAATATCGAAGCGGGTACCGTTTATGAAGGAAGCTTTGTTGTTGAAAGTAAAAATGAGTTTCCGATCAAGGGCATGGTATATGACAGCAGATACATCCTGCGGTTCGAAACCCATACATTTGTAAGCCGCAGATTTGAAGTAAAATATTCCTTTGACGCCACCTGTCTGGAAGCCGGACAGAACTATAGGGGACATATTAACGTGGTAACGGACGGCGGTGAATTTAAGATTCCATATGACATTGATATTGTTATGCCGTGTGTCTGGTCTTTCGGAAATAAGATCGACGACCTCTTTAAATTTGCTTCGCTGGCTGAGAATAACTGGTCGGACGCGGCAAAGATCTTCGTGCATGATGATTTTAAAAGAACCTTTATCAATCGGGAGCCTTTGATTAAGCAGATTTATGAGAGCCTTCTGGAAAGCCAGTCCGTAAATCAGGCCATGGAGGAATTTCTGGTTCTGGTTCATAAGAAACGTGCGGTCACGCTGTCTGTTGCGAAGGCAAAGCTGGATATGGACATGCCGGACGAACTGTCAAAGGTTATTATCAATGTCAGCAAAAATACATGGGGTTACACACATTCGGAAGTCCGGAGTGATTCCGAATTTATCATTCCTGCAAAGAAATCCATTGCAGCGTCAGATTTCAACGGAAATCTGTGCGGACTGGAGGTTTATATTTCTCCGGAACATGTGCCGGAGGGTGAAAACAGCGGAAAGCTCATCATTGAAAATATTTATCAGAAGATCGAAGTGGAGATCCATCTCAACCGTCCGGTACGGGTAGCCGTAAATCCGCAGATGCGGAGCAAGAACCAGCAGATTAAGAAAAATAAGATCCGTATCACAAGGGCATATCTGGATTACCGTATGGAACGGATTTCCCTCAATCACTATATCGATGAATCTCTTGAGGCTCTGCAGAACTTAAATTCCATGGAGCCGGAGGAAGACATGTACCGTCTGGGTATCATGCATATGAATATCCTGCGGGGCGATCTGGCAAAGGTGGAGCAGGAATTCTTACGTATTGAGGCGGATGTAGACCGGAGTCTGATGAGCAATCAGCAGAAATGCTACTACAGTTATCTGAAATCCATGGTATTAAAGGATGAGGAAACCGTTGTCAGAACAGCGAATATGATACGGCGGAATTACAGAACGCAGGAACCGAAAATGTTCTATTTCTGGCTGCTGCTTTTTGTGGATCCGGTATATGCGGAGGATAAATCGGCTCTCTATCGGGAATTGCAGGAAATGTATGACGAGGGAGAGAACAGTCCGATCATTTATTTTGAACTCTGCGATACCCTGAATAACAATCCGATGCTTTTCAAGAAGCTGACGGATTTTGAAATTACTGCTGTGAAATGGGGCATGCGGAACCGTTTCATTTCCGATGATGTATTGAATGAGTTTATTAAACTTGCCGGAAGGAATAAGGAGTTTAATAAGCAGATTTTTGATGTATTACGGAATATTTATGATAAAAATGAAGAGGAATTACGGCTGGAGCGGATTCGAAACCAGTATGGCGCTGACGAGTTTGATCTATATCGGGAACCGGCTATAGATCATGAGATGATCAGTCCGGAGGATGATATTCTGGCGGATGGCATCAATCATAAAATCATAGAGGGAAAACTTTTTGACAATGAGTATGAGGAAGATGTGACCG
>CANRMC010000016.1 GCA_947631605.1 uncultured Lachnospiraceae bacterium
GGAAATCCGGCAGCAGAGACTGCACCGGAATATATCCCGTCGGGTGAACCAAATGGCGGTAGTGCAAATAATAATCCGCCGCCTGTAACACAGCAGGGGACGACCCAGCTCCCGGATACGGAAGAGGAATATATACCGGAGGAAAAGCCGACAACCCAACAGCCGACAACCCAGCAGTCGACAACGCCACAGCCGACAACACCGGTACAACCGGAACCAGAGGAAAAGCCGACAGCATCGGAGCCGGCAGAACCACCGGTACAACCGGAACCGGATGATGGCAATATAAAAGTTCCGGATCTGACGGGTCTTACGGAAGAACAGGCAAAAGCAAAATTAACAGACAGCAAATTACAGCTTGGTTCTGTTTCATATCAGCATGACGAGTCAAAGTCGGATGGTATTGTATTATCCCAGGGTGTGGAGCCGGGTACAAAGGTAGCTAAGAAAAGCTCGATCAATATCGTAGTTTGTAATAATGAAACATATACGGAATACCGATATAGAACGAAGTCTACAACAACATCAACCAACAGCAGTCTGTCCGGCTGGACGAGGGTGAAGTCTTCAGATTCATGGAGTTCATGGGGGTCATGGAGCGATTGGAGTACTTCTGCCGTATCGAAAGATGATTATACAGATGTGGAGACAAAGAAAGAGACGCAGACAAATGTGCCGGATAACCCAAGTCCAAGCGGGTATCCGATACCGACAAGTACATGGTCCCGAACAAACTCATCTCCTTCCAATGAGGTAAAGTGGATACAGGAGTTTCTGAATGCATATTTTGGTACATCGATAGCCGTTGATGGTATATATGGTAGCACTACCTTGTATTTTGTTGGAGAGTTTCAAAGAGCAGAAATGGGAACCGTCGATAAGTCCGTTGGATCGAATACACGGTCAAAAATGCTGGAAGTATGGAGACGTATGCGGACTACCACTACGGAAACTACTTACTACCGATACAGGAAGAGAACCAAGACAACTACTTATTATTATGAAAAATGGTCTGAGTGGTCGTCCTGGAGTACGTCGCCGAAACAGAAATCCGATACTACTGAAGTCGAGACACGAGAGGTTTATAGATATTAGGATAGGGAATATTTATGCTGACCATAGGGATATGTGATGATTGCAAACAAGATAGGGACTTCATAGAAGATGAAGTTATGAAAGTGTTATTTGATGTAGATGAGATACGGATTGAACGATACAGTTCAGGGCAGGAGCTTGTCGAGGCGATTCAAAACGACGAATTTCATTGTAATCTGCTTTTCTTAGATATTTTTATGGAACCGGTAGACGGAATGGAGACAGCCAGATTGATCCGGAATAATCAGCTCGACGTCGATATCATTTTTGTGACAAAATCTACGAAGCATGTGTACAGAGGATATACATATAAGGCATTTTCCTACATATTAAAAGATACTATGCATGAGGATTTAAAGTTTGAGATTCAACGTTATATTCAGGAACTCATGAATACTGAGGAATGTCTGAATATTACATCCGATGGAGTGCAGAGAAGGGTTCCCATATCCCTGATCGAATATGTGGAAAGTAATGCCAGAAAGCTTACTCTTCATTTGAATTCAGAAGATATTAGTTTTTATGCCAAAATGGGTGACATTGAGCCCGTATTGGCGGAAAGAGGGTTTATTCGGGTTCATCAGAGTTTTATGCTCCGGATCAGCCGGATAAATTGTTTAAGCAAAGATTCCGTTATGCTGGGAGATAAAAAAATTCCGGTCAGCAGGAAGTACTATGGTCATTTAAGGGAAATATTTCAGAATCAGTAGGAGGTGCGGAAGATAATGCAGACTGCAAAAACAGGATTTTCGGTAACCAAAAGTCTTGCAATGAACAGTGCTAAAAATGGAGCGATAATTGGAACCAAAGGATTTCTGTTAGGTAAAATTATAAGATTTGACAATGATAAGTTAATCACCCTTGGTAGAGATGCATCACAGTGTGATGTCGTTCTGAAAGGAGATAAAATCAGCAGGGTGCATTGTTCTATCCGGTATAACAGTAAAACAAAAGATTATTCTGTGCAGGATCATTCTAAAAATGGAACTTTTGTTGACGGAAAATACCGTCTTCAAAAAGGGATGCTTGTGAATGTGAAGGTTGGAAGCCTGATTTGGGTTGGTAATGATGAGAATGAAATCCGATTAGGTTAAAAATTACAAAAAAAGTGTCAAAAAATACGTTTTTCATTTTTCACACAAGAAAAATTATATGCTTACCTCAACAAGTAAACAGTCAATCAAAAATGGAGGTAAGGGATATGAGAAAAATGAAGAAAAAACTAAAAAAGCATCTGAGCAGGTTTTTAGCTCTTGCGTTGGTATTGAATATGGCAGTCGCCGGGACTCCGAGCTTTAAATCCGAGGCTGCAACAAGATCTGATGTTGTGGGAATCGCACTTTCCCAGGTGAATTACCATGAAAAGGCCTCGAATGCCAATCTGGATGATTTTTATGCCAACAGTGGATCCGGCAATTACAACAAGTATGCAAGGGATATAGGAATTGCAAATGGACAGCCTTGGTGTGCAACCTTTGTCTGGTGGTGTGCACAAGCTGCGGGAACGCCATCTGATCTGTATCCGCACAGTGCATATGTACCTACTATTTATAACTGGTTTCAGGCAAGAGGAAGTTTTCGTGCCAGAGGGACATATGAACCGCAGCCTGGAGATTATATTATTTTTGGTAATTGCGATCACATCGGCATCGTGAGCGGAAGCGGAGACGGCATGGTACATACGATTGAGGGAAACAGCAGTGATAAAGTCACACAGCATACTTATTTCCTGACAAATGGATATATCTTGGGATATGGGATTATGGATTATACTCATGACCATACAGCTCCTACAATTTCAGATGTAACAATTACGGATCAGTCGGCAGATGGTTATACGGTTAACTGTAAGGTGCAGGATGATACAGATGTTACCTTTGTTTTTTTCCCGACATGGACAGATGCGAATGGTCAGGATGATATGGATCCGAACTGGGATAAGAGTTCAAGTAAAAGTTTAGGAACTAAAAACGGCGATAATGTAACTTTCCGGGTAAATACATCAGATCATAATAACGAAGGCGGTCTGTATCGAACCCATATCTATGCTTCTGATAGCAGCGGTAATGTAGCCGGTCCTTTACAACTCGAAATAACGGTTGATAACAAACCGCCTGTTATAAGTAATGTCGAGGTGAGCAATCTTACATCTGAAGGTTATCAGGTGAATTTCCAAGTAGAAGATGACAGCTCCGGAATCCGACTGGCAGCTTGTCCGACTTGGACAACGGAAGGCGGCACCGATGATCTGCCGGATAATTGGGATGAGCAGGATATCTATTATGCGGATTTAGATGGTAAAAATGGCAGCTATCAGGTAAACATCAGCGACCATAATGGAGAGCGCGGTGGTTATCAGACAAGAATCGTCGCATATGATAAATACAATAATATCACACAATATGATGTGCCGGAAGTTATAGTACCACCTGCTGAAATAACAAATGACGAACCGCAGGTAGACGAGCCACAGCCGGATGAGCCGCAGACAGATGAGCCGCAGATAGATGAGCCGCAGACAGACGAGCCGCAGCCGGATGAACCACAGGCAGACGAGCCGCAGACAGATGAATCACAGGCAGAATTGCCGGCTGGCAATCAAACTCAGAATGATGAGATTAATACGAACGTTACTTTAAACTATGAGAACAATGCTGTTACTACAAATACAACCAATAATCAAGTAACGAATAATTATACAACAAATAATATCACAAACAATACAACAAACAACAATACAACTAACAATACGACAAATAATACGAGAAATGAAACTGTTATCAATAATGTATACAGTGTGGCACAAGAACCGGATGAAATGACGAGCAATTATAAGGTTATTGAACCGGACAGCGAAGAATGTTTGTCGGACGGATTGAAAGCTGAATTGGAAAAATATATCGACCAGAGATTGTCGGAATATTTTCCGGAGGGATTTGAGGTTCTGCCTTGGGATGGTGAAGTGTCCGTTCCGGAAGCAGATGTTATAGTAGATTATCTGAAGAATATGAAGGTTGACGGATTAAGTTTTGAAGCAGATGTCGATGGAAAAAAGGTAACATTTACACTTTCTTTTAAATAAAGAATAATGTCTGGCTGGGACTGCAGTTATGCAGTCCCCAAAGACGGTTGTATGGAGGTTTTTATGGCAATCGTTCGATGTGAGCAGGGAAAACATTTTTATGATAATACTCGGTTTGATAAATGCCCGCATTGTGGAGTGCGATTAAAAAGCTTTCGTACAGGGAATAGCAACCCGCTGAATGATCAGGTAACCATAGCAAAGTATACTGAATCAGAAGAATTAAATGCCCCGTATGTTCATTATGCAGAGATTCCGGTTGCAAAAATTAATCTTGGGAACGCAGACAATGACCGGACAGTAGGTTTTTATTCATCTATGAAAGGGAACGATTTCGTGACAGGATGGCTGGTATGCATTCAGGGACCGGAACGAGGACGTGATTACAGGCTTCATCATGGTTTTAATAAAATCGGACGAGGTACAGGCATGGATGTTTTCATACTGGAAGATGAATTTATTTCAAAGAATAGTCACTGTTCTGTCATATATGAAGCGAAAAAATCACAGTTTTACATTTCACCCTCCGGCGGTAACTTGACATATCTGAACGGAGAGATGCTGACAGATTCAAAGCCCCTGAAAAACGGAGATTTGATAGTGATTGGGCAGACGACACTTGAATTTGTTCCTTTTTGCAGGGCAGGTCGTAATTGGGGTGAGAATAACGAAATTGACAGACAGGATAAAAAAAGGAGTATGTTATGAAAAAAACTTGGAAAAAACTATTCGCAATTCTACTGGTACTGTGTACTATAAGTATTTCGTTTGGAACTATTGTCCGGGCGGAAGAGGATATAGGGCAGGAACAGACAGTACCTGATAGCCCAAAAGATTCTCCGGGAGATTCGTCAGGAGATTCTTCAAAGGATGCTCCGACGACGGAACATAAACATAGCTACAAACCTGATGACGGTGGCATAACCAGATGTATTGAATGTGGCGCAGTTCTTGAAGTAGATACAGCCATGCAAATGACAGAAGAATCAACAACTTCCTCTGAAGTAAGTCCGACAACGGAAAGTCTATCTACAGAGGCAGAAAAAAGCGAAAAAAACTCAGATGATCCAAAAACAACGGAAGAATTAACAACCGAGGATCCGAGATTGGAATATGCGCAGGTTATGGTTTCTCTTGATGAAGAAAACGGAAATCTGGAACAGATACAGGCAAAAAAACCTCTGATCCGAGCATATTTTTATCTTGACAGCCAGTATTCTCTATCCAGGGAATGTATGTCGGTAACGCTTGGCAGTGATAATCTGAGAGTTGAAGATGTTCATAAATGGGGACAGGATACTGAGAATGATATAGGAATTAATTATTATATTTTATTAGATGTTTCTACATCTATGGATGAAAATGATTTTTTTGCGGCGAAGGAAGAAATATCGGAATTTGCAGATAAATATATGAAAGCAGGAGATACGCTCACTGTCTATACAGTGGGCAATTCGCCGCTTTGCATATTGGAAGATAAAACAATCGCAGATGTATCCGAGATTGAAGAGATAATTAGTGATATAGAATTAAAGGATGATAAGACATATTTGGATCAGGCATTAACGGATGTAACAAATAGAATTCATCAAAAACGTATGCAGTTTGATGAGCTATCCGGAAGCCGTGATATTATCTTAGCGTTTACAGATGGTTCAAATGATTCACCGGATGGGGTTACGCATCAGGAAGCAGTGGATTCTCTATGTGAAGAGGGAATTACATTGTATGTTTTCTTTGCCCACAGCCGAAATATGGATCAGGAGGATAGAAAGGAATTTGAATCTCTGGCAAAGAGGACCGGAGGCGGCAAGTATACCTATAGTAGTGACAGTCTCTCAGATGATCTGAATGATTTGATCACACATTTACAGAGCGCATATGTAGCAGATTGTATTGCTCCGGATAATATACAGGATGATTCCGCACAACAATTCAATCTGGTGATATATGAGGATGAAAAGCAACAGACTTTGGTATTTGAGTCCATGAATGTAGTGTCAAAAGAACACATTCCGGACTCTATAGCGCCTTTTGTTATAGATGGTGACGATGGGATCAAGAAAATCGATAATACCCGGATAACGCTTGCTTTCAGTGAGTCAGTGCTGGGCGCAGATTCCGGCAACAATTACCTCCTGACGTATGAAGACGGGACCAGTATATCTGTTGAAGCTTCTTATGATGATGTTACCTATACCGTTACACTTACATCAAGCCAGGTATTGTATAAGGGACATTATTCTTTGGAAATCAGTAATATTACGGATAATACACAGGAAAAGAATGGGTTGGAGAAAACCAAATTTGAGATGGATTTTGATGGTGAAGAATACTCAGAGGATAAAGAGGGATTTTTCCAGAGATTCTGGTGGCTGATTCTGCTCATTTTTGTTGTTGTAATTATAATTATTCTGGCAGTTGTATTGATAATCATCAAGAAACATAAGGGGATTATCGTTGTTGAAGATAAGGCGGCATTTGCATCGGAAACGGAAGTAAAACAGCATGTCATTCTGGAACAGAAAGCCAAAGGTGAAAAAATAACATTATTCCTGCATTCGGGAGGAAAAATGATAAAGAAAATAGACGCTTATGTAGATGGAAGCGTAATTGTAGGACGTTCCGATCTGTGCGATATATTCATTGATGACCAGACAATGTCCAGACAGCATTTTGCAATTGAATCAGATGGGGAAAGTTTTTATATTCAGGATCTGGATACAACAAACGGAACTATGTTGAACGGTGTAAAGATAACACATAAACGCAGATTGGATAAAAATGACAGAATTACAGCAGGTTCACTGGATATTGTAGTTAGGTGGTGACCATCATGTCGGAGTACACATTAGATTTAAAGACAGATACCTGTCTCAATAAAAGATATTTGATCCAAAAGAAGTTAGGTTCCGGTGGATTTGGGATTACATATGAAGCATACGATATTCAGGAAAAGCAAAAATGTGCTATTAAGGAATTTTTTCCAAGAGGGATTGCAGTCAGGCTTCAGGATGGGGTAACGCTTACTCCTGTTTCTACATCGAAAGAAGCATTGTTTAATCATGGTATGGAACGTTTTCTGGAGGAGGCAGAGATACTCCAACGATTAAATGATGAGCCTGCTGTTGTATCTGTATATGATTTTTTTCAGGAAAACGGTACCTGCTATTTTACGATGGAATTTCTGGATGGAATGACATTAGATAAACTGACGAAAGCCCAGGGTGGCAGACTGAAATACCGGATTGTTGCTGATGCTTTAGAAAAGGTAGGAAATGCTCTGATCCGTGTGCATAAATCTAATATATTCCATAGGGATATCAGTCCGGATAATATTTTTATTACTTATTCCGGAAATGTAAAACTGATTGATTTTGGTAATGCAAAGAATCTGATACGGAATGATAATGAACAATTGTCAGTTGTGTTAAAACCGGGATTTGCGCCTCCGGAACAATATTCGAAAAATGGAAAGCAGGGCACCTACACGGATGTTTACGCTTTGGCGGGAACTGTTTATTACGTTCTGACCGGAGAAAAAATACCGGATGCTTTAGAGCGCTGCCAGAGAGATAACTACCGGCACTTAGATGAATACGGATTCGAACCTTATATTTCGGATGCAATTGACCGAGCGTTAATGCCTAGTTATAAAAAACGGACACAGACTGTGGAAGAATTTCTGGAGGATATGCATTTAAAACCGGTAAAAGGAAGGCCGGTTGCTGCATCATTTGATCGGCCTCGTGCAGAGAATGCCGGAAGATCTGCAGAAAGAACGGATTCACATGGTAAAAGTACTTTTTTTTCTTATGTTGAGATAATCAGAGGTATGGAGGCGGGAAAAAGATATAGATTACCGGAAAATACCAATGTAATAGTGGGGCGTACAGGATCTATGTCACAAATTGTAATAAAGAATGATCCATATATCAGTAAAACGCATTGTGTACTTTATTTTGACCGTGAAAAAAGGGTGTTTTACATCAAGGATTGTTCGACAAATGGGACATTCTTAGAGGGAAAACGGTTGGAACGGGGCAAGCTGTATGCATTGCGTTCCGGAAGCCGGATTATCTTGGGAAAAGGAGACAGCATAATTAAGGTAGGTGTAATGAATGAATGAGGAAGCGAGAAAGCAAAGGGATGTTGTTACAGTAAGGCTGGAACAGTCGATTGATTATGATGACTTATTTCCGGAGGAAGAAAAAAAAGAACTGCGGATAAAAATGGGGATTTCCAGTATATTGGGAACTCGTAAGAATCAACAGGATACAGTTTTTGGAGATACGAATGAAACGAGAACTCTGGGGATTGTCTGTGATGGTATGGGTGGAATGAACGGCGGCGAGATAGCCAGTCAGACAGCTGCAAGAATTCTGGCGGAGGATTATTTAAAAGCCGGAAACATAAATAATATTCCGGATTTTTTCCACAAAGAAGCAATAAAGATGAATCAGGCGGTCTGTGATCTGACTGATGAGAATAACAAACCACTGAACGGAGGAACAACAGTGGTTGCGGTAATAGTAGAGAATGATTTCCTATACTGGCTTTCGATCGGGGATAGTAAGATATATATTATCCGTAATGAGGAAATAGTGGCAGTTAACAGAGAACATAATTATCGTATGAGTCTTAATGAAAAATTGAAAAAGGGACTGATCACGGAAGAAGAATATAAGGCAGAGGAAGGTCAGGCGGAAGCATTGATCAGTTATCTGGGAATTGAAAAATTGTCTCTGATGGATATTAATCAGAAACCTTTTAAATTGCTGGAAAATGATATTGTTCTTTTATGCAGCGACGGATTATATAAACGTCTTCCGGATTCAGAAATCAGGGAATTGATAAGCTATGAGGAACCGGATATGGTAAGAGCTGCGAAACGTCTTACAGATGTTGTAATGATGCGGACACAAAAAAGTCAGGACAATACATCAGTAGTTGTAATGCAATATGGAAGATATTAAAAAGCAAACAATATGAAGGAGGAAATATAATATGAATTTAAAACGATGCGACAAAGGACATTTTTATGATGTGGACAAATATGATTCCTGTCCGCATTGTGCAGAAGCAGATATGGCTGGAGATGACATGACTGCAACTGTTCGTTATCAGGGGAGTTCCGAGCAGCAGGGAGTAACAATTTCGGAGACAATGGCAATAAATCCTGCTGCTTCCATGGATTTTGTGACAATAGGTTCAACAGAGCCGGCTTCTAAGCCTACAGTTGCGGCAACCGGTGGTTTGGGTGAACTCATGGGAGAAATGGGTGATTTAAGCAGTGTATATGCGGATACCGTTGCTGCTGATGAAGATGATAACGTTACCAAACGTTATAATCCTGCAAATGCAATGAACGAACCGGTTGTTGGCTGGCTGGTATGTATCTCCGGTAATAATACAGGACTGAGTTATAATCTGAAAACAGGAAGAAATTTCATTGGAAGATCAAAAAGTATGGATGTTGTTCTTGACGGCGATATGAGTATTTCCAGAGACAGACATGCGATCATTCTGTATGAGCCAAGAAAACGGGAATTCCTTGTACAGCCTGGTGAATCCAGAGAATTATTTTACGTTAATGATGAAGTTATATTGAATACACAGAAATTAAACCCTTATGATAAGTTGTTAATCGGAGAAACAGAACTTTATTTCATACCTTTCTGTGGAGAACGGTTTGCATGGGAGGATATTGCAAAATCGGACGAAGAGTAATGAAGGAGAAAGGTAATGAGCCAACCTTTTAAATCTAATCTGTATATAACAGTATTCGATGCTGAGAATTCTCCTTATGAAGTACAGTTAAGTAGTTTTTCCAAAGAGGTGATCAGTTTTGGCAGGCAAAAGGACTGCGATATTGTTCTGAATTCCGAATATGCGTCAAGGGTACATGGCTGTATTTATGCAGACGGTCACCGTTGTATGGTTCGTGATCTTGACAGCACCAATGGCATTATATGTGCAGGTAAGAAAGTCAAAGAAGCCAGATTGCGGGACGGGGATTATATAAGAATTGTCAGCGGTAACCGAAATACTGAGCATGGTGTTTTGTTGGTCTTTTCAATAAAAGAAAGCGAGGAAGTCTGGAACACATTTTCATTGTCCGGAAAAAACCGTATTACAATTGGTCGTTCAGATGATAATGACATCTGTCTGGAACATATCAGTGTATCGCATAGGCATGCGCTTATTGTTAAGACCGATATCGGATATTATCTGGTAAATAATCACAGTACAAACGGAGTTCTTGTAAATGGAAAAAATGTAGCTGGGAAGTATTTGCTGAAAGATCAGGATCTGATTTTGATCACAAATACAAAGCTGATCTTTACGAAAAGCAAGATTACATATAGCTGCGCAAAAGTCGGAATCGGCGTTGAAGCTGTTCATGTTGTGAAAAAGGTTGGAAAACATAAAGAACTGACGATATGTGATGATGTTTCGTTATCTATCCGACCGGGGGAGTTGGTGGCAATTGTCGGTGGCTCCGGAGCAGGTAAGTCTACAATTATGAACTGCATCAGCGGATATAGTATGCCTACGGGTGGGCAAGTATTGGTAAACGGTGTTGATCTATATGATAATTTCAATGCAATGAAACATATTATCGGATATGTGCCACAGCAGGATATCGTTTATGATAATCTGACTGTTTATGAAATGTTGAAGTATTCTGCAAGATTGCGCCTGCCTCGGGATATAGGAGCGGAGGAAACAGATCAGATCGTCAATCGTGTGATTGATACGGTAGAATTGACGCATCGTAAGGATGAGTTGGTTCGAAACCTGAGCGGTGGTCAGCGAAAGCGTGCCAGCATAGCTGTGGAATTGTTGACCGATCCAAATCTGTTTTTTCTGGATGAACCGGCATCGGGATTGGATCCGGGAACAGAGCGCAGTCTGATAAGAACGCTGAAAGGGATGACTGCGTCCGGGAAGACGGTTATTCTCGTTACTCATAGTACATTAAATCTTGAAGACTATGACAGGATTATTTTTATGGGAACCGGTGGAAAGCTTTGTTTTTGCGGCAATTATCAAGAAGCATTAGATTTTTTCCATACTAGGGATATTGTTGATGTTTATGAGCTGATTGGTAAATCTGCAAAAGCATGGCAGAAACGTTACATGAGTTCACGGAAGACAAGTGAGACGACACATACAAAACGTATGAAAAAGCCATCTGTGTATTCTGATCGGCGGGGAGGATGGAGGCAATTTGCAGTTTTGTGTCAGAGATATATAAAGCTGCTCTTACATGACAGGCAGAGGATGCTTTTACTGCTTCTTCAAGCCCCGCTACTTGCTGTTTTAATTTCCATTGTTGCAAATGGAAAAGAGTTTCGTCAATATGAGATGACAAAGAGTCTTTTATTTGCATTGTCATGCTCAGCTTTCTGGATCGGGATCCTAAGTTCTATTCAGGAGATCTGTAAGGAAAGACATATTTTGAAGAGGGAATATATGACAGGGTTGAATCTTACCAGTTATATACTTTCCAAAATTGCAGTTCTAAGTCTTTTGTGTTTTATACAATCGCTTCTGATCGTGACGACGTTTACTCTTTTGATCGGAACACCGGATGAGGGAGTATGGACATATCCTTATTTAGAATTGTTACTTACAACATTAGTTACATCTATGGCGGCTGCATCTATGGGAATATTTGTATCTTCTCTGTTTTCGAATGCGGATAGGGCAATGACTGTGGCGCCGATCCTGCTTATGCCACAGATATTATTTTCCGGTCTGATATTTACATTGAAGGATGCGGCAGAAGTCATATCCTATTTTGCAGTTTGCCGATATTCAATGGAGGGATATGGAACAACTGCGAATCTGAACAGCTTAAAATTAAAAATGCAGGAAGAAGGTTTTCCAATTGAGCATAAAGCAGAAGATTTTTTTGAGTATACAACGGCACATCTTCTACAGGCATGGGGAATCCTTTTGCTGTTTGTGATCATTTTCGCTGTTGGCGCAGGACTGATTTTAAGGAATATCCGTAAAAATAAATAAGTCAGATACAAGAATGATAAAGAAAGTGGGAAATTAATATGAAAGTAATGATCAGAGAGGGTATAAGTGTACCTATTGAAGTTGACTTAGAAAGGATTGGAAAAGATGTCATAAGTATTGGACGTCATCCGGATAGTGATATTCATTTGAATTCTAATTATGTGTCAAGAGTTCACGCATGTCTATATCTTGAAAATGGATTATGGAATATTGAAGATTTGGATAGTACGTGTGGACTGTATTATCGTGGAACGGTATTTAAACGAATGCCTATAGAAGACGGAACCGTGATCAGAATATATGGAGGAGAAAAAACAGATCAGAATTGTGTGGAATTCCGTTTTCGGGCAGATGTACAGCAATCAGCAGTTGTAAATCAAAATATGCAGTATCAGCCGCAACAGGGGTATTATTCTGCAGATTATAACAATAGCAACAGTCATTCTTTGTTATCGAGCGGAGAGCTATATTACCAGAGCACAGTTCCTCTTGGTATGGCATGGTATAACATATTGATCTGGGGAATATTGTTTCTTGTAGCACTGTTATTTGGATATTGGGCGTATTTGGGACTGAGTTTTATTACTGTTGATACGGATCCGGAGACGATTTATAAAAATAAATATATTGAAAAATACGGTGAAGAATATGGTGAAGAATTAGGTTCTTATGTTTATGATTTTGCTGATGATATAGCTCATGATGAAATCGAAGCAGAGGTAAATCGATTAGAAACTATGAAAACAGTTGGAATCGCTTTAGGTATCTTATGTCTTTGTATAATGATAGCGGTTCTGCTTGTCCGTGATTCTCTGGCAAAGTTTAAAGAAAAAGGACCTAGAGAGTACATGGCTTTGTTATTCCTGTGGCTGGGATTACAGATAATATTCTTTATAATAAATGTATTTAATAGGGAATCGGGTATGGATATGCGAATGACATCTGTAATAATAATAACAATCGAATGTATTTTCACATATGCCAATTATGTATATTTCGAAAAGAGAAAACATATGTTTGTTCACTGAGAGGATAAGTATGAAGGTAGTAATAAAAGATGGATTGCAACAGCAATATGAGGTGAATTTAGAAGCGATCGGAAAAGATGTCATAAGTATTGGCAGACATCCGGATAGTGATATTCGTTTGAATGCGGATTATATTTCCAGAGTCCACGCCTGCATATATCTTGAAAATGGAAACTGGAAAATAGAAGATTTGAATAGTACGAATGGATTATACTATAGAAATCAAAGGATTAAACGGCAATCTGTGAATGACGGAACCGTTATCAGCATATATCGAAAAGGAAATAATGCTTCTAATCGTACGGAATTGCATTTTTACGGTCACGCTAATGTAAGTGCCATAAAAAGAAATAATGGCGGATCCCATGCTGCCAGAGAAACTTCTCCCGCCCGGGAACAAAGAGCAGGTATGTATGGATATCAACCGCAATATGCCAATCCGAATCCGTATCCATATCCATATCCTTACCCACAGCAGTTAGGGATGAAATGGTATAATTTTCTGATATGGTTTTTACTGTTTTTTTATGCGTTTTTATATTTATCATCCGGATATGTATGTATAAACGTACTTCATCCATTCGGCTTTGCAGAACTTTTTCTTGATTTGATCGGGTTAGGGGATTTGTTGACCATAGGAAAGGTTATAGTATTTATTCTTGGGCTGATCTATATCGTTCTGGGGATTATTTTTATCAGAACCCGTATTTTACTGGCACGGTTTAGCAGAAAAGGCATACAGTATTTTATTAATTTTCAGATAGGTACTTTGATTCTTGGAATCCTTGTAAATATCGGAATAATGTTTCTGGGCATACCTGCCCTGACGGCATTTTTCTTAGTAGCAAATGCATGGCAGGTCGTGTTTATTCATGCAAATCGTGTTTATTTTCAAAAGAGAAGCAGTTTATTTATCAATTAAGGAGCGTAATTATGATCATTAAAATTTATGATGGTGTACAGGAACCATACAAAGTAAACTTAAATACATTTGGAAAAAATGTTGTTCGATTTGGTAGAAGTTCTGATAATGACATAGTGCTTTCATCAGAGAATGTATCAAGACAGCATGGTTGTTTTAAGAAAACCGAAAATGGATGGATAATCCAGGATATGCAAAGCACAAATGGATTAATTCGGAATGAAGAGAAGATTAAGCAATGCAGTCTGAAAGAAGGAAGTACGATCTCAATTCCCCATAGCAAAAACAATGGAAATGATGTGAAATTTGTAGTAAGCAAAGATACATCTGGGAATGAGATTGAAAAAAATAAGAGTGAAAAAGTCGTATCAAAAGTTGTATATCGGGTTCCGAAGAAAATGACTGCGCTCATATGCGGAATGGCGGCTGTAATAATTTTGTGTTTGGTACTTTTTATTCTCATAAACACAAAAAAACCAAAGGGAGCTTACACAATTCAGTATACGGATGAATCGGAAACTGCGAAGCAGACGATAATATTTGACCATGGTACATATATGATAAGGGAAAGCTTTGATTATAATGAGAAATATTATGAAGACTGGGCGGATCCTGAAGACTATGAAGATGCTGAAGGCTGGGTAGAATTTGGAATTTATACAGTAGAAGATGACATTATCTATTTAAAACCTCTGGAAATGACAGCAGATTACGCGGATTTAGATGATGTTCCGCCTTATGATGAATGCCGGGGAATGTATGATAAATCAAATGACGCTATTCTGTTTTATCATTCGAGTTACTATTCAGAAGTGGATAGTGATGAAATATATGAATCGGAAAGCCGGAAGGAAAAGGCAGTCATTGATGTCGATAGAGACTATTTAGAGACATTTTATTCGAAAATACAGCAGGCCGGTATTGAAACTGAGCAGAAGCTTGGAACGGATGCAATTGTTCAGGAACAGGGAGACTATTGGTTTGAAATACAGCCGGAATCTTTTGAGAATCCAAAAACGCAGTTTGAAAAAACCTTTGTAGAAAAGCTGGATTATCAAAATGATGAAACTCTTCAGCAATTGATAGAAAATGATGTTATTTATATAGACGTACATTTGAATGGGGCAAACTCAGATTTTATACCAAGATGTGTAATGCTTCAATAAAGACGAATAGAGATACGGAATGCAGGAAGGGATGATGAGAAATGTATGTAGAAATAAAAGATGGAAACGAAAAACCTTATCAGGTGGATTTAAAAAAGTTCAATAAAGACAAGGTTACATTTGGCAGAGATAAGGGATGCGATATTGTTTTAAATTCGGAGTATGCTTCCCGGAGTCACGGATATTTTTATATAAAAGGAGACCAGTATATGATCTGTGACAACGGAAGTACAAATGGTCTTACTTTTGACGGTCATAAAGTGAAGCAAAAGCCAATGAAAAAAGGAGTAAAAGTAGAAATAATATCAAAAAGTTCTGCGGCAGGCCAAGGGGTTGTTTTCTCATTTGCAGATACAGATAAGAAAGTTCTGGTAGAAGAATTTCTGGATAAAATAATAGATAATTTTGAAGAGGAAGATGATCGGAAGATTGTTCAGACAGAATATAAAACTCCGAGATGGGCAGGCGTTTTATTACTTTCTATGGCAGCAGTTCTTTTTCTCACTTTGATATTTACAGTGCTTATACCTCTTGTTAGTCATTTAAAGCCGAAAGGCGAGTATGTAGGGTATGATTCTGAATTAAGTGATGAAGAGTACACACTTATTTTTGATGACGGTTACTATCGTTATCTTGTGGACGGAGAAGTGGAAATTAATAAGGGTAAATATGATTATGAAGATGGAGTAATTAAATTATATGATGGCTATAGTACAGACATTGGTATGTATGACAGAAAGAATGATCGAGTGTCTTTTGAATATGGAGGCGTTTATATGGAATCAACCGATAAAAGTCAAAAGGTTGATTAGTATTGTGATTTTTTAAAATGATTGGACGGATAGTATATGAATGTAAAAAAATGTGATAAGGGACATTTTTATAACTGTGATAAGTATTCCGAGTGTCCGCATTGTAAAGAAAAGGAAAAAGAAGAAGAGTTTTTAAAGGAAGAGGAAGACAGTGCGCCGACATGGATATACCGGACGTCTGAAGAACCGGCGAAAACAATAGGTTTTGAGATGGAACCAGTGATTGACCAGAAAAAAGATCGCGGTCTTGTAGTTGGCTGGCTGGTAGGAATTTCGGGTATTGGTTATGGAAAGCAGTATGCATTATATACAACCGATAATATAATTGGAAGCGGTAAACAGAATGATATTGTTATTTCACATGATAATTATGTATTGGATAATTGTCATTGTATGATCAGTTTTGATATTTACAATAAAAATTTTGTATTGAATATCGTTCAATCGAACGGTGAGGTTTATTTGAATCAGTTACCGGCAAAAGAAAATGTATATCTGGAACATCGGGATGTATTGCAGATCGGAGGAACCTGTTATATGCTGGTTGTCCTGTGCAGAGACGGTTTCTCCTGGTGGGAGACTGCGCCGGCAAATGAAAAGGAAGCACCGGTGGAAAAGCAGTCTTCCGGTAAAAACATAATTTACAACATTGATGATCTGTTCATGGAATCACAGGATTTAGTGATGGATGCTAACGGCGGTTTCAGGCAGATTGATATGAACGAAGGAGAAACCAGCGTATTGGTTTCTTCAACATGGAGATGTGAAAGCTGTAATGCGTTGAATTCCGGAATGGCCACACGCTGTAGAATCTGCAATGCTTTGAAAGACTAGGAGAAATAAATAAAATGGATAAGAAGTCAAAAATTATATTAATGATTATGACGGGACTGATGTTGGTATTCAGTATAGTTTGTCTGGTATATGCAAATCTTAACTGCAAACAGAAAGCAGCGAGTCTGCCTGACATACCAAAAGCATCAGCTACAGATGCTTCACCACAAAACGAGTATTCGGAAGAAGATTATGATAAAGAGGGGCAGGAGTATGTAGATTCAAAAATTCAGGAACTATTTGCCGAACAGGGTTTCTCAGAGAAAAAACAAGAAGATAAAAAAAAGGATGTCGAAAAACTGTTAATAGACTTATCACTTCATAAGTGGATCAAAAAAGTTGATCATGATGATTCGGAAATGATGTATACATTTGAATATAGAAATGGTTTTTTAGGAGGGATTTCTTTACAAGAATCAGATGCTCAATATATGAATGCTGGAATAATAAGTAATCCTGTTCTGCAGTTACCAAAATCAGATGCTATAGATGGAAAACTGAACGTTTTAGTATCATATTCGTTACAAAATAATTATGACAGTTATCATGAAGATGCAGTGGATGGCCTAGATGAAAGTATAGTAAATGTATCGTTTAACCAGAATTGTACAGTTGATGATATGAGAAATCTTTCCGGATATAATGTATATATTTTAGCATTGCATGGAAATTATTATGAAGGAAAAACTGCTTTGATGGTATTTGAGGATGTGACATTATTTAAATATTGGAAAGATTTACATAATAAAAACATAGCAAAAATCCAATGTGTTGACGGGAGCAGAGGATATGTTATTTTTCCTTCTTTTTTCAAGAAGAATTATTCTTCGGATGCTTTTGAAAATCAACTGATCGAAGTGGAGTCCTGTCGTTTTTTTGGCTGTGACTGTAAAAGTCAGGATGTTGACAAAAGATTTGCCAATGTTTTTCTTGATCTGTCAGCTGAAGCAGTTATAGGATTTCATAACTCTGTCTGCGTTGATTATGCTACCGAGGTTATATTTGGTGTTATAAATAATCTGGTAAATGGGATGAATATTCAAGATGCTTTGGATATTGTAATTGATGAATATGGTGACAATGACGGATATCAAGATTCATCTGATGATAAGTATAAAGCATATCCTGTTTTAATGGGAGATGTTGAGTTTGAGCTTCCGGATTCTTTGACTATTGCTGGATCTGACATGGTAGAAGATGATGAAAATGAAATCACAACTATCACTCAGGAATCATTGTCGGTGGAGGAACAGAAGAATCTTTACGCACCGATCATAGACGAGTATCGTGAAATTATGCTTCACGAAGAATATAAAAGGGATGATTCATCGGACGATTATCTTAGTTACTGTGAGGATTGTAATAAATGGGAGGTATCAGCGGCGGGACCTTATAGAAGGGAATATAATTACTATAGCTTCTATGATGTAGATGGTGATGGAATTTTAGAGCTATTTATTTGCGATGCTATGTATACAATTAAGGATGGTAAACCAATCGGCGTATATTTTGGTTGGTCCAGAAATTCTTATACAGCTTATGACAATTCTGTTATATACAATATCGGAAGCGGTGGCGCCGCATATACTACTCAAAATATATATAAGTATAAAAACGGAGAACTTGATTGTATTGCCTCGATAAACTATATCGAAGATGCTATATATTATGGTGAGGAAGAATTAGAGGATAGTCTTGATATCGGACCGGAATTTCAGCTTGTATCCCAGGAATTTGCAGACGCAAAAGTTGAAGAATTGACAGGCAATCCTATTCAATTTGAGAGTAATCCGATAATCGATAAGAATGAATTAACTTTATATGCAAAGGTTCCTATAAATGAAATGCCGGAAATATTCAATGATCTATATGATGAGGGTTGTACCAGTGGTTTTGGGTATAGGAATGATGCTATAGTATTTGAAGCAGAAGAAGATACATCGCCGGTTACTTTTATTTCTTTTGACGGAGAAGGTATCTATACAATTTATGGAATATCTTACGGAATGAACTATGATGAGGCTGTTGCAATCTTGAATGAATATGGAACGGAAGTCGAGGATTTTGGAACCGGTAAAACTTTTGAATGGTCTGAGGGAAAAAAGACGTTAAGGATATGGTCGCTGGAAGGAGATAAAGTAGATGGAATTTCTTTATGGATATCAGAATGGTGAGAAAGTCATATTTATATCAGCACTTGCAACATGGAAAAATAATTAGTATTATATTCGTAGAGAGGTCAGATTATGTATAATACAATTTTAAAGGCATTGGATGAAGAGTATTCTTTTATCAGACAGCTCAGCAAAACGAGCGATATGGAAATCCTCCTTTATGAACATAAAAATCTTCATCAGAAAATTGTGGTGAAGAAATTTGAAGGAAATCCGGAAGTTTATGTTCGATTAAAGAATATCCGTCAGGTAAATATTCCTAATGTTTATGATGCAGCCGAAGAGCATGGAAATTGTATCGTGTTGGAAGAATACATCGACGGCATTATAATGTCAGATATTCTGGAGGAACGGCTGTATAAGGGACCGGAAATGGCGGCCGTCATTCTTCAGCTGCTTGCAGCACTGGAAATACTGCATAAAAATAATATTATACACCGGGATATTAAACCGGAAAATATCATGTTTGATCAAAACGGCACACTGAAACTTATTGATTACAGTGCTGCCAAGATACATAGAACAAGAAATCTGGCAGATACCATTAACCTTGGCACCAACGGTTATGCGGCGCCGGAACAGTATGGTATCACTCAATCGGATAACCGGACCGATGTATTCGCTGTCGGTATTCTGATGAATGTAATGCTGACGGGGGAGCATCCATCCAAGAAGCTGTATAAAGGCGCATGCTCACGGATTATCAATAAATGCATTCAGGTTTCTCTGGAGGAGAGATACCAAAACGTCAATCAATTGAGACGTGCCCTGATGAAAAAGTACTCGTTCGCCAAATTATCATAATACTATCTGCAAAAGAGGAAAAAACTGTGAATCTGTCAGAAAAGCAATGTGAAAAGTGTAAAAGGATCCTGCCGGCGGACGCTCATTTCTGCCCATACTGTATGACAGTTTTGCAGACGGAACAGATCGTTCATTTTGAAACAGAACGATATATCCGGAAACCCGGCAGGCTCAGATTCTTTCTTTTGACAATTACGGCTGTTTTAGTGGTGATTCTGATCTTGGTTTTATCGGTAGGAGGCGTTTTTACGGCGCATCGTAATGAAGAACAGGATACGGAGCTTCAGCAGGCTGGGAATATTCAGCAGAATGATAGTACTCAGCAGAATGGAAATATGCAGCAGGAGCAGCAGAATTTATATACAGAAATAGCAGGTGCTGGTATACTGCTGAACGAGAATGTCAGCGGAACCGTCACAGCTTATGATATCATGGAACATATGTCGGATGTTGCATTGATAGATGATGCTACGATAGGACTTACGGAAGACGGCGATTTATATCAGTGGGGCGTGACGGATACCAGAGGAGACCTTAATTCCGATGACACATTGTTTGTGACGGAGCTTTCTCCGGTGCTGATTCTTGAAAATGTTAAAAGTATAGAAGGCAGAGAACGTGCGCTTGCGGCGATTACGGAAGACGGAAGTCTGTATACATGGGGATATAAGAGCAGCTGTCTTTTGGGAAACGGACAATATACAAGTGCCCGCAATGAGTATCAGCCGGAACCTGTCCGGATCATGGATCATGTAGTAAGCGTATCCTTTGGACAGGGCGTAGGCAGTGCCTTGACCGAGGACGGAAGTCTTTATACATGGGGACATGAATATAGTGAAGAAGGAGGCAACGGTCCGGGAACTTCCATGAATCCATGGTCGCCGAATAAGATTATGGACGGAGTTGTTTATCATTGCATGGGATTATTTTGTGGGGCGGCGATTACGGAAGACGGAAGTCTGTATATGTGGGGAGATAATTCAGGAGATATCATAAATCCGTCAACAGAGAAGAATGAAATCGCAACCCCGGTGAAAGTAATGGATCATGTAGTAAGTGTGGATATTGGTAATGCCTACTGTGGAGTCATTAAAGATGATGGTGCACTTTATATGTGGGGTTCGAACAGTCATGGTCAACTTGGGATTGGTTCGGACGAATCTCAGCGTGAACCTGTAAAGGTAATGGAGCATGTGAAGATTGTGAAATTAGAACGTTCCATGAGCGCAGCCATAACAGAAGACGGGAGTCTGTATATCTGGGGTGATAATTATTATGATGACAGCGGAATACCGTCTTACCGCTCTACACCGTTAAAAATTATGGATCATGTTGTGGATGTAGAATTATCGTCAACCCATTGCGCCGCATTGACGGAAGACGGGAAACTCTATCAATGGGGTTGGAATGATTACGGACAGTTGGGAACCGGTGATACAGAAGGGATTTTTGAACTGCCGGATAATCGGGATTAAAAAAAGAGGGATGCTGAAATTAATTCAGAATCCGCTCTTTGTGCTCATACAGGCTTTCGTTGATCTGAAGAATACTTTGTCCATGCTCGATGCCCCAGATAATGATGCTGTCTCTTTTGTTCCGGGCGTATAAAATGCCATAACCGGCGTACTTTAAAGCCTGATTGATCTCTTCGACATTTAAATCCATACCGAGGCAGATGCAGATTAATTTGTCTCTGGATGGAGTTCGTTTACCGGAGAAGATGTGATAAGAATAAATTTCATTCACTTCTGATTTCCGGATGACGTCAGCTTTCTTTAATTTTTTCTGTTCCAGAAGTTCATTTAAATATTCTGCAAGTGATTTTTGAATCAGGTTGCTCTGGTTTTCTTTCATGTATGAGTTAATATTGTTGCTCTCCTTTAATTGGGACAACAGTTCATCCGTTGGTTTTTTAAACATTTGAGCCTTTCTCCTTTAGTAGATTCCAAATAATTTTACTGCTTTTTTTAAAAAATAGCAAGTGGTATGATGAAAAAGAAGCAAGAAATGCAGTAAACGCGCAGAAGAAGAGAAAAAATAAAAACATAATAAACATTTTGCGAGGAGGATACCGTTATGACAGATAATATAAAAAACTGTTCAGCAGACGAAGCAAAATCCAGACTGATAGAAGGAAACCGGAAGTTTGTAACAGATGATCATTATAATGCTGATATATCAAAGCAAAAGCTTCAGACTTTGAAAAAAGGGCAGAATCCATATGCGGTTATCATTACATGCTCAGATTCCAGAGTGATTCCGGAACTTATTTTTTCAGCAGAGTTTGGAGAACTTTTTGTGATCCGGATAGCAGGAAATGTGATCGATTCTCATCAGTTGGGAAGTATCGAATATGCGTCGGAACATCTGGGGACGAAGCTGATAGTCGTTCTGGGACATACAAACTGCGGAGCGGTAGGCGCTGTGCTGGGTGGGGAAACGCATGGATATATCCGTTACATAGCAGACAGTATCCGGGGCGCTATCGGCACGGAAACGAATGAATACAAAGCCTGCTGCCTGAATGTAAAACATAGCTGTAAGATGATTGAAGAAAGTCTTAAGATACAAAAAGAGGAAGCAGAAAAAGGCTTAAAGGTTACAGGGGCAGTCTATGATATCGAAACCGGACAGGTGGAATTTATCTAGAAATACAGTATGAAAGATGAACATTTAGGAGGCGATTTCATTGGAAGGAAACAAAGGAAAAAAGGTAATCACAGCTGTTGGGATTGTAATTAGTTATTTAGTGATGTATGCAATCTTTTTCTGTTTAAGAAAAGGAATGACGATAGAAGGATACCATCAATATAAAATCACGGTATCTTATCTGCTTCCGCCTGTTATTATAGCACTTCTGACAGCCCTGATACCATATGAGTGGATCGGTTATATTTGGCGGGGTGATCTTGTATATAAGCATATAGGCATAAGCCCATCCAATATAAAAATAGCCCGGATTATATCGGCGATCGTATTTTATGCTCTGATCGTATTGGTGGGAATATGGCTGGATGATAGACTGTTTTTTGGGCATCGTTTGTATACCCATACATTCTCGATGTTTCTTACATGGATCGTATTATATATTATTATTTATTCGTTTGAGATACTTGATAATAATGTCAGTCTTTTGATATTTGATTTATTTATGATAATCGCAAACGGAGTATTTGTTTACAACTATACAAATCAATTTTTTGAGGCATTTTTTGTAACCGCAGCGCTTGGCATTTTGTGGTGCGTACTTATGCTTACAAGCAAGAGAAAAAATAAGAATCGTGCTATGATCGGTTTCTGTGCGGTGAATCTGTCAGCTTTTTTTGCTGCGATTTATTTTACGGGAAGATGGGATAAGGTAATTGTCTGGTTTGAACCTGAGAATTATGATATTGGATGGGAGCATCTTTTATTAGCCGGTCATTCACTGCAGCTGCCTGATTATATGAGCAGTTATTTTGCCGCAAGGCACCCGTTTTCTGCAATATTCAGTTATCTTGGTGCAGTTCCGTTGATCCTTTTCATATTGGCATTTATAGGGATGGGAATCCTGGTTATATATAGCAGAAAACTGTTAACCAGAAATAGATATATGGCATTGCTCGGATTATATCTATTATTTGCGATCATATTTGTTTATACATTTTTTGCGGATTTGGGATTTGTGCCAACTTCTACGATGGATGTCGTCAACCTCTATATGCAGATCATATTCATAGGTCTTATGATCAGAATTTTCATTACCAGAAAAGTATCTGTCATATCTTGAAATTAAAAATCGCGATTCAAATGAAAATGATAAAGAGAAGAAAAAAAATGGAAGAAATTTTCCAGACATATCCGAAATCTGTCTTAGAATTAGAGAAGTCGATTTATGATATTAAAAATAATAAAAAGAACGATAAAAGTAATATCGAAGAAAAAATATCCAAAGATGGTCAATTAGGAAATTAAAAAACATAGCTGCAGGGTGATCGAAAACAGCCTTCAGATACAAAATGAGGAAACAGAAAAAGGCTTATGTGTCAAATGATGGATAGTTATAATTGAAATCAGGGAGGTGATTATGTGAGCAGGATCTGGATTACCAGTGATTTACATATTGGACATAATAAAGACTTTGTTTACCATGAAAGAGGCTTTGATAGTATAGAAGAACATGATGAAAAACTGGTTCGGAACTGGAATGAACTTGTGGAACAGGATGATGTGGTATATATTCTTGGAGATGTAATGCTAAAGCATAATGATCAAGACGTGGATTTTTCATATGGAGTATCTGTTTTGGAGAGATTAAAAGGAAGGCTGATCATCATTAGAGGTAATCATGATAGTGCTGAAAAAATTGAAATCTATAAGTCCTGCGCAAATGTTGAACGTGCCGGGGATGCCGCATTATATTTAGACTATCCGGATGTGGGAAGGTATCATTTTTACTTGACGCATTATCCGACTTTGGTTTCCCATAACCAGCTGAAGCCAGTAAAGAGTGCATTGATCAATATTTATGGACATACACACCAAAGAGAGCATTTTTATAACGGACATCCATATATGTATTGCGCGTGCATGGACGCACATGAGTTAAAACCTATTTTGCTGGATGATATTATAGAAGAAGTAAAACTTAAGAGATCGTCCTACAAAGAAGATACAGGCTTATTCTGAAATCGGACTTTCACAATTTGAGGGCAGACTCAAATTTTTCTTCCTGCTTGTTTGGCGATGAAAGTATAACAAAGAAACAAAGAAAACGAAAGAAACGGAAAGAAACGGAAAGAAACGAATCCAGCAAGAAGTAACAAATTGTTGCTGTGTTAACAAAAAGTTCATTTGCTTTATATACGAGTATATGATATTGTTAAAATAAGCTGATCAGAAACTAGATATATCGATATATCTCCATGATTTAGATAACGTGATTTAATTTAATGATGGAGGAATATTTATGTCAAAAATGAAGCAAATGAAAGAAACAAAAGAAATGCAGGAAGTGAAGGAAATGCGGGAAAGAAAGCGTTCTCTGGAAGATCTTCCCACCGGCGCCATCCGTTACCCGATGACGAATGACTACATGTTCCGGGCGGTCCTGCAGGAAAACACGTACGCCCTGAAAGGACTTCTCTGTGCCGTTCTGGGGCTTTCCGAAGGGGAAATACAGTCCATTCAGATTATGAATCCGATAGAACTCGGAAAATCCATCGATGAAAAGACCTGCGTTCTTGACTTAAAGGTCATGCTGAATAACAGTCGGATCATTAATATTGAGATGCAGGTAAACGATCCCGGCAACTGGCCGGAACGCTCTCTCTTCTATCTCTGCCGCTCGTTCGCCCACCTGCAGAAGGGGAATGACTATCTGGACACATATACCACGATCCATGTAGGAATACTGGATTTCAGCCTGCCGGATCTGACACCGGAACTGTTATCCGAGTTCAAGATGATGAACACGAAAAACCATGAAATATATAGTGACAAACTGATTCTCTATGTGCTAAACTTAAGTGTACTCGGAAATATGGAGGAGAACACAACTTGTAGCTCCAACAGTCTTTATCACTGGGCGAAGTTTTTCAAAGCCCGGACATGGGAGGAATTAAAGATGTCGGCAGAAGCGAATAAATATATAGCAGACGCAGCGGTAACATTCTATGAGATGACCGAGGAGGATAAGATCCGGGAGCAGTGCGAAGCAAGAGAAAAATATAACTGGGATATGTCCTCTGCCATCGCCAAAGGCAAGCGTGAAGGCATGGAGAAAATGTCCGAATTGATCAAACGACTGACCGCTGACAACCGCCTGCAGGAACTTGCAAAACTGGAGACGGACAAAGATATTTTACAAAAACTCATGGACGAATACGAAATATAGTATATACAGCGTAGAAAGGATACAGACTAGAGAAGCGGTGCGATCAGCCGCATACACTGACCGGCAAGTTTATGAATCCCGCTTTCCTTCCGTATGGATTCATACGTTACCGGCTGGCATTTTTCAAGAGTCTGTTTGAAATCCTTTTCGATATCTGCAATGCATTCCGTATTGTAAAGATAGGTTCCGCATTCAAAGTGGTGGTAGAGACTTCTGTAATCCAGATTTATGGTTCCTACCACCGCTTTTTTGTCGTCTGAAACAAATACTTTTGCATGGACGAACCCCGGCGTGTAGATATAGATTTTTACGCCGGAATCCAGCAGCGTCCGGAAATAAGTTTTGGCAAGATGATAGACTGCCTTTTTGTCCGGAATTCCCGGCAGGATCAGTTTGGTATCTACGCCGCGTTCCGCGGAATATTTCAGTGCGGATAAAAGGGAATCGTCCAGGATCAGATACGGCGTCATGATGTGGACATAGGAGTCGGCCCTGTTCAGGATATCCATATAAACCTTTTCACCGACCTTGTCTCTGTCAAAAGGATTATCTCCATATGGAATGACGTAGCCGGCTTTTTCCGGTTGCGGCTTAAAGTGTCCGAAATGGTTTACATAATTTCTTTCTTTTTCTCCTAAGGACCACATATTGAGGAACATCCATGTAAGATTATCGACGGCAGGACCTTCGATACGGATCGCCGTATCTTTCCAGTGCCCGAACCGTTCGATTCGGTTGATGTATTCGTCTCCTAGATTGACGCCGCCGTTATATCCGACTTTACCGTCAATGACGAGGATCTTACGGTGATCGCGGTTGTTATAATGCGTAGACATAAATGGACGGAGCGGAGCGAACATTTTGCATTTTATGCCGTATTCCTCCAGCATTTTCGGATACTGGTAAGGGAGCAGGGAAATGGCGCAGGTGCCGTCGTACATGACTCTGACGTCCACGCCGGCTTTCGCCTTTTCGGCAAGGATATGCAGGATGCTTCCCCACATCTGACCTTCGTCTATGATAAAATATTCCATGAAAATAAAATCTTCCGCCTTCTTCAGGTCTTCCAGCATAGCTTCCCATTTCTGTTCGCCCAACGGATAGTATGTAACATTGTTTCCGGAGGAAACCGGAAAAGCACCGCTCCGGTTTAAGTAGGTGACAAGCTCTGCCGTTTCCGGACTTTCCGCCGCAAGACTGGAGTAAGTTTCTTCATTCTGCACGATATCGTTTTTATGTTCTTCAATAAGCTGCAGACACTCCTTGGAAACGGTACGGCTTCCAAGATTGGTTTTTGTGTATAGATAAAAAAGGGTGCCAAAAACAGACGTAAGCGATACCACCAGTATCCACGTCAGTTTTGCGGAGCTGTCCATATCGCTGTTGATCAAGGCTATGATAACGATCAGGTTAAATAATCCCACGCCGCCCAGAACGGCATTGATGATCCCGGCAAAAAATATCTGGACGATCAAAAAACAGAAGACTGCCAGTGCAAGAAGCAGCAAAACGATGCCCGTTCTGCTGAATACGATCCGCAAAAGACCCTTCTTTCGTTTTTTCAGTAAATGAATCTCTTCCATTTTTTATCCCCTCCAGCGTAAATTTTTCTATGATAAATCATGTTATATAAATCATTTATGTGAATCTTATTATGTAAATCTTCCCATGCCTGAATATGTTTTTCTAATATATACTTATAAACGCTGCCGGGTAAAAATACAAGGAAAACCGAAAAATATACTTTCTATGGTATTTTTTGTCTTTTTATGCTATTCTGGATAAAACGGAAAATGTTTCAAACAGTTCGATTCGGAAATGCCAGAAAGGGATGAAGAAAATGTTGTTACATAGAAGAATGGATCGGATTTTGGCGGGGATAATTGCAGTATTTTTCTTTGTATGCAGTTTCTCCGGGATTTCTGCGAATGCAGAGGAAGTTCAGCCGGAAACGGAATTTACGGAGGAGGAAAAGGAATATGCCGCTTCCTGCGGTACGTTGAAGGTCGGTTATGTACGGGACCGGAAACCGATTTCTTTCCATGATGATGCCGGAGAATTAGGCGGTATTTCCAGAAATATTTTCGACAGGATTTCGGAGATTACGGGATTAAAATTTGAATATGTAGAACTTCCGGCAGGAGACGTTACTTACGACTATCTTCTGGAGCAGAAGTTCGATCTTGTGACCGGCGTGGAATATAACAAGGAAAATCAGAAGGCAAGAGGAATTCTGATGAGCGACCCGTATCTTTCCAGCCGGAAAGTCATCGTTGCAAAAGAAGGATTGGAATTTAACGAGAATGGTCATTTTAAAGTAGCGATTTCAACAGGCTCCCAGACGATCCGAAAGGTTCTTACGGACCGTTATCCGAATTTTGAACTGTATGATTACGATACCATCGAAGACTGTCTGACGGCTGTCAATGAAGGTGAAGTGGATCTTCTGATCCAGAACCAGTATGTCGTTGAGTACTGGCTGTATAAACCGATTTACAGTAAATTGAAAGTAATTCCGGTCGTGGGGATGGACGACCAGTTATGTTTTTCTGCCGTAGTGCCGCTTCAGGTGGCGGATGATGATCCCGACTGGCTGGAGAGTAAATTGCAGATTGACATGATCAATAAAGCCATCGCCATGATGTCGGATGGCGAGGTTGCAGCCTATATTATTGATGCGACCATGGGAAATATGTATAAATATACAATAGGCGATTTCATTTACCAGTACCGCTATACACTGGTGCTGCTGGGAATTGCCCTTGTTATGATCGGTATTCTCCTGTACGTCAATATGACGATCCGGATCCGTTCGATCAAGGACCGGGCAAATGCAAAGGCAAAGGGCGATTTCCTTTCTACGATGAGCCATGAGATCCGGACGCCTCTGAACGGGGTGCTGAGCCTGAATTATCTGATGTCTCAGAATCTTGGAAATCAGGAAAAGCTTTCGAATTACCTGAAACAGTCATCTTCGGTCGCTCAATACCTGCTTTCGCTTGTAAACAATATTCTGGATATGTCGAAGCTTCAAGAGAGTGATGTGGAACTGGAGCACAGGCCTCTCAATCTTCAGCTTCTGCTGGAAACGGTGGAATCGATAGAAATGAGCAGTATGGAGGAAAAGGGCA
Organism: uncultured Lachnospiraceae bacterium; assembly: GCA_947631605.1. Lineage (GTDB taxonomy): Bacteria > Bacillota > Clostridia > Lachnospirales > Lachnospiraceae > CANRMC01. Next base: position 28,958 of record CANRMC010000016.1, read on the forward strand.
TTGAATTTACGATGGACATTGCGCTCACCGCACCGGAGATCATGGGAGATGAGATCAGGATCCAGCAGATCCTTATCAATTTGATCGATAACGCCCGGAAATATACGCCGGAACACGGCCGTGTTGCCGTAGAGGTAAAACAGGATGCGGATTCCGAAGGAAATGTCCGTACAACGGTGGATGTGATCGATAACGGCAGAGGAATGAGCGAAGAATTCCAGAAAAAGCTGTTTGATCCGTTTACACAGGAATCCAGTACCGTTTCTCAGGGAAATCAGGGAACCGGACTGGGGATGGCGATCTGCTCGCTTCTCGCAAAGCGCATGGGCGGCAGTCTGGAAGTGGAAAGTAAATTAGGAGAAGGAAGCCATTTCACATTCACGTTTTTTGCAGAACCGGTTTCCATGCAGGAATCTGAAGCAGAGTCAAAAGCGGAATCTAAGAGTGCTGTGTTGGATAGCAAGCCTACGATCCTGATCGCAGAGGACAATGAACTGAACGGAGAGATCCTTCTGGAGCTCCTCTCTGGAGAAGGCTATCTGGTTACGCATGTAGATAACGGCAGGAAAGCGGTGGACACTTTCGAGAAATCCGCGCCGGGCACCTACAATGTGATCCTCATGGATCTTCTGATGCCGGAAATGAACGGATATGACGCGGCAAAGGCGATTCGCGCATTAAAGCGTCCGGATGCGGAAACGGTAAAAATCTTTGCATGCACTGCAAATTCTTTTAAAGAAGACAGAGATAAAGCGCTCGCAAGCGGCATGGATGATTTCATTGCAAAGCCGATCGATATTCAGAAACTTTTGAAAAAGCTGGATCATTTAACATAAGATCAAAAACAGGATATTGAATCAATACGATCAAGGTGCTCACCGGAAACGGTCAGCACCTTTTTTCTTGTTCCAGTAAGTTGAATTTATGAATTTAATGTGCTAATTTAAGGATATAACCTTAAAATTGGAAAAAAATGGAAAAACATACAAAGGATGATCGAAAATGATACGGGAATATCTGGAACAGGATGTGTATGAGGAAACACAGAAACGGCTGCGGTTCATTTTTGAAGAATTTGATAATATTTATGTTTCTTTTTCCGGCGGAAAAGACAGTGGTCTTCTTCTGAATCTGGTACTGGATTTTCGGAATGCCAATTATCCCGACCGGGTGATCGGCGTGTTTCATCAGGATTTTGAAGCTCAGTATACGGTAACTTCCGAGTTTGTGGAGCAGACGTTTGAACGGATAAAAGATGAGGTAGAGCCGTATTGGGTATGTCTTCCAATGGCGACAAGAACGGCGCTCAGCAGCTATGAAATGTACTGGTATCCCTGGGATGATACGAAAGAAGACGCATGGGTTCGCAGTATGCCGGACAAGGAATATGTCATCAATCTGAAGAATAATCCAATCACTACATACAAATATAAAATGCGGCAGGAGGATCTGGCAAAACGGTTCGGACGATGGTATAGAATTGCCCATGGGAACAAAAAAACGGTCTGCCTTCTGGGTATGCGCGCGGAAGAATCCATGCACCGTTACAGCGGATTTCTCAATAAAAAATACGGATACAAGGGAGAATGCTGGATCAGTAATCATTATAAAAATGTATGGTGCGCGTCTCCAATCTATGACTGGTCGTTAAGCGATGTCTGGCATGCCCATTATAAATTTAATTATGCTTATAACAAACTGTACGATCTGTACTATATGGCAGGACTGAAACCTTCTCAGATGCGGGTAGCTTCGCCGTTTAACGATTATTCCAAAGATTCCCTGAATCTGTATCGGGTTATCGATCCGGAAATCTGGGTAAAGCTTGTTGGCAGGGTACAGGGTGTGAACTTTGCCAGTATTTACGGAAAGACCAAAGCCATGGGATACCGGAATGTTTCGCTTCCGGAGGGACATACATGGAAATCTTTTACAAAATTTCTTTTGGGAACGCTGCCGCCTGCGCTTCGGAATAATTATATCAAAAAGTTTAATACATCCATGACGTTCTGGCACAAGACCGGAGGCGGATTAAATGAAGATACGATCCGGGAACTGGAGGAGCATGGATATAAGATCCGGAGGAACGGTATTTCCAACTATACGCTGAGCGGAAAATCCAGAATCATTTTTACGGGAAATATTCCGGATGATACGGATGATATCAAAACGACAAAGGATATTCCGAGTTGGAAACGGATGTGTTACTGTATCCTGAAAAATGACCATACCTGCCGTTTCATGGGATTCGGACTCAGCCGGGAACAGAAGAAAAATGTGGACTATATCAGAAGCCAGTATAAAGGCGTCGAGGAGATTCATTATGGAGTTTGAAAGTCCGGTATATCATATTATATCAGTACCGATTGAAAAAATAAAGGCGAACAACTATAATCCAAATTCGGTTGCGCCGCCGGAAATGAAGCTGCTTTATGACAGCATAAAAAATGATGGTTACACCATGCCCATCGTCTGTTATTATGATAAAGATGAAGATATTTATATCATCGTGGACGGTTTCCACCGTTACCGCGTGATGCTGGAGCATGAGGATATCAGAGAACGGGAGGGCGGAAAACTTCCGGTTTCCGTCATAGATAAATCCATTGAGAACCGTATGGCAAGCACGATCCGCCATAACCGGGCGAGAGGAAACCATGATGTGGAACTGATGAGTAATATTGTAAAAGACCTGCATGAACTGGGACGTTCCGACGCATGGATATCGAAACATCTGGGAATGGATATGGATGAAATTCTCCGTCTGAAGCAGATCACCGGTCTTGCAGCCTTGTTCCGGGACACAAATTTCGGAAAAGCATGGAGACCGGCGGAGCAGGATGAGATTGAGGATAGAAAGGATGAGAAAGAATGACGGAAACAGTTTCAATTAATAAGCAGAGCAGTATCCGGATAGCAGGAAGCCGGATCCTGTATTTTGATCCCCTGGAGATTCCGAAAGTGATGAATGATGCAGATGTGATTTTTATCACCCATGATCATTACGACCATTTTTCTCCTGCCGATATCGGGAAACTGAAAAAAGAAGGAACGATCCTTACGGCGCCGGAGCAGATGAAATCCCAGGTGTTAAAGGATGCCGGTATTCCGGAGAAAAACTGCGTGTTCACAGTGCCGGGGACCTCTTATGAGATTTCAGGCTTGTCAGTAGAAACAGTTCCTGCTTATAACAGACTGAAACCGTTTCATCCAAAGGGAAAGAAATGGTGCGGTTGTAGGTTTGTCAAACATTTGTTACACTGACCTTGAATAATCCATCAATACCTGCTTTGGGGTTTTCCAGTTAAGAG
>CANRMC010000017.1 GCA_947631605.1 uncultured Lachnospiraceae bacterium
GTGATTAAACTATAACACAAAGGCAGTATCTCTGCTTTTTAATTATTTAGCTGTAACACATGTATTGTAATCCTACATTCCTGAAAAAAATTTCAGAATCAAGCTATGATATTTTAGTTGATTCTTTTCGACATTTGTCATAAAATCCTTTTTATATTATAATAGCTTGGCGGTGAAACCTATGAATCATGCATTGATCTTACTTTTTTTATTTTTTGTCGGAAGCCTTACCGGCTGGTGTATTGAATTATTCTTCCGAAGATTCTTTTCTCCTACCGGAAAAGCAGAAAAGAAATGGGTAAATCCCGGTTTTCTGGTCGGTCCTTATCTTCCCCTGTACGGCTCCGGATTATGTATTCTTTATCTTCTTGCAGGTATCCGGATCAACGGTCTGGAAGAACATCCCGCTCTGGAAAAGATCATTCTTTTCATCATCATGGCGTTTGCCATGACCTGCATCGAATATATCACAGGACTTATTTTCATCAAAGGCATGAAGGTAAAACTCTGGGATTACAGCAATGAATGGGGAAATATCCAGGGCATTATCTGTCCGAGATTCTCATTCTTCTGGGCAGTTCTCGGCGCGGTATATTACCTTATCATCCATCCCCATGTATTGAATGCTTTAGACTGGCTATCGAAGAATCTGGCATTTTCTTTCTTTATCGGTTTCTTTTACGGAATCTTCCTGATCGATATGGTATATTCATTCAACATCATGGTAAAGCTGCGGAAACTCGCGGCGGAATATCAGATCGTCTTAAAGATAGAAACCTTCCGGGAAAAATTAAGAAAAGAACGGGAAGAACGCAAAGAAAAATACCGTTTCTTCTTTTCCCTGCATTCCCACCGTTCTTTCCGTGAAATTCTGGAAGAATATATGGACGAATTCAAACTGCATATGAATAAGAAATAGATCTTTACTTCTCCCTGTCTTTCCGCCTTATGACTTCATCTACAACATAAGGCGGTTTTTTTCGTATCTCATCAAACATCCGCCACAGATACTCGCCCAAAATACCCATGGACAGCATGATCACCCCGAAACTCAACAGCACCAGTATACTGAGAGTCGTGTATCCTTCCACATCAATATATCCGATACAATACTGGACAAAGATAATGATCGCCCAGATCAGAGCCGCAAGCGCCGCAAGTCCGCCGACCGTAGACATGCACCGTACGGGAAAGTACGAAAAGGACAACAGAGAATCAATGGCAAGCTTGATCTTCTTTGAAAGCGTCCATCCGGATTTTCCGATCGTCCGCTTTCTTCTGACATAGAAAACCTTTGCAAAGTCAAATCCGCTCCACAGAATCTGCTCCGTCACCGGCGCATTTTTCTCTCCGGTCGATACCAGAAGGTCTATGACCTGACGGTCGATCAAAAATGTATCAAATCCGCCCTCCGGCATATTGGACAGGGCAAACTTCCGCATCATCCTGCAATACATATTCGAAAAAAGTTTCTGAGAGAATCCTTCCTCCCTGTCGGAACGGACAGCGAGGACTACTTTCTTTCCGGCTTTATACTGCTCATACATTTCCAATATCATTTCAGAAGGTTCCTGCAGATCCGCTGCCTTCCGGACTGCCGCCGTACCTGTACAGAACGAAAGTCCCGCAAGCGTCGCCCTATGCTCCCCGAAATTTCTGGAAAGGTTCACAAGCACGATATTTTCATCTTTTTCCGCGAGTTCCTTCATCTCCTGATAGGATCTGTCTCTGGAACCGTCATTTACCATGACGATCTCATAGGCGCAGGAAAGTTTGGTAAGTACCTTTTCTTTTAAATCTTCATAAAGCGGAAATAAATTTCCTTCGTTATAATATACCGGAATGATAATTGATAGTTTCTCCACTGAATCCATGTTTCTTCCCTCATTCGTCCATTTCAAATTTTAATCTTCTACATAGATATAATACCCATGCCTGCTGCCGCTATCCACTACATCTCTTGAAAAATCACAGTCGATCTCGTCTTCAAATACAATCCGTTTCTCCGACCGCCTTGCTAAGTACTCCTGATAGTCCGCCTCTTTCATGATGAAACGGATTTCGGCGCGGCTGTAATGCCGGTTTCTTTCAAAGGAAACCGGAAGCCCCGCAGCTTCTTCGATCACCATTTTTATAAAATCATACCCCGTGGAAAGAGGAACCAAGTGAGAGCCGATACAATCCCCTCCCATTCTGGGACCGATCTCAATGATCCTTATCGTTCCGTCTTTCTGAATACGGAATTCCGAATGTCCGGCGCCGCCGGTAATCCCCAGTGCGTCCAGCGCGCGGAATATTTCCCGCTTTACCCGCTCCTGCGTTTCTTCGCTCAGTCCCGCCGGCTCCGCATGACCGGTTTCTATGAAATGCGGTGCGTCCGTCGTATATTTTTTCGTGATCTGAAGCATATGGTGAACGCCCTGTACCGTCATGGATTCAAAACTGTATTCATCGCCGGAAAAAAACTCCTCCACGATCGCCATATCTTCAAAAGAATCCCGAACCGCCCGATTGACTGCCCGACGGATTTCGATTTCGGTTTCAACGGAAAGGGTTCCGTCGATAATTCCCGTTCCTTCGATCTTCGTTACGCTCCGGCTTCCGGAACGGTCCGTAGGTTTCACGATAATCGGAAGCTGCATGCCGGCTATCTTTTGCAGCGCATCCTTCTCCGTTACCCGCTCGTACCTTGGACATGGAATCCCATGCTCCTGAAATGCCTGCCGCATCAGATATTTATTCGTACTCCTGTTTATGCAGGAAATGCTGCTACCGTTTAAGCCTAGCTTCTCCGCCAGAAAGGCAACTGTAATCATCGCAAGGTCGGAAGCGATCGTCGTTACCGCGTCCGGCTTAATTTCCCGACAGACCTCTAAGATCCGGTTCTTTTCCACAATGCTGATAGGATAAAAATAGTCTGCTGTTTTTTCTCCGACAGAACCGTCCTGCCATGCAAATACATGCGTTTCAAATCCCATTTCCTTCGCTTTTAAGATCAGCGGGTTCTGAAATGTATTTGCGCCAATAATCACTATTTTTTTCATGTTTCTTCCCCTTTAACAACCTTCCTTTCTATAAAATTCATCGGTATGTTGGGGCAAATACCGCAAAATAACTGTATAACATTAAGCCGATAAAAAGAGCTTCGCCCAGATAACATAAAATCCGCTTTCCAACCGGCTTCACCGGAAGAAGTTCCAAGATCCGGACAAATCCGGTCACGATAAAATAAAACAGTGGAATCATCATCGGAAGAATATACCTTCCCTGCGGCTGATAATCACTGGTATAAGAATAATAGACGCTGATTCCCACCGTAAGGATGATAGATAAAATACAGCAGACTGTAAAATATATATCATCTGTCTTCCGGTTTTCAGCATCTTTATAACGGAAGAACTTCGGAACCGCTATGCAGGCTCCCGCAAATCCAATAAGGCATAACAAAAAATACAACTGATACATCCGGAACGGAAGCACAATATCCATGCAGCCGAAAACACCGAAAAAACTCATGGCGGAAACGGTTATCCAACCCTGCCGCAGCATTTCGAAGACGGTTTTTCCTTCCCGCATTGGAGTCAGTATCTTCGACGGTTTCAGATCCTCTCTGGCGTACAATTCCCCATACCGGTTTGTTGCCGCAAGTCCCAGAAAATCACCGTCATATAAAACCGCATTCCGGATAAACCACCAGCCGCACAATAAAAATACGATCAGAAGTACAAAAAATCCCTTTTTGAGAAGAATTTTCCATACCTCCTGCTTGTCCTGATTCGTAATACAGACAGACACAATAAAAAACAGGGAAAAACCAAGCACCAGACCATAGGTGTTATAATAAGACAGAATGCAGACGGACAACGCGACTGCAAAAAGAACCAGATGTCTGGTCTCCCATTTCGATTCCCTGCCCAAAAGGCAGGCATAGAAAAGAAGCGCCGCGCCAAAGAGCGCCATGGCGTCAATATTCACATAACTGGTTACAAAAATAAACTGTGGGATCGTACTGACCGTAATGATAAACAGCCAGTCGTATGGTTTCGGAAACAGCTTTTTCCCGATCCGGATAATGACATATACCGCAGCGGTTCCAAAAAGAACGCTTACCATACGGGCAGCGCGCAGAAGCACCATAAAATCTGTAAAAAATAAAGAGACAATCTTCATAAACAGGGCGCTAAGAATATAGGACGTAATCGGCGTAAACCCATAAGAGGTTCCCCAGTCCACATTCCGGATTTCCGGATCGGCGCCATGCGGCAAAGTTCCATGCCGGAAAATAAACTGCGGCACAAGATACCGCATTTCCTCATCCGGACTTGCCGCAAAAGGCTGAATCATCATCCACATCATCATAAAGCCGAACATGCCCGCCAGAAATAGAAACTCCATAAGCTGCTCGGCCGCTATCCTGTTTTTTATATCTGTCCCCTCGCGCATTTTTCGTATCCTCCGCCCCTATCATACACCAGAAATCCAGCCTTATTTCTTAAGAATTTCTTTCAAAAAAATTAATATTTATTGATGTAAAACTGCTGGTCCAGCAGAAGCCAGTTTGCGCGGAAAAGCTGCATGATCTGCCAATACCCAATCCCGCGCAGATATTTTTCGTCTACTAAGTTCAGTTTCGCCTGAATACTCCTCACATCCTCAAACCAGACCTCATGTGTAACGCCGTCCTTCTGATATGTAAAATACGGAGTCGCAGCGACTACATCAAACATGATTTCCGAACCGTTTTCGACTGCGATCCGTACAGCTTCTATATTTCCTATGGTGACTGCTTTCGTTACCCCTTTCTCATAAGGAAGCGCCCAGTCATATCCGTAGTTTGGCACGCCCATATTGATCTTTTCCGCCGGTATCACAGTCAGGGCATAATCCACCACCTGCCGCACTTTGTTGATAGGAGCGACCGCCATCGGCGGACTGTAGGTATATCCCCATTCGTACGTCATAAGCAGAACATGATTCGCGGCCTCTCCCAAAGCCCGGTAATCCTTTCCCTCATACAGAAGTCCCGGCTGGTTATCCGAAGTTTTCGGTGCCAGACAGACCGAAACCTGATATCCGTATTCATTTAACGCCTCTCTGGTTTCCCGCACGAATGCAGTGAATAAATCCCGATCCTCTTTCCGAATGAACTCAAAATCAATATCCACCCCCTGATAACCTTTTTCCTGAAGCGTCACAAGAAGATTTTGGATCAGGTTTTCTTTCGCTTCTTCATTATTTATCATTTCACTAATCAGCAGATTGTTGAAGTTTCCGGTTTCGTCAAAGGGAGTGAGCGTCAGAAACGGTAACGTATCAAAAAGCTCCGCCGCCTGTATCATCCAGTCTTCCGGAAGTTCCGGCGGGATCAGTTCCCCACCGCCTGTAAATCCATAAGAAAAAATAGAAAGTTCCGTAAGATAAGGCAGGGTATTTTCCAGAACCCACCGGCTGATAAAAGGATACGCATATCCGTTTACGCTGAGATTTCTGGTTTTTTCTAACGTTCCATCGGAAATAAAAAGAGCCTGCCCGATCGCAAGCTGATAGGGATAGATTAGCTGGTTATCATAAATCACCTTCTCCGAAGAAACTCTGTAACGATCTGAAATACTATAGACGGTTTCTCCGGAGGAAACAACATGAATACTCATAACATCCACCATTTGCTGCTATTACTATCATTCTATGCAGCATTTTGCGGCATTATCATAACAATCCGGCAAAAAATGAAGCAAAGACAACGGTAATCATGCCGGAAATAACAATTGCCAGACTTCCCATCGCGCCTTCCTCTTCTCCGAGTTCGAACGCCTTTGCCGTACCCACCGCATGCGCGGAGGAACCCAGAGCGATACCGCGGGCAGCAGGCTCCTCAATATGAAAGATCCGAAGCACGAAATCCGCAAGCACGCTTCCGATGATCCCCGTAACAATGATCGCCGCAACTGTGATATTCACGATACCGTTTAATTCTTCGGACACTCCCATTCCGACCGCTGTGGTAACGGATTTTGGAAGGAGTGTGACATACTGCTCATGGCTTAGCCCGAATAAATGTGAGAGAAGCAGGATAACACCCATGCTTGCCATGCTGCCTGCAGTAATTCCGATCAAAACCGCCTGCCAGTTTCTGCGAAGCAGGCTCAGGCTCCGGTATAAAGGAATCGCCAGACAGACCGTTGCCGGCGTTAAGAAATAACTGATATATTTTGCACTGTCATTATAAACATCATAGTCGATTCCAAAAAATAACAGACATGCGATCACGAGAATAATGGCAATCAGAAGCGGGTTCAGAATGGCAAGACCTGTTTTCTTCCGTATAAATATTCCGATCTCATAGGCGGTAATACTGATGACCGAGCCGAAAAATAAAGAATCAGTGATAAACGTTTTCATCTTTTTCCTTCCTTTCCCTTTTCTTTTTTTCTGCACGTTTCCGGATAAATGTCTGCGTAACCCTGCCGGAAAATGCCATGACGAATACGGTCGAAACCAGCATAATGATAGCGATTTCCCAGATGATCGGTTTCAGAAGGCTCCATGTTTCCAAAAGTCCCACCGCCGCAGGAATAAACATAAGCGGCATAACCGTAAGAAGGAAATTTCCGGTTTCTTCCACTTCATCTAAAGATATTACATGCGTCATAAGTCCAAACAGCATGATGAGAAGCCCGTAGATACTTGCGGGCACCGGCAGGGGAAGTACGCTTCGCAGCGCTTCTCCCGCAAAAGATATCAGCAGGATGATCCACATCTGTTTTAAATATTTCATGACAGTTTCCCATTTCTTTTTCTTTCTTATATTGTGTCTTATTTTTTAGTAATTTATGAAAATTTCGAAACTTGGTTGTAATTTAAGCAAAAGCGTGATACATTTAACTATGTAAGCATTTACAGGTTATAGTAGGAGGTATTTTATGGATAACAACGGTGATTTTAATAATCAGACCAATCAGAGTAATCCAAACGGAAATTACAACCCGCAGTATTATCAAAACAACGGATATAATCAAAACGGCTATGATCCAAACGGTTACAATCAGAATGGGTATAATCTGAATGGATATAACCAGAACAGATATAACCAGAACGGATATAACCAGAACGGATATAACCAAAACGGATATAACCAAAACGGATATTACCAGAATGGCTATTATCAAAACGCAGACAGCCGGCAGCAAGCAGGCGGTCTTGCATATGCCATCGGCGATGTCGTGTCCATGTCATTTATGTTTATGTTTGTTGCTTTGCTTATTACGGGTATTACGTCACTCTATGTTGCAAAAACCGGATTATTCTATAGGATTTTTTCAAATCCGATCGCTTTGATCGCAATCATTGTTGCGGAATTCGCTATCGTGATCGGTGCGAATGTGGCAACCAGACACAATAACGCAGTGATGTCCGGAATACTGTTCTTTGCGTATTCCATTGTAAACGGACTCATGCTATCCGTTATTTTCCTTGCATATTCACTGAGCTCCATCACCAGCGTATTTTTCCTGACAGCCGGCATCTTCGGTATCATGGCGATTTACGGTGCACTGACAAAGAAGGACTTAACCTCTTGGGGCAGTATCCTCTTTATGGGACTTCTGGGAATTATCCTTGCAGGCATAGTCAATATCTTCCTGCATAGTTCCGGATTGGATTTTCTGATCAATATCATCGGCGTAATCATATTTGTCGGTCTGACCGCTTATGATACGCAGAAGATTAAAAAGCTGGCTGCTTCTAATCTGGGGTTCAGCGTGGTAACTATCGGTATGTGGGGCGCCTTGGAGTTATATCTGGACTTCATCAACCTGTTCTTAAAGCTTCTCAGCCTTCTGGGAAGAAACAGAAACTGATAAGATATATTCCCACATAAAAACAAACAAAAAGCTTCAGAGCAAAAAATGCTTTGAAGCTTTTTTATTGTTCTTTATTTTATATTTTTTCTATCAGGAAAAAGAAATCTCCTTAAGCTCTGCCACACCGGTGCCTTTGTAGAAAAAGTACAGAGGATGTACACCGTCTGAGATATTCAGCTTCACCGTCTCCTGTTTCCATCCATCGGTTTTTTCCAGTGGGATTTCGGCTGCAAGGGTTCCTTTAATCCCGTCCCTTACTTCAAAAGCTCCGGAGGATGTGCTTTGGTAAACAATCCCAAGATTTTCCGCCTTATCTTTTGCATCAAATATAAAATATTTATAGCCGATCAAAGTGCCGTCCTGAATCTCCCCGATAAAACGGTCTTCTCCCCGGTTTGTTACATTCGGAAAGGAATGCGTATAGATCCGGTTAGAGCCGTGCGGCATATTTCCGTTTGTAATATGACAGGCGATCACAGCCGGATAACTGCCCGCTGCCGGAAGCGGTCCTCCGTTCAGACCGCAGGATGTGATCTCTACCTGCGGGATCCTGCCGTCCGGAAGGATTTCGATCGACTCCGCACATGCCTGCCTGCTGTAATCTGATTTATGCGTCAAACGGTGATAGAACACATACCACTTTCCGTTGATACACTCGATGCTTCCATGTGTGGTTCCCGTCATGTTTAAACGTTCTTCTTCCGTTCTTCCATTAAATCCGATATCCCCGTTTGATACAATGGTGCCTCCGAAACTAAAATCCTTGTCCGGATACTTACTTGTGGCATAACAAAGTTCATGGTTCTGAAGGGAAGAATATATAAAATAATAAGTCTGTCCGATCTTACGCATGGAACTTCCTTCATAAAACGGATGATCCTCAAAACCGGTTCCTTTTGTCCGGTAAGGAATGATATGCCTTGCCGGTTCCGCTATCGTAAGCATATCCTCCTGCAATACAACCATGGACGGTCCCATGACGCTGTCCTTTGTTCCCAGAATTTCCTCCCGGCTCTTTCCAAACATTTCCATTTCTTCCTGAATCCGCGCTTCATTTTCCCGAAAATCCGGTTCTTCTTCATAAGGATACTGTGTTCCGTAATAAATACGGATGACGCCGTCATCATTTATAACTGCCGGATCAAAACAGACATAATCCAGCATTGGCGTACCGTCCGGATGCCGGACAAATCCCAGATATTCATACTGTCCTGCCGGTGTGTCGCAGACTGCCGCCTGAATCGGACCATGATAACCGCCTTTTCCGTATTCTCCCGACATACAGTAATACAGATAATATCTGCCGTCATTTCCACGTACTACGTCCGGTGCGTACATATAGTTCCGGCGGCCGTAATCCGGATCCTGCTTGGCGCGGTAGATCACGCCTTCCCTCCGCCAATCCGACAAGTCCGAAACCGGTGCGGAATATACGGTATAATCCAGCATACAATAGGTTTCGCCGCCTTCTTTATCATGGGAGCCGTAGAGATACACCCGGTCCCCGAAGACATGCGGTTCTCCGTCCGGAATATATTCATTTAATGGGAGAAACGGATTAAACACCAGTTTTTTATTCATGATTAGAATTCCTCGCTTCTTAGATTCTTCGGAAAATATTTACTACAGACAACGAAAAATAATATGACCGCCAGAAGGGTTGCCAGATAATCTGTAACCGGCTGAGCCGCCGCCAGCATTCTGGCAGTATTAAAGTGACGGTTAAAAAAACGCAGGATCGGCAGATACAAAAGTCCCTGTCTGCTGATGGACAGGATCAAAGACGGCAGCGCAGCGCCTGTCGACTGTATGGCGTTGATAAATACAAACAGTTGTCCGAGGATCGGACCCGACAGAATATAAATTCTGGAAAAAGCCATGCCATACTCAAAAGCCGCCGGTTCCTTCAGCATCAGCCGGACCAAAGGCCCTGCGCCGCAGTAACAGATCACTGTCATGATAAGACTGGTAATAAACGCAAGCATGCAGGAAAACCGCAGAACCGCCATATACCGTTTCCGGTTTCCCGCCCCGAAGCAATATCCCAGAAGAGGCTGGATCCCGGTTCCAATACCGATGAGAAGCATTACCACTATCATATTTACCTTCATGGCAACGCCCAGACCGGCTACCGCCATATCGCCGAATTTATTCATTTCACTATTGATTATAATGTTTGATATGCTCATCAGAACACTGTTCAGAGACGCCGGAATCCCGATCGCAAATACGCCGGTCAGGATACCGTTTCCTGCCTGATAATAACGCGGGCTCACAGACAGCATCGTACGTCTGGAAAGCAGATGACACAGATAGAAAACGGTGGAAAAAACATTTCCGATCACAGTTGCGATCGCGGCTCCCGCTACATTCCAGCCCAATCCGAGAATCATAACCGGATCCAAAATGACATTGATCAGATTTCCGATTATCATACCTGTCATGGCGGTTTTCGCCCTGCCCTCCGAACGAATGATATTACTGAAACTGTTGCTGACGATCAGAAACGGGATGGCAAATGCCACAATCTGAAGATACTGCGTCGCATAGTCGATGGTATCTTTACTCGCGCCGATCCTCCAGCAGATCTTTCTTGCATAAATAAAAATCAATATCATAGAAATAACGCCGACAACCGCGCCGGTCCAGAAACAGAAAGAGGAAATCCGCTTTGCCCGTTCTTCCTCGCCCTGTCCCAGCATTCGGGAAATCAGAGATGTGCCGCCGATTCCGAACAGCATCCCAACTGCCATAAATAACAGGAACGCAGGCGTCGCAACGGAAACCGCCGCCACCATGTATGCGTTTTTTGTCTGTCCGATAAAGAATGTATCAGCCAGATTATAGACCAGCACCATGATCATACTGATAATGGACGGGATCACATTCGTGATAACCGCTTTCGGCACCGGTGCATTCCGGAATATTTCTGTTGTTTTATCCTGCATTTATCAATCTCCTACCCTTCTATAAAAACAAATCCGTCTTAGTGATGGAATAACCGGATGCCTGTAAAGCACATTGCGATCCCATATTTATTACAAGTCTCGATCACGTTATCATCACGAATAGAGCCACCCGGCTGCGCAATATATTTTACGCCGCTCTTATGGGCGCGCTCGATATTATCTCCAAATGGGAAAAATGCATCGGAGCCCAGCGCAACGTCTGTCATCTGATCCAGCCATTCCCGTTTTTCTTCTCTTGTCAACGGCTCCGGCTTTTCCGTAAAAAAGTTCTCCCAGATTCCGTCCGCCAGAACATCCATATAATCATCGCTCATGTATACGTCTATCGTATTGTCCCTGTCCGCCCGTCCGATCTTTTCCTTGAACGGAAGCGCCAGCACCTTTGGATTCTGACGAAGGAACCAGTTATCTGCTTTCTGTCCGGCAAGACGGGTACAGTGAATTCTGGACTGCTGCCCTGCGCCAATCCCGATTGCCTGTCCGCCCTTTGCATAGCAGACAGAATTGGACTGTGTGTACTTTAAAGTGATCATAGCGATCGCAAGGTCAATCTTTGCCTGTTCCGGAATCTCCTTGTTTTCGGTTACGACATTGGCGAAAAGTGCGTCATTTATCACCAGTTCATTTCTTCCCTGCTCGAATGTAACGCCAAAAACGTCCTTTGTCTCAATCTCTGCCGGAACATAAGACGGGTCGATCTGAATCACGCAGTAGTTTCCTTTTTTCTTTGCTTTCAGGATTTCCAGCGCCTCCGGTTCATATCCCGGCGCTATGATTCCGTCTGATACTTCCCGCTTGATCAGCATGGCGGTTTTTGTGTCGCAGACATCTGAAAGAGAAATAAAATCACCGAACGAGGACATCCGGTCTGCGCCCCTTGCTCTGGCATAAGCATTTGCCAGCGGCGTCAGTTCTCCCATATCGTCAACCCAGTATATCTTCCGTTCTACATCGGAAAGCGGAAGTCCAACTGCCGCCCCCGCCGGTGATACGTGTTTAAAAGAAGTTGCCGCCGGAAGTCCGGTCGCTTTCTTTAACTCTTTTACCAGCTGCCAGCCGTTAAAAGCATCCAGCAGGTTGATGTATCCTGGTCTTCCGTTTAAAACCTCGATTGGGAGCTCGCCCTCCTTCATAAATATACGGGAAGGTTTCTGATTCGGGTTACAGCCGTATTTTAATTCGATTTCTTTCATCTCTTTTTCCTTTCTTATATTACTGATTCTTATTGATGATCTTTGTCTCAAAGGTTCCGTTCTCAAGGTTTACATAACGTACAAACAGAGATACTTTATTTTCCTCATTTAAATTATTCCATATCAGCTTTGCAAATTCCTCCATATCATTCGGAATATCGACCGGCGTCGGTTCGCCCTCAAAGCTCGGAAGCGGATTTCCGTCTCCCATGTAAGTATGAATAAAATGCCCCTCCCCGTTTACCGGCGACGAATATGCAAACGTAAACCGGTTGCACGAAGCAGGGTTTCCGTTGTTACTCTTTAAGATCGACATCGCATAGTTGAAACCGCCGTTTTCAAAGTGAAGGATTCCGGATATCCGGGGCGTGTAGTTCGGCGCATCCGGTTCAAACTCTCTTTCACGCAAAGACTGCTCAAATGTATACTGTTTGTCCATCCGCTCATAAATGGTATCGGTCTGGTCGCCGTTGGTTACGATAGTCTTATTTCCCAGAACCCGCACCGGCGCATAAATAATAAGACTTGGATCTTCCAGTTTTGACGCGTCAAAAGCTTCTGTGCGGATACCGTCTCCATCCGTTACAAATACACGATTCCGGCTGTTTGCGCTTCTTCCCATAATGAAATATGCGATCGCCGCATGCTTTCCGTCCGGTGTTTTTCCGATCACGATCCCTCTTCCCGGATAAGAGGTACTGCTGAGTTCCTGTGCTAATGATTTCTGTTCCATGCATTTTCTCCTTTTCTATGTTAAAAAACCGTCCGGACGCCCCGTAACGGCGCCCAGACGGTCGGCATTCTCATCCGGCATGTGCTCCCTGTGGGTACTCCCACGTTCCGTCAGTCACACAGCCTATGATTATATAATACATGAAATATAGATTTTTGCAAGACTTACTTCCACATTTTTCAACAGAAGATTCACTACCTGCGGTTATCCTTCGGAACCTGACAGCACTTACCGCCGCAATGGCTGTATTGCACTCCGCAATGACTGCATTGCAGTCCGCAATGGCTGCATTCTCCTCCGCACTGAAGCGATTTTCCTTTCCGTTTATCCCGTATCATGGATCTTACCGCGAATACCACTGCGGAAAGAAGTACGATACCGACAACAGAGGTACTGACTATCATTTCCATAAATCATCACTCCTTATTTCTGCGATCTATGATCTTGCCCGTACCGTTTTCATTTTTACATTCAGGGTACTGCTCTCTTTATACGGCCGCAAAAGCAGATAGAGGAATACCAGAACCAGAAGAAATGCAACTACCGTTCCGACACCGAAGGTGCCATAAATGATAAGCGATCCGATCTGGTAAATACAGAGAGCGACGACATAAGCAAGTATACATTCATAACCGATCGCAAACCAGAACCACTTTGTATTGTTCATTTCTCTCTTGATGGCTCCCATCGCGGCGAAGCAAGGCGCGCAAAGGAGATTAAATACCAGATACGCATATGCGGCAATCGGTGCAATGGTAGCTGCAAGCTGCGGCCAGATTTCCATGCCGTCTTCCGCCACTTCTCCAAATCCAAAAAGAATACCGAAGGTCGTAACTACATTTTCCTTCGCGATCAGTCCGGTAACCGCTGCAACTGCCATCTTCCAGTCACCGAAGCCAAGCGGTGCAAAAACAGGCGCGATCACATTTCCAATCTTCGCCAGAATACTGGAATCCAACTGTTCTGCTTCTAACATCATGAACCTGCCGTCTACCCAGCCGAAGCCCTGCAGGAACCATAATACAATAGCGGAAAGAAGAATGATCGTTCCTGCTTTTTTGATAAAGGACCAACCACGCTCCCACATGCTCCGCAATACATTTCCGATGGTCGGCCAGTGATATGCCGGAAGTTCCATAACAAACGGTGCCGGTTCGCCGGCAAACATCTTTGTCTTCTTTAATATGATTCCGGAACAGATGATCGCTGCGATTCCGATAAAATATGCGCTCCACGATACCCAGCCTGCATTATGGAAGAATGCGCCGGCGATCAGAGCAATGATCGGAAGCTTCGCGCCGCATGGAATAAACGTGGTTGTCATGATCGTCATCTTACGATCCCTGTCATTTTCAATCGTACGGGACGCCATGATACCCGGAACTCCGCACCCGCTTCCGATCAGCATTGGGATAAAGGATTTTCCGGAAAGACCAAACTTCCGGAAGATACGGTCCATGATGAAGGCAACCCGCGCCATATAACCGCAGGATTCCAGAAATGCAAGGAACAAAAACAGTACCAGCATTTGCGGAACGAAACCAAGAACGGCGCCAACGCCGGCAACAATACCGTCCGCGATAAGTCCGGTGAGCCAGTCTGCACAGTGAATCGCCTCCAGAGCTTTGGTAACGCCCGGCACGATCCACGTTCCGAAAAGCGTATCGTTCGTCCAGCCTGTCAAAAGATCGCCGATGGTTGTAACCGAAACATAATATACGATAAACATTACCAGCGCAAAGATCGGAAGCGCGAGAAACCGGTTGGTAACGATCCGGTCGATCTTATCGGAAGCGGAAAGCTTCTGTTTTTTCTCTTTCTTCACACAATCCCCGATGATCTTTGAAATATATACATATCGTTCATTTGTGATAATGCTTTCCGTATCGTCATCAAACGCGTCCTCCAGTGTCTGAATACAGGCGGAAACATCCGGCACGCTGCTCATCTGACCGGAAATCTTATCATCTTTTTCCAGAAGCTTGATCGCAAAGAAACGCTTCTGTTCCTCCGGAATATCCTCCGGCAGCATTTCCTCCGCTTCATGAATAACCGCTTCCACTTCCGCAGCAAATTCATGAACCGGCGCCGTGGATTTCTTATTCTTTGCCGCTTCTACCGCAAGTTCCGCCGCCTTTTTAATTCCGGTTCCTTTCAGCGCGGATATCTCAACGGCTTCACAGCCCAGCTTCTCCGCCAGTTTCTCAATATGTATCTTATCGCCGGACTTTTCTACAAGGTCCATCATGTTTACCGCCATAACGACCGGTATTCCCAACTCCATGATCTGCGTGGTAAGATACAGGTTCCGCTCAATATTTGTACCGTCTATGATATTGATGATCGCATCCGGCTTTTCGGCAAGCAGATAATTTCTTGCTACTACTTCCTCCAGCGTATAAGGGGACAGGGAATAAATTCCCGGAAGATCCATGATCGTTACATCTTTCTGCCCCTTTAACTTTCCTTCCTTCTTTTCTACCGTAACGCCCGGCCAGTTTCCTACAAACTGGTTCGAACCGGTAAGCGCATTAAACAGGGTAGTCTTACCACTGTTCGGATTTCCCGCTAATGCAATTCTGACTGCCATTTTTTCTCCCTTCTTTCTTTCATATTTCTGATAGTTTGTTTTAACTTTCTTTGGTTAGTATATTCTAACCTATGGTCAAAAAAATTTACTCCACTTCTACCATTTCCGCATCCGCCTTTCGAATGGATAACTCATATCCACGAACAGTGACTTCGATCGGATCTCCGAGAGGAGCAACCTTTCTCACAAAAACATCAATGCCTTTTGTGATCCCCATATCCATAATACGCCGTTTTACCGGTCCTTCTCCGGTCAGTTTCTTCACTTTAACCGTCCGCCCGCAGGCAACTTCTTTCAATGTCATCTTTACAATCTCCTTTAAATTATGATCCTGTTTGCCATTTCTTTTCCGATCGCAACTCTGGAATCTTTCACGCTGACGATCATATTCCCGTCGGTTTCCGATACGACCGTAACGGCTCCGCCTACGACAAACCCAAGATTTTCGAGAAACCGGCGCGTCTCCTGTTTACCGCCTACTTTTTTTATCGTATTAACTTCACCGGCAACCGCCATTGTAAGTGGCATAACAACCTCCCCTTTCTCACATATGGAAAATAACTTCGGTTTCTATATTATATGCCGTCTTTTCGTAAGTTAGTATAGTCTAATCAAAGTTTGTTGTCAAGAACTTTTTGGTGAATTTCGGAAAAGTTTCTTGTAAACAATGGTAAAGTGAATTATAATGGAATATATCAAAAAAGAACGGCTGCCCCACAGCAAAAATCGGGAGCAGTACGGAAGGGAGGATATATTTATGGGTTTTTTAACAGGAAAGACTGCCATTATCACCGGTGCGGGACGCGCAGTCTTAAGTGACGGCAGATGTGGCTCCATCGGTTACGGAATTGCCACTGCATATGCGAAGGAAGGCGCAAATCTGGTTATTACCGGACGAAATGTGTCCAAGCTGGAGGCTGCAAAGGAAGAACTGGAACGGCTGTATAATATCGAGGTTCTGATCCTTCAGGCAGACGTAAATGCTTCCGCCGATAACGAAGCAGTTGTAAACAGCGTTATTGAGAAAACCATCGAAAAATTCGGTCATATTGATGTACTGATCAACAATGCACAAGCATCCGCTTCCGGCGTACCGCTGGCTGAACACACCACCGACCAGTTCAATCTCGCTTTGTATTCCGGTTTGTATGCTGCATTTTATTATATGAAGGCCTGCTACCCTTACCTGAAGGAATCCAAAGGTTCCGTCATTAACTTTGCTTCCGGCGCAGGACTTTTCGGCAACTTCGGACAGTGCGCTTATGCCGCAGCAAAAGAAGGTATCCGCGGACTTACGCGTGTAGCGGCTACCGAGTGGGCAAAAGACGGTATCAATGTCAATATCGTATGCCCTCTGGCATGGACTTCCCAGTTAGAGCAGTTCCAGAATGCATATCCGGACGCATTTAAACAGAATGTCCATACACCGCCGGCAGGTCATTTCGGCGACGCAGAGCTGGAGATCGGACGCGTATGCGTACAGCTTGCTTCTCCGGATTTCAAATATATGACAGGCGAGACCTTAACCTTAGAGGGCGGTCTCGGACAGCGTCCATAATTTTCGGACAGCACACTTGGAAATAAAAAAACTCCCTGATCCAATCAGGGAGCTTTTTTATTTTAATCCGCCAGATCTTCACCATTCGTCCGGATAACCTTCTGATACCAGTAGAAGGAATCCTTTCTGTATCGCGCCATATCTTTCAAGTCAAATTCATCACGGTTTACATAAATAAAACCATACCGTTTTACGATTCCCTCATGAGTAGAAACAAGGTCGATCGCAGACCATGGACAGTAACCCATCATCTCCACGCCTTCCGAAACTGCGAGTTTGATCTGCTCGATATGTTTGCGCAGATATCCGATCCGATAATTATCATGAATCTTTCCGTCATCGGTCAGCGTATCGTAAGCGCCCAGTCCGTTTTCCGTAACGATCATCGGCAGACGGTACCGGCTGTATATCTCCCGCATGGTTGCACGGAATCCCTCCGGATCGATCTCCCATCCAAATTCCGTATGCAGCAGATTCGGGTTCGGATAATATTTATAAACGCCTGGTTCGGAACCGCCTCCCTGCTGATCCCCGCTCTTTAAGGCTTCCTCTCCGTCATCCCACTCTACGGTGGCTGTATTATAATAATTAAACCCGATAAAATCCGGATGTCCTTCCGCCATGATCTCCATGTCGCCTTCCTCGATCTCAGGAGCAGCGTCATGCTCCTCCAAAAATTTCCAGACAAGATTGTTGTACGTACCGAAAACCGCCATATCCAGATAAAGCCAGTTCCGGATCGCATTAAAATTCTGGGCGGCAAGCACATCCTTCGGCTTGCAGCTCGCCGGATAAACTAAAGAGATATTCGGAGCCGGTCCGATCTTTGCTCCCGGCAGCATTTCATGGCAGAGCTTCATCGCCTTTGCCTGTGCCAGAAGCATATGGTGATTTTCCTGATACAGCTTCTTATACGGATTCGTAACTCCATCCATGCTGCTGGTTCCGATCGTCTGTCCGACAAGCGTAAGCATATTCTGCTCATTGATAGTAAGCCAGTATTTCACCCGATCGCCGAAATTTTCATACATGATCTTTGCAAAGTTTACGAACTCATCAATGCTCTCTCTTCTGGACCAGCCGCCTTTCTCTGCAAGCGCCGCAGGCAGATCAAAATGGAACATGGTAACCAGGGGCTCGATCTTATATTTCAGACATTCGTCGATTACATTGTTATAAAACTCTATTCCTTCCGGATTCACGTCTCCCGTTCCCTCCGGCAGGATCCTGGACCAGGAGATTGAAAACCGGAAAGTCTTAAATCCCATTTCCGCCATCAGGGCAATATCTTCTTTATACCGATGATAGAAATCCGCACAGACATCTAACTCACTGGTTCCCTCCGGCACTTTCTTAATATCCTGAACGCTGGGACCTTTTCCATGCGTCAGGTTCGCGCCCTCCACCTGATATGCGCTGGTTGACGCTCCCCACAGGAAATTCTCCGGCAGTTTCTTCTCTTTTTTTAATATCATATTTCCATACCTCCGTCTTATAATAATCCGTACTTTTGTTTATAGTTATATAATGCGCCCAGCAGATTGGAATCATTCCGGAATTTGCATACGTCGATCTTCAGACCGCTGTATATATGCGTCAGTTTTTTCAGCTCATCCACATACTTTTTGATTCCCTGAATAAAAGCAGGCTCCGCGCTGATTCCGCCGCCGATCAGGATGATGTCCGGATCCAGAACCGTATACAGATTGCAGCACTGCTTGGCGATACTGAAATAGGCGTCCTCCAGAACATTGATTGCCACTTCATCGCCCTCTCTCGCCCATGCATAAATTTTTTCGCCGGTCACTTCTTCTACAGGCAGGTTTTTCCCACGGGCAACCCGGTGGCAGATCCCGCTGGCTGCCGCTCTTGCGGTCCATGTAAACGGGATCTTATCATAGGCGTCCTCCATGGAAAGTATCTCAAGAGATTCCAGCTTTGCCAAATCCTCACGCTCCATTTTTTCCAGCACAAAAGACACCTCGCCGGCGATCAGACGATTCCCGTGATGTACCTTCCGGTCCTTGATCACACCGCCGCCGATACCGGTTCCGAATACCAGAACCAAAGCGTCCTGACAGTCTTTTGCATTTCCTTTCCAGATTTCTGCAAGGGCCGCGCATTTTCCGTCATTTTCAAGGGAAACATTGATATTGCCGCACCGCTCTGAAAGAAGCTTTTGCAGCGGAACCTCGTGCAGATACGGAATCCCTCCGCCGCCGTATACGATCCCGTTCTCTACATCAATCTGCCCAGGAAGTCCTATAGCAATTCCCTCAATCTCACCCGTTTCTTTATATGTATCATAAATTTCCGTCAACGAGACCAGAAAATCTTCCAATGTTTCTCCCGGTTTGTTGCGCGTTCGGATCTTTCCTTTTTCCTGTATTTCTCCTTCTTCGGACATCCAAGCATATTTGACATATGTGGCTCCGACATCAAATACCAGAAACATATAACTCTCCTTTCCACAGAAACAAAAACGATTGCTGCCGCCTTACTATGATACTTATATCAATAATAAACGCTGGGCAGGGAAGTTGCAAGGAAATCTTGTCTTTTCCCTTCCTCTCTGCTATAGTATTGAAAAACACGGAAGGAAACGGTTGTTTATGAAAGAACAGATTCTTCTTTTCAACATTCCGGACGTAAGCGTCCGAAATCAGCTCCGCAATGCATTTACGGCGCTTAAGATCACCACAAAATACATCGAAAAGCATAAATACAGCCAGCCGCTCGGACAGCTTGCCGGGATTCTCCCGGCTAAAAAAAATCCGGCGCCTTATACAGGTCCGGAACTGGAAGCGTCCATGATGATCTTCGTAAATCTGCCGGACGCGATGCTGGATTTTATATTAAAGATATTACAGAATTTTCCGGTAAAATTTCCATACAAAGCCGTCCTTACGGAAACCAACGCCAAATGGACAGCCAACGAATGTTTTGCAGAGATCAAACGGGAACATGAATTCATGCATAACGAATAATCTTATGCTCTGCCAAAGTATCTCCTTCGTACCGCAGCTTCAGGGAAAAAAACGGCAGATTCTCTTCCAGAAGTGAAAAAAATATCTTATCCCCTTCCCAGAGGCAGAGCTTTGAAAGTTCCTTCTTCGGCACCCATTCCAACGTGCCTTCCGTGCAGTCTGTCATCTCGCCGGTATAGGCGTCCGCCGTATAAAGATACATATATTCAGTCTCCCATTGATCGGATAGAAATGTAATAATTCCCCGCAAGGCATACCGGGTAAGCGTAAGTCCTGTTTCTTCCCGCACTTCCCGCAGCAGACATTCTTCCGGTGTCTCGTCTTTTTCAAATTTTCCGCCCACACCGATCCATTTGTCATGATTCACATCATGTTCTTTTTTGATCCGGTGCAGCATGAGATAACATCCGTCTTTTTCAATATAACACAAAGTTGTATTCAGCATCGTCATTCGCCCTTTATCAGATCATTGTCTATCAGATGATTGTCAGGATTCCCATTGATTTCAGAAGCAGAATAAATAATAACGTTGGCGCAATTACCTTAATCATCGCAATATACAACCGTCTTCTGCCGAATTTGCAGCCGCTCTTTTCTACTTCTTCAATGATCGTATCCGGTTTCACAACCCAGCCGACCAAAATACAGGTACCGATCGCAACAAGCGGCATAAAAATACTGTTACTGATATAATCCATGATGTCCAGAATCTGAGCAACGGAGCCGGTCGGCAGTTTCAATTCAAAGTATAGTTTATTATAACCCAGACAAACAATAACACCTGCTGTAAGCGCGATGATCGTCTCGATCGCCGCGGCTTTAATTCTGGAAATATGGAACTGATCCATAAAACTGGATACCACAGCTTCCATGACAGAGACTGCGCTTGTCAGCGCCGCAAAAAGCACCATGGCGAAAAAGAGGCATCCTACCACATTTCCGATCTTTCCCATAGCGGAAAAGACCTTCGGCAGAGAAACAAACATCAGACTCGGTCCGGATGCCGCCATTCCTTCCTTTCCCATAAACGTGAAAACGGCAGGAATAATCATAACACCCGCAAGAAACGCTACCATGGTATCAAAAAATTCAATCTGGTTAATAGAGCTCACCAGATGGTCTTCATCTTTTACATAGGAACCATAGGCGATCATGATACCCATCGCCACACTGATACTGAAGAAGAGCTGTCCCATAGCGTCCATAAGCACTGTGAAAAACTGTTGGACGGTAAGTCCTTTCAGATCCGGGATCACATAAATCTTAAAGCCTTCCAATCCGGTTCTGGTTACGCCGTCCGCATCCGTATGACGGATCGTAAGTGAAAAAACGGCAATGCCGATCACAAGCAAAAGCAGTATAGGCATAATTACTTTGGAAGAGGATTCGATTCCTTTATTGACGCCCCGAAATACGATAAATGCAACGAGGAATAAAAAGATTAAAAGATAAATGATCGGCTGTACGTCCCCGGTGATATATTCCGTAAAGTATCCGTCTTCCGCCGCTTTCGCTCCGTCTCCGGTAATATATGCCACCAGATATTTCAGAACCCAGCCGCCGATAACACAATAATAAGGCAGAATGATGACCGGTACCAGACAGGCAAGCACGCCAAGGAAACCCCAGCCTTTTTTCAGCCTGCTGTATGCAGTCAACGGACTCTGCCTCGTTTTTCTGCCGATTGCAACCTCAGTTGTAAGAAGGGTAAACCCAAAAGTTACTGCTAATATCAGGTAAACGACCAGAAACAGTCCGCCTCCGTCCTTTGCCGCCAGATACGGAAATCTCCAGATATTTCCCAATCCAACTGCGCTTCCTGCTGCTGCCAGAACGAATCCGATCGATCCTGAAAATGAATTTCTGCTCTTTTCTTTCATAAAAATATTTGGCTGTTACCCAATGTCCTCCTGCGGATATTTTTTATTGAAATCTGCCAGCGTCATCGGTCTTGCGTAATAAAAGCCTTGTGCCATATCGCACCCGCACTGGCTGAGGAACAATGCCTGTTCCTTCGTCTCGACGCCTTCTGCGATCAGATCCAGACCGATTTCCTTTGTCATCCGGATCGTATGCTCCACGATCCTTCTGCCCCGTTCGGAACCTATGAAATCCCGAAGAAATGCCCGATCGATCTTTATAACATCAAACTGCGTATCTTTTAACATATTGAGGGAAGAATAACCGCTTCCAAAATCATCCATGAGCAGAGTATAGCCGTTATTCTTCAGCATACGCACGCCTTCTTTTACAAGGTCGCTTTCAATCGTTTCCGTAATCTCCACTTCCAGAAGATGTTTCGGTATATCGTATTTCTCAACCAGATGATTCAGAACTCCTACAAAAGCATTATCCTTTAAATGCCTTCTGGAAACATTGACCGAAATCGGAATCGGCTCCACGCCTTTATCGATCCATTCCCGGATCGTCTTACAGGCTTCTTCCCAGATATACTCATCCATACGGATAATGAAACCGTTTTTCTCAAACAAAGGAACAAATTCCATCGGAGGAATGACGCCGTATTCCGGATGTACCCACCGGACTAAAGCTTCCGCGCCGATGATCCGTTCCCTGGATATACTGTATTTCGGTTGAAGATACATTACAAACTGTCCCTTATCCAAAGCATCTTCCATATGGTCTTCGATGAATTTATTCATACGGGCAGTTCTTTTCATTTCATCTTTATAAAATGCCACATGCGTCAGCACGTCGTCTTTTATGCTCTGTCTTGCAAGAGCGGCGCCGTCTCCGTATTTTCTCAGATTCTTATCCCCGTTTTCCACTTTGCAGGCGCCGAATACCAGCCGATATGTAATCTCCTTGTATCCGGACAGATTCTTATACAGATAGTCAATAAATTCCAGAAGAGACTCGTGGGTCTCATAAGGAGTAAGGATCATGAAAACATCCGCGGTCAATCTGGTATAGAGCTGATTTTTGTTGCAGAGCAGTTTCAGGGTATTGATGAAATACTCCAGCATCTCATCTCCAAACGCCTCGCCATACTGCTCATTTATCATCTTAAACTTCGCGACATCGAACTGTACCAATGCAAAATTCCAATCCGGATGCCGTTCTATGATATCTCTTGCTCCCTGTGTAAAAAAGGCAGGATTCTTATCATTTGTGATCGTATGCGCAAGCTGGATCCGGTAAACGTCCTCAGCCCCAAGTTCCGGAAACCGAACCAGCATTCTATGTACCAGACCGCTTTCATCCCTCTGAAAATAACATTCCATGCTGTAATATCCGAAAGTGCCATCGGAATTTTGAAGATGAATGGCGGATTTTATGAAGTTTTCTTTTTCGGAAACAGCCGTCTCTTTTTTATTTTTGGCATACTCAATCTTCTCCAAAAAGGCATGAAAAAGCGTGCGGTCTTCCTCCCGCACGATATTTTCTATTCCTTCCAGACCATGCTCTTTGATCTTAGCCTCATCTACAGGATGCCCGCCAGTTCCGGCAACCCTCCAGCCTTTTTCAACATTCCAAAGCAGCGTAAGGACAGACGGATTACTGGACAAGATTTCACCAATCTCATTTTTTAATTCCATATCCTCTGCCCCCTTTTGTTAAAAATCTAATTTCCTAAACTATATTTTAGCAACATTCCTCTCGGAATACAATCCGAAAATGAGATTTTTTTTAGCTAAAAAATACAAAAGGTTTTGGACACTATTACCATACTACCGGATTACCGTCAATGAAACACTTACAAAATTTGAGCAAAAAAATCCGGGGCTTTTTGTCTGCATACACTCCGGATATCTGTTAAATCCAGCCTATGTGCGGAATATCCGCCGTTTTGCGGTCACGTTATCCGACGGAACAGAGCTACCCATTCCCGAAAAGAAATATACGCAGATCAAGAAACTGCTCTTGAATGAGGATACCGAAAAAAAATAAGGAGTGCCATATTTTCATGGGCACTCCTTATAAACTTTAAACAAAAATTATCTCTTCGAGAACTGCGGCGCACGACGTGCAGCTTTGAGACCATACTTCTTTCTTTCCTTCATACGAGGATCTCTGGTCAAAAATCCTGCCTTCTTGAGTGCCGGACGGTATTCTGCATCTGCTTCCAGAAGCGCTCTGGAAATACCATGCCGGATCGCGCCTGCCTGTCCGGTAAATCCGCCGCCGTAAACATTAACAGCAACATCATACTTACCGGTTGTGCCTGTTACGGCAAACGGCTGTCTAACAATAACCTTTAATGTCTCTAAACCGAAATAATCTTCGATATCTTTTTTATTGATCGTAATCTTACCGGTACCCGGTGTAACATAAACACGCGCTACGCTGCTCTTTCTTCTTCCTGTACCATAAAATCTTGAAGTCTTCGCCATTACATTTTCCTCCTCTTACTAATATTTGATCTCTAATGCTTCTGGCTTCTGAGCCTGCTGCTTGTGTTCCGGACCTGCGTAAACGTAAAGTTTCTTGATCATTGATCTGCCGAGCGGTCCTTTCGGAAGCATTCCCTTGACTGCAAGATAAATGACATCCTCCGGCTTCTTATCCATCTTCTGCTGTAATGTCTGTTCTCTCATACCGCCGACATAATCAGAATGGTTATAATAAATCTTCTGCTCCAGCTTCTTGCCGGTAACTTTGATCTTGTCTGCATTTACAACGATCACATAATCGCCTGTATCAATATGCGGTGTATAGGTCGGCTTATTCTTTCCTCTTAAAATGCTTGCGATCTCAGATGATAAACGGCCTAATGTATGTCCTGTAGCATCAACTACATACCACTTTCTTTCAATGGTTGACGGGCTTGCCATAAAGCTCTTCATTGTAGTGTTCCTCCTTAAAAATATCTAATGTCCATAAACAATCTATAAAAACGTACTCTACTCCGGGGCATTGGTTAGAGAACATTTTCGCACTGTCACAGTGTTTTATTATATTATACCATTTAAATTGTGTCAACCAGAATTTTCATTTTTTTCGGTACAATTTCCCGCATTATCCACGCCGGTTTCCTCATCCAAATAGCGGATCCCAATCAGCGTCAGTCCGCAGGCTTCCGCCTTCGGGCCTGCCTTGCCGCGATCACAGGCGTCCAGAATTTCCTTCATTTTTTCCGGCGGGATCATTCCCATTCCGATCTTCAGAAGCGTACCTGCAATAATTCTTACCATATTATAAAGGAAACCTGTTCCGCTGACGCGGATCGTTACCAGATCATTCTCCCGAAAAACCTGCAGGTCTGTTATGGTACGGACTGTGTTCTCCACCTGGGTTCTGGTAGAACAAAAACTTTTGAAATCGTGTTCACCGATCAGACACTGCGCCGCCTGCTGCATTTTATCTACATCCAGACGGTAATAAACGAATTTCGTATAAAGCCGCAGCATAGGATTTGCAAAACGGTTGTTCCAAATGCGGTATTCGTAGGTTTTTATCGTATTGCAGAAGCGGGGATGGAAATCCGGCCGTACTTCACAGGAATCCTGAATCCGGATATCCTCCGGCAGCCGCTGATTCAGAGCAAAGGAAATTTTTTCCGGCGGGATCTTGGTTTCCGTATCAAAAACCGCCACATTTCCGAGGGCATGTACGCCGGAATCCGTCCGGCTCGCGCCGATTACCGCTATATCTTCCTGAAGAAGCCTGCTCAATTCCCGATTTAAAACCTCTTCTACGGTAATTCCGTTGTCCTGAATCTGCCATCCGCAGTAATTCGTACCATCATATGCAATTATCAGTTTGATCCGTTTCATAACAATACCAATTCCTTACAGAATTCACAATTCCTTATAGAATTCACAATTCCTTACAGAATTCACAATTCCTTTAGAATTCACAATTCCTTATATCATTCCGTTCAGAAATATAAATCCGACGGTGAAGACTAGCAGACATCCGCATCCAAAATAGTCATATTTTTGATATTTCAACGGCATAAGCCGGCTTCTTTTCGTTTTTGAATCATAACACCGGATATCCAGAGCTTCCGCAATCCGTCCCGAACGGTTCACTGCCGCCAGAAACAAAGGAGCGATCAGATCGGCTATGGATTTCATCCGCGTCAGGAAATCATCATCATAAAAATCCACGCCTCTTGCCGCCTGCGCTGTCCGTATCCTGTTCAGTTCCTCACCTAAGATCGGCAGAAATGTAAGCGCAAGAACTAAAGTCATCGCAAATTCATTCGAGATTGGAAACGCCTCCGTAAGCCCGTCGAGAATATCGGAAGGAAGCGTGGTCCCCGTAACAAGTACCGCTATTACAGCGATAAATGTAAATCGTACCACCAGAAAAACAGCAGTTTTAAACCCTTCCTGTGTAACCACTAAAAATCCAAGCCGAAACAACGTATGTCCTTTTGTTGCAAACAGCGGGATCAGGGAAAAAAACGCAAACAGAAAAAAAACGCCGCGGATCTGTCTCCAGATACGTTTCAACGGAAATTGCGATAACAAAAATGCAGCTATCCCGACTACAGCACATAAGATCAGTCCCGCCCACGTATGAGTAAGAAACGCACACAAAGAAAACACGAGAAGAAAATAGAGTTTAAACCGCACATCCAGTCTGTGAAGTATCGAGTTTCCGCTATGAAATTGTCCCAACGTTATATCTTTCACAAACTCCCCTGCCCTCTGTTAAAAAGAATCTCTCCTGCTGTCCGGTTCGCAGTAATGACTGATCACGATCACACCGCGTCCCTGTTTCAGCATATGCAAAATAACCTGTTCCAAAGCTCTGCGTCCTTTTTCATCCAATCCGGCCTCCGGTTCATCCAGAATGAGATAATCCGGCTTTAAGATCAAAATCCCCGCGATCGCAACGCTCCGTCTCTCGCCGCCGGAAAGATCTCCCGGACGTTTTATAGTGTTCAGAATTTCAAAATTTATTTCTTCAAGCGTTTTTCTTGCAAGTCCTATAGCGCGTTCGTAACTCAGGCCCATATTAATCTGCGCATATGCGATATCGTCAAGCCCATTCTCTCCAAATAATTGTCTCTCCGGATACTGAACCACATAGCCGACTGTACGCCGGATCTCTTTCCAGAATTCCCTTCTTTCTTTTCGGAATTTCCGGCTTCTGCTCTTTTTTTTGTCCGGCAGGATCATATCGTCTACCCGGATCTGTCCGGAAGTAACCGGACGAAGTCCTGCCAGAAGCTCCGCAAGCGTAGTTTTTCCGACACCGGTTTCACCTTTTATTACATATAACCGGCCTTTTCGAAATGAATATGTCAGATTCTCGATCAGCGGCTCATCATCACGATATGAAAAACTTATATTTTCACAGCGGATCTTAGGTCCCGGATAATCAATGACCTCTTTCTCGTCATACACGTCAATGCCGTAAGTATACTCGGAAATCACAATGCCGCCAAAAGTATCTTTTCGTATTCCATTTAGCTTTTCCGTCCCTGCAAGAAACGGGAGAAATGTTACACGTTCTTCCTGCGGCCCGACTTCACGGAGTTGTCCGTCCTTCATCTCCAGAATCCGGTCAGAAAGCGCCAATTCCTCTTCAAAATGTGTAATGAATATAACTGTCCGGTTCTTGCTTTTTGCCCACCGGCAGACAGCGTCATAAATAATCTTTCGCATGCCCGGTTCCTGCATGGAAGCCGCCTCGTCAAGGATCAGAATTTCCGGCTCCATCACAAGAATATCGGCAAGCGCTACCCGCTGTTTTTCTCCGCCGCTCAATTGACCGATATCTTCTTTTTTCTCCAGCCGCATCAGGCTGATAACCTTTTGGATCCTGTCAGCTATTTCATGGGAAGGAACACCCAGATTCTCCGGTCCAAAAGCAAGTTCCGCTTTCATCTGCCGATAGATCAGCTGTTCCTCCGGACTTTGAAAAACCATGGAGCAGATTCTGCGAAGTTTACATAAATTTTCTTTTTTATATAAATCCATACCGGCTACCATAACCTGTCCCATTTTCTCCGGGCGTTCCAAGCCGGTCAGATACCTTGCTAATGTTGTTTTTCCGCTTCCGTTATCCCCATAAATGGAAATAATTTCCCCCCGCTTTACTTCCAGATTGACACAACTGTCATACACAAAAGGTAATCGTAAATTCTTTACACTGATTATTGTTTCACTCATAACTTACCAAAAACAGAAAGCCACTGACTATCACTAATCAGCGGCTTTACTTTGTTGCTTTCTTATACTAATTCAAGAATAACCTCTAATGCGCCATCGCCTTTTCTTTCGCCGATCTTGACGATTCTTGTATAACCGCCCTGACGTCCTGCGTACTTCGGACCATATTCACTGAATAACTTGTCAGTCAGATCAACCTTCTTTGTTCCGGCTTTCTTACCTGCTGCATCCTTTGGAACTTCAACGACCGGATACAAAACCTTCAGCATTTCTCTTCTTGCATGAAGTCTGGAAGGCTTATCCTTCTTAATCTTCTTGTCAATCTCATCATAAACGGTTACTTTCTTGCCGTCTACAACTTCCTTTACACGTCTGCCGTCTTTATCTTTTCTGGCAACCTTTGCCTTTACGGTTACTTCTTCAAAATTATCCTTTTCCTTTGCGGCAAGAGTAATCAGGTGTTCTGCAATCCTGCGTACTTCCTTCGCTCTCGCATCTGTCGTTCTGATGCTTCCATGATATAACAACTGGGTTACCTGATTTCTAAGCAGTGCCTTTCTCTGATCTGCTTTCTTGCCAAGTTTTCTATACATTGCCATTTTGAAAATTCCTCCTTACCCTTTACGGGTCTTCACTATGCTTACTATCCTTCGGCCTAAGTGGTGATATGCTTACTCGTCGCCTGTATTCAGGGACAAGCCTAATTCTTTCAGCTTTGTAAGAACTTCCTCCAGAGACTTCCGTCCCAGATTCCGTACCTTCATCATATCTTCAGGCGTCTTATCACAAAGTTCCTGAACGGTATTGATTCCGGCTCTCTTCAAGCAGTTGTAGGAACGAACGGACAACTCCAGCTCATCAATACTCATAACGAGAGCTTTCTCCTTATCATCCTCCGGCTTTTCAACCATGACATCCACAATCTTTGCATTTTCGGAAAGATCAATGAACAGGTTCAAATGCTCGCTCAGAACTTTTGCTGCCAGACTGACAGCCTCATCCGGCGGAAGTGTTCCATTGGTATATACGTCTAACGTCAGCTTATCATAATCGGTAATCTGACCGACACGGGTATTTTCTACTGTAAGATTTACACGCTCAACCGGCGTATAAATGGAGTCAATGGCAATTACATCTATGGCAGTATCCAGTTCCTTGTTTTTGTCAGAACCGACATATCCTCTGCCGTTTGTAATGGTAAGCTCCATTTCCAGTCTTGCGTCCGGACTGCTCAAGTTCGCGATCACAAGGTCCGGATTCAGAATCTCCAGTTCCCCGTCTACATGAATATCCGCAGCGGTAACCACACATTCTCCGGCAGCATCAATATATGCCGTCTTCGGCTCGCTGGTAGTCGAATTGTTCTTGATGTGCAGTTCTTTAATATTCATAACGATTTCAGTTACATCTTCCTTTACGCCCGGAATAGAACTGAACTCGTGCAATACACCTTTTATCTTAATCAGGCTTACGGCTGTACCCGGTAAGGAAGAAAGCATGATTCTTCTAAGGGAATTTCCAAGGGTTGTACCGTAACCTCTCTCCAAAGGTTCTACGACAAATCTTCCGTACTTATTGTCCTCTGAAATCTCAGCGATTTCGATTCTTGGTTTTTCAAACTCAAACACTACACGACCCCTCCTTCTTGATTCCTGCAGTACACTAAGCTACATTTCCTTCCATGCGGCAAAAACCGCATGGAAGATTTCTTCACACCATTTAATAAGCGTATGTCAAATGAATTACTTAGAATACAGCTCGACAATAAGGGTTTCGTTTACTGGTACGTCAATCTGCTCTCTAAGTGGTCTTTCCACTACAGTACCGCTCAATGTCTCGGAATCAGCCTGAAGCCATCCCGGTACGGAAACGGTTCCGTTTGCCTCTACGATATCCTTAAATCTCTGAAGAGATTTGCTCTTCTCTTTGATCTCAATCTTATCGCCGGCTTCCACTCTGTAAGAAGGGATATTGATACACTTGCCGTTTACCATAACGTGCTTGTGTCCAACAACCTGTCTTGCTTCTCTTCTTGTTCTTGCAAAGCCCATACGATAAATAATATTGTCCAGTCTAAGCTCCAAAAGCATCATAAGATTCGGACCTACCTGTCCCTGCATCTTCTGAGCCTTTGCATATAAATTACGGAAAGGCTTCTCCTGAACGCCATAGATAAATTTTGCCTTCTGCTTCTCACGAAGCTGAAGTCCATATTCACTTACTTTACGATTGGTTCTTTTTGGCTTTCTCTTGGATTTCTTACTTACGCCGAGATACATTGGCTCCATATCCAAAGATCTGCATCTCTTAAGAACCGGGGTTCTATCTACTGCCATTATCATGTACCTCCTGATCAGACTCTTCTTCTTTTTGGCGGACGGCAACCGTTATGTGGAACCGGTGTGACATCCTTGATACTGATTACTTCCAGACCGGCTGCGGAAAGCGCACGGATTGCTGCCTCTCTTCCGGAACCCGGACCTTTTACCATTACGTCTACCGTCTTCAGACCATATACGGATGCAGCTTTTGCAGCCTGCTCTGCTGCCATCTGAGCCGCATAAGGCGTAGACTTCTTGGAACCTCTGAAGCCAAGCTCACCGGCACTTGCCCATGATAATACATTACCATCGGCATCTGTCAACGTAACGATAGTATTATTAAAAGAAGACTGAATGTGAGCCTGTCCCCGCTCAACTACCTTCTTAACACGCTTCTTTGTCACTTTTTTAGTAACTTTTTTAGCCATTAAACTAACCTCCTATCGGTCCTATTACTTCTTCTTGTTTGCAACCGTCTTCTTCGGACCTTTCCGGGTTCTGGCATTTGTCTTTGTCTTCTGACCGCGAACCGGGAGTCCCTTTCTGTGACGGATACCACGATAACAACCAATTTCCTGTAAACGCTTAATATTAAGCGCTGTTTCTCTACGTAAATCACCCTCTACCATAAGAGTTTCGTTGATTACGTCACTGATTCTACGAACTTCATCATCCGTCAGATCACGAACTCTTGTATCAGGATCTACTTTTGCAGTCGCGAGAATTTTCTTTGAAGTTGGCAAACCAATACCATAGATATAAGTAAGACCGATCTCGACACGCTTTTCTCTTGGTAAATCTACACCTGAAATACGAGCCATATTTCTTCTTGCACCTCCGTTAAATTCAAAAATCACTCAAATGTGCCTCTGCACAATCTTGATACACCGCCTTTGGATATCTTCTGTATGGATCAGAAGGTGAAATGTATACCCTGCAATGTATCTTCCATATTTATTGTAATTAGCGTTTCAAACGCTACAGCCGCTTTTTGTTAGGAATGATATATGGAATAATATATCAAACGCACAAATAACAAGGCATAGTTATAGATGGGCTATCATCCTACATACCTTGTCCTAACCAGTTCATAAGTTATCATTAACCCTGACGCTGCTTGTGCTTTGGATTTTCGCAGATTATTCTGACACTGCCTTTTCTTTTAATGACTTTGCACTTGTCGCAAATCGGTTTTACTGATGCACGAACCTTCATTAAAATACTCTCCTTTCCATACGTATATCTGCGTAACAGATGTACGAACTATTCACGAAAACCTTTGAATATCAAGGCTTTCATGGGGCAGACTGCCCTAAAAAGTCCGCTACAGAACGATATTGTAACATTATACCATTCAAAATGCAAGCGAAACTTTTTAATATCTTACATATTTCTGTAGAGTTACAATTGATGTGACACTTACCACTATACAAAGACGGCTGAGTCCTATAAAATGTTAATCACCACAAAA
>CANRMC010000018.1 GCA_947631605.1 uncultured Lachnospiraceae bacterium
GCACTCCCTCTGCATTCGCATTGTAGAGCACGTCGGCATTAATAGTTATCACCGACTTCCCGTTGTCAGAGGTCAGGGTTTCTTCCACCCGCTGCGGGATTTCGGTCTCACTCTGCGTATCGCTTTCCGTAGAAGTCTGCCCGGATTCAGAATCCGGTTCCACATAGTCCACTTTTTTCTTACCGCAGGACGTAAGAGACAAAAGAAGCACGAAACACATACCGGTTAAACAACATCTTTTCCACACATTTTTCATACATATTCCTCCTGATATTACTGCCGTGTTTATCCGGCAGGCAGATTTTATTCCGACTCGATCAAGCTGCCGTCGATCGCATTGATCGTAAATAATGTATATTTCATATAATTCATATCATCCTGATCGTCCTTAAGGAAACTCCATGCCGGAACCAGAGTGAAACTTCCGTCTGCGCCTTCTACCCTCTCCAGTCCGAATTCGATCAGATCTATCCGGACCTCATAGCTCATTGTATCGGTGAGATATTTTTCACGCAGATACTCTCTGGCACGTTCCTGAATCGCATCGAAAGGAAGCAGAACTGCCTGTTCCGTACTGATCTCCTCCACCTTCATCGGAGACTGATAGGTCATCTCCACGATACCGTCATCCGTTACTGTAACCCTTATCCATTCATAAGGAATTTTATTTTCTATGGCGTTTCCGGATTCATCATAAACGGTTATCATTTCCTGGTTTACATTGGACTGCTCATCAGAATATATGGTAGATAATCCTTTTACGCTTCTTCCGAAATAAATCTGATAGGCTTCTAAGCTGTCTTTTATCTGTTGGCTTTCAAAAAGGTATATGGAAGACTTGGCGTCCAGAACAGCGACCGGAACAAAATCCTGTATCTCCATACTGTTTATAAAATCACAGGCAAGCTGCTCCGCTTCTTCTTT
This sequence comes from uncultured Lachnospiraceae bacterium, assembly GCA_947631605.1. Lineage (GTDB taxonomy): Bacteria > Bacillota > Clostridia > Lachnospirales > Lachnospiraceae > CANRMC01. Next base: position 925 of record CANRMC010000018.1, read on the forward strand.
GGAGAACTTACAGAGGTTTCCTGCTGCCACAAGCGGACTTTCCGGTCCCGCCGGTGTATATGCGCCGTCGACTTCACGATGAAGGCTGCAAAAATGCATGGACGTAGCGTCTCCCACTTTCTGAAATGTAAGAAGGTATTCACTGCCGTCAATGGTTCCGCGAAATGAACATTTTGTATTTTCGGCAATAACCGTCCCATTTTCATCTTTATAAAAATATCTGAAATACTTCGGTTTTTCCCAATTTCCCCGCTCATCAGATTCCTGATAATCGGAAAGTTCTGAATCAACCGAATCCAATTCCCCAAATAACCACTGAAGATAGTAATCTTTTTCCGTGTAATTCTCTAACTCTGCTTCCAGTTCCTGTTTTCTCTCAAGAAGCATATCTCTGGTAAGAAATTGTGCGTCCGGCCAAAGTTCCTCTGTTCCGTCATCAAACAAACGCTCTGCATAGAACTCCATATCCTCCTCCGAGAAAGGATCCGGCGAAATCTTAACCACAGGAATTCCCACCGTTTCCGAATCATACTGAATGTCGGCGTCAATTTTTACCGTCACCCCGCCGGTATCAGAAGTCAGTGTTTCCTCCATCCGTTCCGGTATTTCCGTACCTGATTCCGTCTCCGCAGACGTCTGTTCGGAACCTGAAACAGGATCTACATAGTCCACTTCCTGCCTGCCGCAGGACGTAAGGGAAACCAGCAGAAAGAAACCGCAAAGAATTCCCAGGCATTTTTTCCTGTTCTGTTGACTCTTCTTCCTCATATCAATCTCCTATTCTCTGGTGATTATGATCTTTCCGTCTACCGCTTCAATCTTTACTTTATTGGAATCAATACCTGCTTTCTCCATCATCTCTTCGCTAAGCTGCAGACGATGCGCCCGGTCCAGCACAGAATACTCTTCGTGAGAAAGCTCCGAGTCCCCGAAATCCTGAAATCCTTCCTTTCCCATTTCCCGGATCTTTGCACTGTATTCTTCTTTTAATATTTTCTCTGTACTGATCTTTCCGTCGGAGATCATAACCACACGCCCGACTTTATTCGCAAGGTTCATATCATGTGTGACAATGATGATCGTAATTCCCAGTTCCTCATTTAACTTCCGGAACAGGCTTTGGATCTTGTCGGAGGTCTTGGTATCTACAGCTCCGGTCGGCTCGTCACAGAGCAGGATTTCCGGATCATTGGCAAGTGCGATCGCGATCGCAACTCTTTGCTGCTCGCCGCCGGATAACTGGGCAGGATAGGAATCCTTTTTATCTAAAATCCCTACCATTTCCAGAAGCCTTAGTGCTTTCTCTCTATGCTCCTTCGCGCTCCCGCCGTAGAAGTACATCGGAGTTTCCACATTTTCTCTGGCGGTCATATAAGGAAATAAGTTCCTTGCGCTTTTCTGCCATACAAAACCGACTGTTTTCTTTCGATATTCCACCATTTCCTTTTCCGACATCGCAAAAAGGTCCTGACCGTTTACGTACAGTTTACCCGCAGTCGGATGTTCCAGACCGCCCAGCATATTGAGAAGCGTGGATTTTCCGCTGCCGGATTTCCCGATGACTGCCATAAGCTCGCCCCGCTTTATCTCAAGATCCAATCCTTGCAGCGCCATGACTTCAATCCCCTCTGACTGGTAGATTTTTACAAGACCTTCACAGGAAATAATCGTATCATCAGAATGATTCTGTTCTTTCATTTCGTTTGGTTCCAATAATCTCACCGTCCTCTAACTCAAATACATAATCTGCAAGTCCCATAAGGCCTGTATCATGGGTTGTCATTACGATCGTGGTATGTTCCCGCTCGACCAGCGTGCGGAAAAGCTTCATGACGGAAATACCGGCAGAAGTATCCAAAGCTCCGGTCGGCTCGTCCGCAAAAATCACCTTTGGCTTATGTGCAACCGCCCTTGCGATCGCAACCCTCTGCTGCTCGCCGCCGGACATCTGGTGAACCATATGGTTCATCCGTTCCGTCATGCCTACATATTGCAGCACCTCCCGGATCCTGCTGTCGCGGTTCTCCGGATAATCCGAAAGCCGGAGGGAAAAATCCACATTTTCATATGCGCTCATGATCGGGATCAGCGCCACAGACTGGAAAACAAATCCGATCTCATACCTCCGCATCCGTTCCAGTTCTTTATTTCCAAATTCACTGATATCCTGTCCGTCAAACCAGACAGTTCCTTTTGTGGCTTCGTCCAGCCCGCTCAGCACATTGAGAAGCGTCGTCTTGCCGGAACCGGATCTGCCTTTTAACACAGACAGCTTTCCCTTCGGTATATCGACATTCAGCCCTTTTAAGGCGTAGAATGTCTCGCCGTTTCCCATCGGAAAGCTCTTTATGATATCCTTTGTGCGAATCATATATTCCATGTCCTGTCTCCCTCCTAATCTTCGCCCATTTTAAGCGCCTGGGCAATTTTAAGGCTTGCGATCAGTTTCCGGAGTATCATAAGACAGAATAAGAAGACTGCCAGAATAATACCGAACAGAACAAGCACATCCTTTTTGTCTACGAATACGGTAAGGGGCACGTTATGCTTCTGAGGAAGGTAAACCAGAGCCAGCAGTTTTCCAAAAAGCACCGTAGTTAAAACTCCGGTAACCGCTCCCGAAAGAAGCGCCAGAAACGAACTGTATATATGCTCGTTTACCAGCATCCGGTTCACTTCTCCCATGCTCATACCCATCGCCCGGTAAATACCAAACAGAAGCTCCCGCTGACGGATCGAGAGGATCCAATAGATTAAAAATCCTACCGTACAAACCAGAATGGAAATCAGGAAACTTACGGTAAGCATACCGTTCGTGATCTGAATGATAGAAGAATTTTTCATTTCCTCAATGCTCCCGCTGATACTGTCAAATTCCGAATAACCGATACCGTTCTGATCCAAACGATCATATACTTCTTCTGCGGAAACTCCGTCTTTCAGCCGCATCCATATGCTGTACGGCGTCATCCCGAACGTATCGACCAGCGTCGTATAATTGGCAACTACCAGATAGTTTTCCTGCTCCGTCATTTCTCCGTCTTCGTTATATACATAGGAATACCGCTCATATCCCGGGAATGCGTCCACGATTGCCGATACCTTACCGATGACATTCGCAATCTCTTCATCATCAAATCCCGGTATCGGATTATATCGGCTGAAAGATATCTGGTCGCCGATCTCAATTTCAAATTCCTCCGCCATATTTCTGGAAATAATGACGCCGTTTTTCGTCTGGGAAATGCTGTTCAGTGCGTTGTACCAGTGACTGTCATTCAATCCGTCCTTTAAATATGCCGTTTCACCAAATTCCTTCGTATTGATTCCCATGAGATAGCAGTTTTCGATCTTCTTTCCCCTTACTTTGACCGTAGTTTCCCGATCTTCGATTACCTTTGTCATGGAACAGACTTCGTCTGAAAGAGCCATGTTCAGTTTCTCCACATCCGGCTCTTTGTACGCCCATGTCCATACCTCCTGTGCCGGACGGTATACTGACAGGTTCCAGTCCTGCATCATACGGACGTCCGCTCCCACATTATATGTAATACGTTCTTCATGGTTTTGATTAATGGTGCTTGCCAGATTGGAATAAAAGATCCCCATGGCTATCGTCATAACCAGAAAGACAGAAATAAATCCCTGTTTTTTCGCCGTTCTCTGAATCTGCAAAAAAGAAGCATACATAGCAGGTTTCCAGCGTTTCTTTCCCAGCCGGAAGATCAGGCGCACCAGATACCCGGAAAGCCGGAGGAAGAAAAGTCCCAGCGTAAGGGTAAACAGGGAAGCGTCCAGAAATACCAGCGGATCAAAACTTTTTCCCTCGATGAAAGCAAGCGCCATAGCCTCCTTCTGGTTATTGTAGTTATATAAAAGATACAGGGAAAGGATAAGAAGGATAATGTCGAGAAAATATTTTTCCCAGAATACCTTTTCCCGCTTATATACCAGCGCCTGTTTCTGTTCCACTATAGAAAGCTTCGACATTTTAAATACCGGTATCGTCATAAACAATACGGAAATAAGTCCCGCAAGAACCGCAAATGGGATCATTTCCCATGTGAACCGGTATATGCCCACATCCTTATATGCAAATACAAAAAACGCATCTGTACTCGCCGCCAGTTTGCATAAGAAGTATCCCACAGGAAGACCAAGCAGCACGCCGAACGCGGACAAGATCAGCGACTGGATCAGGTACGTCTTTATGACCTGTTTCCGGTTCACGCCCCGGCTCTTTAACATAGCGATCTCGCCCTGCTCCATGGTAAGGATCTGACCGGAAACCATATAGATAAAAAGCAGAAGGAGTACCAGAACAGGAAGAAGAAGCACCAGAAGGATCGTAATAACGCTCTTTTTATTCTGGCGGAACTCCTGTAAGATATTCATAAAATTACAGGAAAAAGACTTATCATTCTTCTGGAATTCCTCCAGATAATACATGGTATCCTCTGCGTTTTTTCCTGTGATTCCCGTATAATCAAGGAGCATATAATCTTCATAAAACACTTTTTCAAATGAATAATGATTGATGACATGATCAAAATCCGATTCTCCAAGATAGATCGTCGTATCGATTTCCGACAGCGTCACATGCCAGAAATTATCCGGTTCGTCCTTTGCGCGGATAATTCCAGCAACCTGCGCCTCAAGCGGTTCCCCTTTGTCATTCAGACAATAATTAAAAGAAAGGATTTCTCCCGTCACCAGACCATAGCGGTCATAGAGCCGCTCGTCGATATAGCACGGCACAACGTTCTCCGGGCAGTCCGCTTCCGAAAGGCTGGTTCCCTTTACGATATCAATGTGATCTTCCAGATCCGGGATCATGCCGATATCCAGATATTTATTTTTTGCGCCAAGGCTCGTGCTGACCGCACAGCCCGTCACGTGCAGGATCCTCTGGGACAGAAGCTTCTCCGGTTCCAAGTATTCCAGCCATTTATTTTCATAAGCGTCAATCTCGGAATTCACCGATCCGACGCTTTCCTCCGTATCCAGAGCGACCGTTCCTTCTCTGGAGAGAATCGCAGGAAATACGCCGCTTTCTTCGCCCGCCGCCTGAAACGCCGTATAGATCATCCGATCCAGCGAACCTGCTTTGAAGCACTGCATGCAGGAAAAAACTGCAGCTGTAAGAAGCGTACCGATCAGAAGGCACATATTCAGCCATTTTTTATTTCGTATTTTATGCCGGATAAATCGGAGCATCACTCCTCACCTCCTGTTTCCAGACCGTTTTCTCCCGCCAGAACATCTCCGGCAGAAAGGCCGGATAATATCATAACCTCGCCGTTTCCGGAAAAAATATCTGATGCCATAACATATTGTTTTTGCAGTTCTCCGTCCTTCAAAAGCCAGACGTACCAAAAATCGGTATCCGTCTCGCTGTCATGCTCTTTGTAAATAAGCTCCTCCGGTATGACAATGCAATCCCGTACCTGAATCCCTGCGTAAGTAATCTCCGCTTCCGGTTCTTCCCGATAAACCGTATCATCATCCACAGAAGCGTAAAACTGCGTCTCGCCGCCGGAAGACGGATTACAGAACGTGATATATACCTCTCCGTCGACTGTGCCGGCATAATATTTTCCTTCCAGACCTTTGCCTCCGATGCTTACACCTTCACAAGTTTTTCCGTCATATTGGAACGTGAAATGCTGTCCGATATTAGCTGCGGACGCTCTCTTATTCTGCTTCCGGTCCGCCGTGATCAAAAGCTTATCGCCCGCACTGCATTGCAGTACCAGAATCGCGCTTCCCGCCGATACTCTGTCACCCTGGGAATGGGGAACATTTGTAACAACCCCGTCCTCTTCGGCATAGACATGGATTTTCCCGCTTCCGTCATTTCCGCTTTGAATATCGTTATACGCCTGTTTCAGCTCCTCCAGATTGTAATTATAGTTTTTCTCCGAAAGACTCTTCTGGGCAGCCAGTATCTGAATGTCACAGTTTAACTGTTCTTCCTGATACAGATATTCTTTCTGTGCGTCCGTATCCGTAGCCGTCGGCGCTTCCTGATTTTTATGTGCTTCTATCGCCGCTTTTTTCTCGGCGATCTGAGAATCATAGGATTTCTGTTCTTCCTGATATGCTTTTTCTGCGTGGCGGATAGCGTTATTTGCTTCCTCAAGAGCCGCCCTGCCTCCGCCGTTGTCAAGGATATAGAGCAGATCGCCTTTTTTTACCGCCGTACCCTGAGGAGCAGAGATCTCCGCAAGTACACCGTCTGCCTCAGCACAGTAAGGATAACTGAGGGAATCCGCAACCCGGTAATAACCGGTTTTACATTCCAGTAAAAAGTCCTTCTGCTCCACCGTATATTCATAATAGGAAGCCGGCGCCACGCTGTCTGACTTATAATAAACCAGTTCTCCCTCGGTGAGTCCGTCGATCACTTCCGTATGCAGAGCATCGGAAATCCCAAGTTCTACATTTCGTCTTTCCTGACCGCCGGTTTCATTTTTTATGTAAACAAAAGTTTCTTCTCCCTCCTGATAAACGGAATCGTTGCCGATCATCAGGACATCGGTTTTTCCGCCGCTGCTGTAAAAGATCGGAAGGGTATCTCCGACTTTCAGCATGGACGGATCTTCAACCATAAGACGGACATTCGGATACTGCTGGGCGACTTCCGCAGAAATCAGTTCATCATCCGTATACTCCAGTTCCGTAACCGCATATTCCCTGTTTTCAAATTTTGTATAGATCCGCTTGGAACGTCCGAGAAGCGTTCGGTAATTCTTATCCGCACACCAGTCTTTCAGTTCGATATACGGATCCTCCATATCGGAGATCACCACAACATTTTCCATTGCGGCAGCTTCCCTGGAAACCGACAAATCCTTGATATACGTTACATAACCGGAATGATATGCGCGAAGCGTCCCCTCTGCTTCGATCTCCTTCAGCGCCTTGATTTCCTCATCCAGTTTTTTTCTGTGAATATCCGCCAGCATTCCGTCATATCTGTGATTTTCTTCCGTTACCGCAATCTGCGTCTTAACCGCTTCCGCATCTGAGGAAGCCCCCGCTTCCAGATATGCCTTTTTCCGATAATTCAGTTGCTTTACCGTTTCGTCATAGATAACCTGATCGGTTTCGTCCTGCGCATCCATAAGCTCCCTGCTTTTTTCCAGCGACGCAATTTCTTTGCGGACACTCTCAATATCCGCATAGGCAAGAACGGTTCCTTCTTCCACATAATCGCCGATATCCACTTCTATACCGGAAATGACGGTGCTGACCGGATAGAAATGACAATAAGGCATAGGTACAACCGTTCCCATAACCACCGTCAGGGCCTCGATATTTCCCCGCTGCACTGGGTGGTAACCGGCATTGATTGAGACAGGTTCCAGAAGCTCCGGAATTTCTTCCTGACCGGTTTTCCCACAGGAAGTCAGTAAAAGACAGAATATTAAAAAAACGGAAATGATCGTTTGATTTTTTCTCTTTCTCAATTCACCGTCACCTTCTCTCCGCCGGACAGTCCTTCCGTGATGATCAAAAAGCCGTCCACCTCGTCTCCGACCGTAACAAAAACGGCGTCCCGATAGCCGTTTTCGTCCAGCACATAGACGTAAGGTTTTCCGTCCGCATCCCGAATGGCGCCCTTCTTGACATAGACCACATTTTTCTGAATTTCTTTCCGGATCGTGATCGTCGGCTGCTCCTGTTCGGAAATGGCAGTCATATCGGATTCCGGTTCGAAACGAAGCGTATAAACCGTTTGTCCGTCTTTTTCTTCCGGAAGCACTTCCACCAGTTTCATATCATAAGACGCAGCGCCGGAAACCGCTTCAAATACCTCTCCCTCTTTCCATTCATAATCGTCCTCCGTCACCGCCGTATATCCGCCGGAACCGCATGCTTCAGTGATCAGACTGGTATTTGCCAATACAAAATCACCTGCTAAAAGTTCGCTCACATAAGTGATCGTGCCCGACTTTTCTGCGGTAATCCTGTAATTTTTTAATCGTTCCTCAGCCTCGCTGATATAGAGGTCCGCAATCCGGATATCCTCTTTCAGCATTTCAATATCTTCTTTATAATCCGTCTCCGGATCCAGATCCATCAGTTTCCCGTAATGCTCGATCAAAAGCTGCTTTTCTTCGATCTCCGTATTATAGGCTTCTATTTTTTCTTCGATATCCTCCGCTTTGAACGTAACCAGAACGTCCCCTGCCTTTACTCTGTCCCCCACAGATACATGAACCTTCTCCACTTCCAGCTCCTGTTGGGTAACGGAATAATTAATCCGCTCAAAATTCTCGATCTTCAGCGTGAGCGTAAGCACAGGCTCAAGATCTCCGCGCATAACTGTGACAGTATTATAAGAATTCTTCTCATAACCGTCTTTCTGGATTTCAAGGACTTCCTTACCGCCGGTTTTCCCACAGGCGGTAAGAAGCATAGAGCCTGCAAGAAAAACCGCAGTCAGGATTCTTTTTTTTCGTTCCCGTTTACGTATTCGCATAGATATCCTCTTTTCTTTATTCGGTAAGACCTGTCAATTCATAAAACAGGTCGATCTGGGTTCCGTCGATCGCATTTACGATCAGCCACACATGATTCGTCTCCGAAAATTTACCGGAGACATCCGATAACTGCCAGACCGGAACATAACTGTAACTCTCATCTTCTCCTCTTAATCGCATATATGTAAGCTCCATTTGATCAAAGATATAATTTCCTGTCGTTGCAGTAGAAAAAACACTATCCGGGTCATTCTCCAGAATCTCCTGCATGATATTCTGAACATTTTCAAGCGGCAGTATGGATACGTCCTCCGTCCGTTCCTCTTCTTTCATAGGGTTCACATATTCCAGTTGAAGAATACCGTTATCATTGATATACACTCTGAGCGCTGAGTTCATATTACCATAAGCTTCATAATCCCAGCCATCAATTTCTCTTTTCTGGTAGTAATCTGTAAATTCATCTACGATTGTAACACCATTTGCCTGTCTTGTAAAAAACAAACAGTATCCGTCCCAGACATATGTCTGTCCGCCAAACGGACCATTGGAAAAGATAAGCGGTTCGACACTCTGTAATTCCATGTCGGAGAAATCAAGTTTTGTCAAAAAATCTTCCGTCTTTGAAACTGCTTCTCCCTCTAACATGGAGCAGCGATTATCCAGTTGATCTGTATCCTCTGAATATGAATAATATCTGCCCGGTGTTATCTGACATTCATCCGCACTCTCAAATTCTTCCGGACAGGCATCGGCTATATCTTCTGCCTGAATCATCAGCTTACGGGAAGAATTTTCCTTTCGTATCTGGTCGGCGATCGGATCATCGCTTGGATATGTCTCACCGTTTTGGAGCAGTATTGTACTCTTGAGACCTCCGCACTCCTCGATCAGAATACCGTCGTCTTCTCCCGATTCAAAGATACTGATATAAGATTTTCCGTCGATTTCTCCCACATATACATCTTCATGATAATCGGAGGAAATATCTTTCGTTCCCTCTCCGATTTCAAAATCATAAATATAGGCGGCTCCGTTATCATAAATCTTTGACAGAAAATCCTTTTTATACGCTTCATCAAAATAAACGGGTTTTACGGAAACCACCGACAGACTGTCTGTTTCCGGCACAACGATATCCGCATCGATCTTTACATGCTCTAAAATCGTGTTTTCACTGTTCACATCAAATTCGGTCTGCCAGGTTTCTTCTGTAATATCGCCCGGATCTGTACCTGTTTCTTCAGCCGCCTCGCTGCCCGTATCAGCTTCATCCGTCTTAGTATCTATGTCCGTATAATCCACTTTCCTTTTCCCACAGCCGGACATGGAACATAAAAATATAAGTGTTAAAAAAACGGTGTATACGATTCTTTTCATTTCTTTTTTCCTTTCTTTTTTCATTACTTTTTTCCTCCCTGTGTTAATCATTTGAAGTTTTTCCGGTGTATTCATAAAATATATCAACTCTGCTTCCGTCAATGGCATTTATCATCAAAAAAGCAACTTCATTCGGCATCATATAATTCTTCGGCTCCGTTGTCAGGCACCATACCGGCACATAACTGAATTCCTTCGGATTCTCAGGATTTCTCATACGGAAATAGAGCAGCGACAGGGAAGCAAATGTACAGTCCGCTCCCGTAAATCCGGACGTTGAAAGCACACTGTCCGGATCATTCAGCAGGATATCTTTCATGATCTTCTGAATGGCATAAACCGGAAGGATTGCAACCGGATTCGTCTCATTCACAATGTGCATCGGATTATCATATATGAATTGCACAATTCCCTTATCATTGATATCAAGTGTAATTTCCGACTTCATACTGTCTGCCGCAGAAGCTTCTGTTACTCCTCCCTCACTCTCATGGTAAACCAAATACTCCCCCTTGTAGACATCCGAATGATTGATCTCTAACGAAAATGTAAGCCGGTAGCCGGATATTGCAAGGACTTCCTGATCTTCATTCTCAATAAACGCAAGTGGTATGGACGTCTCAAAGGACATATTCGAAATACCCAGATACTTCAGGAACTGTTCCGCCGTTTTTACTGCTTCTTCCTCCGTAATGGCGCACTGGTTTATTTTCCCCTCGTCCTCAATTCCTGCATAGCTGCATTCCACGCCCGATATTTCATCCGGACAAACGTCCTGAACATTCTGTACGCGGAATCGAAGAAACAGATTTGAAACTTTACCGTCGTCTTCGTCAGAAGCTTCATCGGGAGTATCATCTGTGTATTCATTCCAATCAATAAAGTCCAACGTATAACGGATCCCGTCTCTTTCTCCGGCATAGGAATCATTCTCATAATCAACGGCTATGGAATAATCCGTATCGTTCTTCCAGTCTTTTCCGCTGTTAAACGTCTGAACCCCATACGACGTCTCCCTTGTCCAGACAGTTCCGTCCGTAAACAGTTTTTTTGCCAATTCTTCTTTATAATCCGCACCGAACTCCTCCTTTTTCGCTTTCGCTATGGAAAAACTTTCAGAATCCGGCACTTTCACTTCCGCATCGATTTTAATCAGATCATAAGACGTTGCTTCACTCTCGATCGCAAATTCATCCTGCCAGATTCCGGTATCAATTTCCTGAGGCATATAAATCTGGGCGTTCTCATCGACTGATGCAGTTTCCTCCGATTCATCGGAACCGGTTACGCTCTCGGTCGGCAATTCGCTCCTATGACCGCATCCGGTAAGGACTGCTGCCAGTGCAAGCAAGAAGATCATTCCATACATTCTGCGCTTTTTCATCTTTCATCCTCCATTTATTTATCGCTTTGCTCCACACCGGTCAGTTCATAAACAAGATCGATCCGTTCCCCGCTGATAGCATTGATCAGAAGCCAGTCCGAATCGGAACCGGCGCTTCCCGTCGGATCCACAGGCGTATTTGTCAGCTCCCAGACGGGAACATAACTGTATTCTCCCGGTACCTCTCTGTTTCGCATACGGAAATAAATAAGCGACATATAATTAAAACTGAGCGTATATGCATTATAATTATCCGGTCGGTTAAGGACGCTGTCCGTATCATTTTTCAATATATCCTCCATAATATTCTCCACCGTTTCAAGCGGAAGGATTTCAATCTTCTCCGTTACCGCCGTCTGTTCCATCGGGTTACTGTAACGGAAATATAAAATTCCCCTATCATTAAATTCCAAAGTAACATACGAACCGGCTTCGCTGGTATAGATAAACTCTTCGCCTCCACGCTTCGTTTTTACGATATAACCGTTTAAATTCGGATCCGTTGCCGCACCGTTGATCTTCCGGCAGAATGTCAGGCTCCACCCATCTGTCACAAACTGTTCCGGAGCATTGCTATTTCGAAATGTAACCGGCCGCACAGAAAATAAAGAAAGATCTGAAAATCCCAGACGGCTGAGAAACTGTTCGCCGCTTCTTACCGCATCTTCTTCCAAAAGGCTGCACTGATTCTTTCCGGAAAACGGTTCCTCACTGTCATAAAAAACGCCTTCCATATCCTGCAATTCCTCCGGTACAAACGCTTCTAACGATTCCGGTTCAAACCAGAAATCCCGACTGCCGGATATCTGTTTGATTTCTCCCATAAGACCTGATTCTGCATCCGGCTCCGCCATCTCCCGGCTGTTGAAAAATTCCAGATTGTAGCGGACGCCGTCCAGCTCGCCGGTAAAAGAATCTTCTGAGTAGTCCGTTGCAGGCAGATGTTCTTCCGGTGCATTCTCCAGCATATCGGTAAGATCGTTAATATATTTCCGGCTGTTTTCGATTTCATTTCCATAAAGTTCCAGAAAATCTTCCGCAGACTCTGCGTCCAGTCCGCTTTCGCCATTGGAGAGATTTGTCATCTCATCCTGCATTTCCTGAATCAATTCATTCTCTATCTCAATCTTTTCCGCAATTTCTTTTTTCGTGAGTGTTTCCGATTCATAAACCGTACCGTTCTCATACAGCTTTTCTGCAAGGTTTTTCTTAAATTCCTTGTCAAAGGCAATCTCTTTTACGGTTACAACGGAAAGCGTATCCGTATCCGGCACCAAAATATCTGCATAAATCTTAACATGCCCCACATTTCCCTTTTCACTTTCCACGTCAAACTCCGTCTGCCATATCTGCTCTGTATCAATTTCCTTCGGATTGGAAATTCCGCCGTTTTCTGATTGAACACTGCTTTCTGAAACGGGATCCGATGAATGATAGTCCACGTTTTTCTTTCCGCATCCCACGCAGGAAAAAAGCAGCAGACACATAAGTATCATGCATTCTGTTTTTCGTAATCGATTCATAAGCGGTCCCCTTCTTTCCGATTTTCTCTGATCATACTATAACTCGCACTTGTATCAAATTTGTATCAATATAAACAAATTTTTATTTTTTTCGATATGTGTGATTTAGATACAAAATAGATACAAATTTATGATAGAATAAGAAAGGAATAATTATAACAAGATAAAAACAGGAGTGTGTTATGATAAAAATACTGATCGTGGAAGACGAACGTCCAATCTCGGATTTGATCAAACTGAATCTGGAAAAGGCAGGTTACACCTGTACGGCTGTCTATGACGGCATGACCGCCGCCGATATTCTGGAGCAGGAAACCTTTGACCTGATCATTCTGGATATCATGCTTCCTAATGTAAACGGTTTTGAACTGATGGAATTTATCAGACCAATGGCAATTCCTGTGATTTTTTTGACTGCCAAAGCGTCCATTGACGACCGCGTCAAAGGACTTACCTCCGGTGCAGAGGACTATATTGTAAAGCCATTTGAGGTCGTGGAGCTTCTGGCTCGTATCAATATCGTACTGCGCCGATACAACAAGGCGGATAATCATCTTACTTACGGCGATATCACAGTACAACTGGAAAATACCACTGTCACAAAAGGCGGCAGGGAAATCGAACTTACGCCAAAAGAATTTGAGCTTCTGACTCTCTTTATCCGCAACGTGGGAATCACCCTGTTTCGGGAACGCATTTATGAAGATATCTGGGGCGGAGACTATACCGGCAGTACCCGTACCTTAGATCTGCATGTGCAGCGTCTCAGAAAAAAGCTTTCCCTCTGGGACAGCTTAAAGACCATTTATAAGGTTGGCTACCGGTTAGAGCCTGCCGGGGAGAACAAATGAAATTTCGATACAAAGTTTTAATGATAAATATGATCCTGCTCTCTGTGGCGCTGGGACTGATCGGATATCTTATGATCCACAGAAATTTCCGTCTTGCCATGGACAGCCAGATTAAAAATGCAGTCGTGGAAAATAATCTCGCCCAGTCCTCCGTAGAATATGAACTTCTGAGCGTTCTGAACGGCAGGACGGAGCAGATCAAAAATTCCCTGTCCGAGATTGGAACCAGAGTCAGCGCCGGAATGATCTCATCCGACGCTTCGTTTTATATCCGGTACGGAGAAGATTATCTCTATGCCAGCGACGGCGCCTCGGAACTCATTCCGGAAAATCTCTTTGAAAATCTTACCATCGGCAGCAAAAACTATATCCTTACGAAAGAAGGAAACCGTCACTTCATCTATGTTTCCTCGATCAGTACCGTCAAGGATCTGGATCTCAATGTCATCAGCAAGCGGGATATTTCCGAAGCATACACGCTCATGCAGCGGGAAATACGGTATTTCCGGCTGCTTCTTGTGACGATCCTGATAACCTGTTCCATTCTTATGTATATCATCAGTTTTCTGCTTACCCGTCCGATGGAACAGTTAAACCGTGTTTCCGATGAATTTGCCAGAGGAAATTATACGGCGAGATCCTCTGTCCATACCAATGACGAAATCGGTCTTCTCTCCGACAAGTACAACAATATGGCAGAAAAAGTAGAACTTCATATTGACGAGCTGAATGATATGATCCGCCGCAGGGACCAGTTCGTGGCGGATTTCACCCATGAGATCAAAACCCCGATGACTTCTATCATCGGTTATGCCGACACGCTCCGCTCCATGGAACTTTCCAGAGAAGAACAGATCATGTCGATGAACTATATTTTTTCCGAAGGAAAACGGTTGGAAGCGATGTCCATGAAGCTCTTCGATCTGATCTATCTGAAAGGAAATGAGATTGATAAAAAAGAAATCCATACAAAGACTCTGGCTGATGAAATCGTTTCCAGCGCAAAACCGCTTCTGAAACAAAAAGAAATTTCGATTCATAGCGTTTCGGAAGACGCTGTGATCTATGGGGATAAGGAACTGTTAAAATCCGTGTTCCTTAATCTTATCGACAATGCCCGAAAAGCGTCGGATCAGGGAAGCAGTATACATTTCACTGGAAAAAAAGAAGGAGATTCTTATATATTTACCGTTACCGACGAAGGCTGCGGTATACCGGAGGAAGAACTGAACCGTATCTGCGATGAATTTTACATGGTTGATAAATCCCGCTCCCGAAAAGAAGGCGGCGCCGGTCTCGGTATGTCGCTTGTAAAGATCATTCTGGAACGGCATAATGCTAACTTTGCGATTCAAAGCACCCTTGGAAAAGGCACTGAGATTACTGTAAAATTCTCAATCGGAAAGGAGGGAAACGAACATGGCGCACAAGATGAAACCAAAGAATAAATGGATATTGCTTTTATGTCCGCTAACGGTTTTTGCCGTTTTCTGCGGAATCTTTCTGCCTGGCTTTCTTCTCAACAAAAATGGGGAAACGACTTTAAACCATCAGACCACTGCGCCCATGGAATATTACTCCGGCGTCAGTTCCGCAGTCGCAAGAAACGCCTCTTCCCAGCTTTCCCTTAATCAGAGAATGAAACTCATTACAGGACTTTGGGACAGTGAGGATTCGGCGGCGTCCTTAAATGAGTCCGCGATCAGCGACTATGAAGCGGTAAGCCTCGCAAAAGACGGATTAAAAAAACTCTATGAAGGCGGATTATACCCGTATTCCCTTACGGATAATTATGGAAACTGGTATTCATGGAATACAGCATTTTATAAGTCTGTAGACAGCACTTTCCATACCTATACCGTTTATTACTGGGTGATCTGCTTTACGCGCTACGACAATTCCGAAACCCATACAGTCCTGATGACGGAGGACGGAAATATCCTGTTTGCGTCGGCACATACAAATAAGAAAATTCCGGAGGACGAATATAAGATATCCGGAAATATCTCCGCCATCTATCCGTCCGAGCACAGGGAATACTCCGTCTATTCGCTGATCTCCAGATCAAATATCAGCGATATGGTGGAGCATATCACCCCATATCCCCATATCAGCGTAAATTCACTTACCTATGACGCCGTTACCTGTCTTGTCATGGGGCGTTCCGATGTAAACACGATCGGTGATTTCAAAGAGCTTGCGCAGGAAGAAAGCACGAACAATCTGGAATACTACCTCGTATATCAGGCCCATATGGATTATGACTACGCGATCGGTATCGTACCATACAGCTACTAAAATGGTCTCAGAATCCGCCATTCTGATATGCTCTTGCAATCACATATGACGGTTCATAAAATGCACTGCAATTATAATTGTCAATCACATTGCAGATTTCATCATTATACACTCTTATAATTCCATCTATATAATTTTCTTTGGATGTCATTGTATCTATGATTAAACGCTGATATACAGCACCCATATCCAAAGGTGAAGGAATAATCGCTGCCAGTTCTTTGTCAACCGCCGTAATATCATAATTTCCGGCTTCCAGAGAGTAATCTTTTATCCAGTCTTCTTCTACCTTCAGCGGATTTTCGCAATGCAAAACATTAGCACAGCTTAGAAGATGGTATATTCCATCCCGCCCGATCGTATTCACAACATACTTATTTTTCTGCTTAATATGCCTTGCTACACGCTCTATCATATAACACACAAAATAAAGATCATTAATCTCTATAACTTCATCTGGGAAATATTTATTTTTCATAATGTCTCACTCCCCTTAAAAGTTAATGTCTTTAATGCTTCATCCGTACAAAATACAATCTGATGCGTAGGATAATTAAATTTTACCAGCTCCCAGAACGCATTGCGGGGGATTCTGCCGTCAATAAAGCCTTCTACATAGTTCCATATCTGATCGTCCGCCATAGGTCCTTCTATAATGTCATAATCATGTTCAATACCCCGTCTGCAATCAGAAACAAAATCAAGCCATTCATCTGTCATCTCCGCAAATTTTAATACTTTCAGATCTGCATTGGGGGCATATTCGTATCTGTTTATGATCGATGCGCCTTTTCTTGTCATTGCCCACCGTCTTGCCTGCTTCTCATACATTGTACAATAAAAACCATATCCAAAATCTTTGTAGAATCCATATTGGAGAATACGTGGAACAGATACCTCTAAATTACTTCCATGATATACAATACTCTTTTCCATTTCCTTCCTCCTGTTCTTCCGTTAATTGAATAACATCCGACCAGTCTTTATCATTCATTTCCAAAGGTAACATGATTATATTAGTTTAACATCTTTCAAATAGTTTTTCAATTATTTATGAGACTCGTCCACTACTTAAATTCCATCATTTCCTCCACAAAGGTTCCATAACCCTTGGCAGCGTCTTTTAAGAATACATGGGTGACGGCTCCTACCAGTTTTCCGTCCTGAATGATCGGCGTTCCGCTCATTCCCTGCACAATGCCGCCGGTCAGTTCCAGCAGCCGTTCATCTGTGACTTTCAACTCAATCCCCATGCCCATGGCATTGTTATTTTCAGAAAAACTTACCTTTTCAATTTCTATGGTATAATACACCGGTTCGCCGGAAATGCAGGAAAGTATATAAGCGTCTCCGGTATGCACATCCTCCATATGCCCTACCGGAAGCCATTCCCTCCCGACATACATATCTTCCATCTTGGAAGTCACGTTACCCGTAATGCCGTATTTACAGTTGACGGAAACCCGTCCCAAAATATTCTGGTTCTTATAATCGATCAGTCCTTCCAGACGTCCCGGCTCATCATTTTCCGGTTTCCGGATATTTACGATCTCCGCCGGAAAAATCGCGCCGTCGGAAATACTGAAAAGTTCTCCCGTATCATTATCATTGATACTATGTCCCAACGCTCCAAAGCTGTCTTTTGTAAGATATGTCAGCGTTCCGATCCCGGAAATATCGTCCTTTACCCAGAGACCCAGCATATAGCGGTTGTTCTTCCCTGCTGCCGGAGTAATGGACACATAAAAATCGGAATCCCCTCTGCGGACGCCGACTAATACAGGTTCTCCGTCTGCTTCATTTACAAGTTCCACCAGAGTTGTTTTATCATTGACCTCCACACTGTCAATCGATGTAATGTAATCCCCCTGCTTCAACCTGCCCTGACAGGGCGAATAAACCGTACCGTCCTCCGCAGTCACTTCTCCGATATCTACGACCATAACCCCTTCCGTTTTCACATAAATTCCGATGGGTTCCCCCACAGGCACTGCGAAAAGTGTGTCGAAATCTTCTGTCGCATTTTCCCTCGTTTCGGATCTATCCACAGAATAATGCACAGCGTCAACAGTATTTTCCAAAACGCTGTCTTCTTCGATTCGCAGATACAGATTTTTTGTCGTATAACCGATAATTGTGAGGATAACTGCCAGCAGACTGCATAAAAACAGCCGATACCATCGCTTTGTATGATCACTCATTTTACTTCCCTCCGTTTAACAAAAATAAAAAGAGCACACAATCTACGTGTACTCTTATTATCCGTTTTCGGTCGGAAAGGTAATCAGTATAATTTTTCTGTATCTGCCAATCCTTTCATTTCTCTCGCACTCGAAAGCACCTGTTCCGAAATATGTTCACCGCCCAAAAGTCTTGCGATCTCAAGGATTGCGCCTTCCGAATCAAGTTTACAGATTTCGGTAACGGTTTTATTATTTACCACTTTTTTATCAATCTTATAATTTACATCCGCCATGGATGCGATCTGCGCCAAATGGGTAATGGAGATCACCTGATGCGCCGCCGCGATCTTTTGAAGCATTCTCGCAACCTTCTGTGCCGTTATGCCGCTGATTCCCACATCCACTTCATCAAATACCAAAGTCGGCGTGTCTTCTGTATCTGCGAAACAGGATTTGATCGCCAGCATGACGCGGGAAAGTTCGCCGCCGGACGCAACTTCGTAAAGCGGCCGTTCCGCTTCTCCCACATTCGTAGAAATCATAAAACAGGCTTCGTCATGTCCGTTTGCCGAATACTCTTTCGCTTCCTCAAACTTCATATAAAAAATAACCTGGCTGAAGTTCAGTTCTTTCAGAGCTTCTTTTATTTTTTTACACAAAAATACCGAATGTTTCTTCCGAAGTTCTGTAAGAATATCCGATTCCCGTATCAGTTCTTCTTTTACTTTTTCTTCTTTTCTCTGTAAACTCCGCAGGGTTTCCTCATATCGGCAGAGTTCTTCATATTCCTTTTCAAATCCATCTTTCGCGGCAAGAATTTCATCAATGGTTCTGCCGTATTTTGCTTTCAGACGGTTGATATCGTTCAGCCGCTCTTCTGTCTTTTCAAAAACCGACGGATCAAATTCCATATCTGATATATATTCTTTTAATTCCCGATTAAAATCATTCGTCAAAGCGTCGATATCCGTAAGCATGGAAACCATTCCCTCCGCCGACGGATCATAATTTAAAATTTTTTTCAAAGTCTGCAGTGCATGAGATATCTCATTACCTGCGGAACGATTATTTTCATATCCCGTTATATCATAAACTTCCCCGGCAGCCGAAAGAATATCCTTTGCATTTTTAATTTTTTTATAAACTTCTTCCAGTTCCGTATCTTCACCGGACATAAGATGTGCTTCCCCGATCTCATGGATCTCAAATTGAAGAAAATCCATACGTTTCGCACGTTCTCCCGCGTCCATCTGCATATTTAAAAGCTGTTCCCTTATATTGGCATACGCCTGATACGCCTCTTTCGTTTTATTTTTCTGCACGAGGATTTCCTCGGAAAATGTATCCAGAATTTCCAGATGTTTCGAAGCTTTCAATAAGGTCTGCTGCTCATGCTGGGCGTGAAGATTGATAAGGATTTCGGCTGCCGCCTTTATTTTTCCCAGAGTGACCGTCTCATCATTGATCCGGTTTATTACTCTGCCGCCCGAAAGTTTTCTGGAAATCAGAATCTCCCCGTCTTCCGGAGTGATCTCCAAAGAAAGGAGCGCGCTTTTTACAGAATCTTTTTCTACGGAAAATGTGAGTTCTACAAGTCCTGTCTCTTCCGGATACCGGAGCAGTTCTTTTGAAAATCTGCCTCCAAGCCCGATTCCCAGAGCTTCCACGATAATAGATTTTCCTGCGCCGGTTTCTCCCGTCAGGATATTCAGACCGGATTCAAAATCAATATCCAGTTCGTCGATCAGCACAATATTTTTTATGTGCATATTCCGCAGCATTTATTTTCCTCCGTATATCTTTCGTCTACCGTTCCGGATAAGCAGCCTTCCGGATCTCACTCATCACATATCCTGTCATGGCGCTGGTTTTCACAGCAAGAAATATCGTATCGTCTCCGGCGATACAGCCTATCAGTCCTTTGATATTCATATGATCGAGAGCCGCGCCGACTGCCATGGCAACGCCCGACACGGTTTTTATCACGATCAGGTTTTCCGCAGCTTCCATGGTCAGGATTCCTGTAGAAAGTACTTGTTTATAGGAATCGGTATTGAGAACTACGGCGGAGGTTTCAGCCGTATATACCTGCCTGCGTCCGTCTCTTACTTCTTTCCGAAGTTTCAGTTCCCGTATATCTCTGGAAATGGTAGCCTGCGTCGTATGAAAGCCCTCCGCCTCCAGAAGCCGCAGAAGTTCATCCTGCGTTTCCACATCATGGCTGGCGATGATCTCCAGAATTTTTTTCTGCCTCTTCTTTTTCATGCCTTGCCTCCGATCTTGGTACGAAGAACCTCATAAAAATTCATATCGTTAATCCTTACCAGACGGATACACCGCTCCGAAACCGAAATATCCACCATATCTCCGGCTGCCAGATTGAAATTTTCATATCCGTCAAACGAAAGAACCGCTTCATGCTCCTGCGTCTTCCGTTTCTCCGTCACTTCAATCCGGATTTTATCCTCCGGCGTAAAGACCACGCTTTTTTTCGACAGGGAATGCGGGCAGATCGGCGTAAGCAGTATCAGCTTTGCCATCGGCGTTATAATCGGACCGCCTGCCGAAAGATTATAACCGGTAGAGCCGGTCGGCGTGGAAAAAATAATACCGTCCGCCTCGTATGTATCCAAAAATTGTCCGTTTACATAAATATTCATAGCCAGAAGCCGCAGGATTCCGGAACGGGAAAGCACCACGTCATTCAGCGCTAAGCGGGTAATGCCCGCATGCTTTCCGGAGCATATCATACCCGCCAGCATCATACGTTCTTCGATCTTATATTCACCGTCTATGAGGCGGTCGATCATTTCCTCCATGGAACGGATATCGATTTCCGTAAGGAATCCCAAAGTTCCCAGATTCACGCCGACCATGCAGACGTCATGATCTCCGATCGCATGGGCGGCACGAAGCATGGTTCCGTCGCCTCCCAGAACAATTACGCAGTCAGTCCCCGCTATCACTTCCTCCGGAATCAGACCGGCGCCGGTTTCTTCGCCGCATACAAGGAAAGCTTCTCTGCCGCGCCTTGCTATATAATCCTTCAGCCGCTTTGTAACATGAAGCTTTTCATCTTTTTCCGTATTCGTATAGATCAGAAATCGTTCAAATGGTTTCATTTTTTTCTCCCGTTTCATCATGCCTGTCCAATACGGCATGGCTCACCTGTCCAATACAGCATGGCTCATTTCCACCACTTCTTCAATTCCAAGCGATACAGCCTCCCGTTCTTTCCGTTTTGAGAGGCAGAGCAGATATTCAATATTTCCTTCCGGTCCTTTCACAGGCGAAAAATCCAGTGCCGCCGGATAAAATAAAATCTCTTTTGCATATTCCGTAACCATGCGGATCACTTCTTTATGGACTTCTTTATCCCGGACAACGCCTTTTTTCCCGACTTTTTCCCGTCCGGCTTCGAACTGGGGTTTGATCAGGGCTACGGCTTCTCCGTCTTCTTTTAATAACTGACAGACCGGCGAAAGCACCTTGGTAAGCGATATAAAAGATACGTCAATAGAGGAAAAATCCAGTAAAACTCCGATATCTTCCGGCGTCACATAACGGATATTCGTCTTTTCCATACAGACGACCCTCGGGTCATTCCGAAGCTTCCACGCAAGCTGCCCATGTCCGACGTCTACGGAAAATACCTGTTCGGCGCCGTTTTGCAGCATGCAGTCCGTAAATCCGCCGGTGGAGGCTCCCACATCCATACAAATCTTACCGGACAGGGAAATACCGAAACTCTTCATTGCCTTCTCCAGCTTCAGACCGCCCCTGCTGACATAAGGCAGTGTTTTTCCTCGTACTTCTATAGTCTGCGTCTCCTGAAACATGGTTCCGGCTTTGTCTTCTTTTCTCTGATCCACATAAACGATTCCGGACATGATCAAAGCTTTCGCCTTTTCTCTGGATTCCGCAAATCCCTGTTCCACAAGAAGTACATCCAGACGTTTTTTCATAATTTCCTCCAACTCTGTAATGTCTATCGGTTTAAGGCATTACAGATTGTTTTTGTTATCGTCTCTTTATCGAGTCCGAGCTGTTTCCGGAGACTTGCGACGTCTCCGTGCCGGACGCTCTCATCCGGTATGCAGAAATGTAAAAACTTCGCTTTGCAGGTTCCTTTGAGCAGAACTTCCGCCGCCTTTTCTCCATAGCTTCCCGCTGCCGCCTGCTCTTCCAAAACCGCTACAACTTTACATTTTCTTCCATAATACCGGAGCATATCTTCATCTACAGGTTTTAAAAATCTGGCATTCACGACAACAGGCGTAATGCCGGTTTCCTCTTTCAGCATTTCACTGACCTGCAATGCAGTTTCCAGCATATTTCCGCAGGAAACCAGCGCAATATCCGAACCGTCCTGAATCAGTTCGGAGCTTCCTTTTTCAAAAGAAACGTTCTGCTCCATGCATAAACGGCAGGCTTCTCCCCGCCCGTACTTGATAGCAACCGGACCGGACGCCGTAACCGCATATTCCAGAGCAGCCTCAAGTTCCGCCGCATTTTTCGGTGCGATCACCGTCATGTTCGGCATCTGCGTCAGATATCCGGTATCATAGATTCCCTGATGTGTTTCCCCGTCCGCTCCTACCAGACCGGAACGGTCAACCGCAAAGATCACATGGAGATTCTGGAGACAAACATCATGAAGGATCTGGTCATAGGCGCGCTGCAGGAAAGAGGAATAAATAGCGACTACAGGAATCAGTCCGGAGGCCGCAAGACCGGCGGCAAACGTCACCGCATGCTGTTCCGCAATTCCTACGTCAAACGTCCTTTTCGGGAATTTTTTCTGAAAAGCCGAAACTCCCGTTCCCCGTGCCATGGCGGCGGTGATTGCCACCAGATTCTCATATTCATTTCCCAAAGCAACTAATTTTTTTGCAAATATATCCGTATTACAGGAATACTTTTTTTTCTGCAACGGTTTTCCGGTATCAACATCAAAAGCATCCACGCCATGAAAATGCTCCGGGTATTTTTCCGCGTAGCGGTAGCCTTTGCCCTTTACTGTTTTTACATGAACAATGATCGGTCGCCGGAGTTTAAATGCTTTAGAGAAGGTCTTCACCATTTCCCCGACGTCATGTCCGTCAATCGGACCTACATAGGTGATGCCCATTTCCTCAAAAAACATGCCCGGTACCAGAAGATTCTTGATCGAGTCCTTGGAACGTTTAATGCTTTTTGCCATTTTATAACCGACATCCGGAATATTTAAAAGCGCATTTTCCACATTTGCTTTCAATTCATTATATGCAGGTCCTACACGTATTTTATTCAGCGCTTTGGACATACCGCCCACATTTTTACCGATAGACATTTCATTGTCATTGAGTACGATCACACAGCCGGTCTTCACCTGCGCCATCTGATTTAACGCTTCATATGCCATACCGCCCGTCATGGAGCCGTCTCCGATGACTGCGCAGATTTTCTCCCTGCTTCCATTTAAATCCCTGGCGATCGCAAAGCCCAGCGCCGCAGAAATACTGGTGGAACTATGACCGGTATTAAAACAGTCCGTTTCGCTTTCACAGGTCTTCGGAAATCCGCTCATGCCGCCAATCTGCCGCAGAGTGTCAAATTCATCTTTCCGTCCCGTGAGTATCTTGTGGGTATAAGACTGATGTCCTACGTCCCAGATAATCTTATCCTCGGGCAGGTCCATACAAAGATGAAGCGCCATGGTAAGCTCTACAGATCCTAAGTTTGAAGCCAGATGCCCGCCGGTTTTACTCACCTTCTCGATCAGAAACTTACGGATATCAGAAGCAAGCTCCGGATATAACTCCGGCTGAATCATTTTTATATCATTTTCATGGTTAATCCTGTCAAGTACACTCATATTATTTTTCTCTTTCCGCCAGTGATCCGATCAATCCAAGGAGAAGCTCTTTGTAATGCGCGTCCTCCGGATTGTCTTCGTGTATTGCTTCTGTGATAAACCGGATTGAACGGCCGGTTGTGTTTCTTACATATTCCTTTGCCTTCTCAACTCCAAAGATTACGGCGTAGGTATATTTCTGGTTTCTGGTATCTGATCCGATCGGTTTTCCCAGCATCTCTTCCGTACTTGTCAGATCCAGAATATCGTCCTGAACCTGAAAAGCCATTCCGATATCATGAGCCGCAGCCGCAATCTTTTCGATCTGCTCCTCATCTGCACCCGCCAGAATAGCGCCGATCGTCATAGCACATTCCAGAAGGGCGGACGTTTTATTTTCATAAATATAAATCAATTGTTTCTCATTTAATGGTTTTCCGGTCAGTACCACGTCCGCTGTCTGACCGCCGATCATACCGTAAATACCGGGTTTCGACGCCAGTACGGCATAAGCCTTCTCAGCCTTTGCGTCTCCCCAATGCATTGCAAATGCTTTTGCTGCCGTTTCATACGCATAATTCAAAAGACCGTCTCCCGCAAGGATAGCGATATCTTCTCCGAATTTCACATGAACCGTCGGCATACCGCGCCGGAGGTCATCATTATCCAGCGCCGGAAGGTCGTCGTGGATCAGCGAATATGTATGGATCATTTCAATCGCAGCCATAAACGGTTCACAGATATCCTCCCTGCCGCCAAACGCCCGATAAGTAAGGTACATAAGGAGCGGACGGATTCTTTTTCCTCCTGCTGAAACGGCATAGTTCATCGCAGAAATAACAGGCTCCGCCTCTCCCTCCGGTACCGGCATATACTTCATTATGATCTGCTCTGTTTTTTCTCTTACTTCCTGCAGCGCTGCTGTCTGTTCTGCCATATTATGCCTCATCCTCCTTCACAGAGAGAATCTGAAGCTCCTTCTCCACATCCTCAAGATTCATTCGGCAGGCTTCCGCCAGTTTCACGCCTTCTTCATATAAGCGCATGGATTCCGCAAGCCCTGCAGCTGGTTCTTCCAACCGGGCCGTAATCTCCTCCAGACGCTGAAACGCTTCTTCAATCTGAAACTCCTGATTTATTTCTTCTGCCATAATCCTCTGCCTTTCTATCCGCCGCTATAGGCGGAACCATTTTCAAATATTCTCGTCAGCCGGTGAAACCTGCTTTACCTCTGCTGTCAGGGAACCGTCATGCAGCGTCACCGTAAGCGGCTGTCCTTTCTTTACTTCCTGTACAGATCGTAAAGGCTCTCCGTTTCTTTCTATATATCCAAATCCGTTAATCAGTTTGGCGGTAGGCGAAAGACCGTTCAGTCTTGCGAGGTCTACCTCCAATCGCTGCTTCATCCTCTGCATGCGTCCGGTAACGGCCGCTTCCATCCTGTCATATAAATCCGAAAGATATTGCTTTTTCCGAAGTAATGTACCCTCCGGACTGTTTTTTTCCAATTTCGTTCGAAGGCTCTCCAGTTTGAGATAAGCCATGCGATATCTTCCATTCATCTGCTGATACAGAAAACGCTCCGTATCCTTAATCTTATGCAGAATCGTCATAACGTCCGGAATTGCGAGTTCGCATGCTGCGGACGGTGTAGGCGCCCACTTATCCGCAGTATAATCCGCGATCGTAGCATTGATCTCATGTCCAATGCCGGAAACGATCGGGGTACGTGCCGCAAAAACCGCCCGTGCAACGATCTCTTCATTGAACGCCCAAAGGTCTTCAATGGAGCCGCCGCCCCTTCCGATAATGATGGTATCAAGTCCCATTTTATCCAGCGTTTCAATGCCTTTTACAATCGTCTGCGCCGCGTGTTCTCCCTGCACCTTCGCCGGATAGAGGATCAGCTGGACATAAGGATTCCTCCTCTTTGCGATATTTAAAATATCCTGAATCGCAGCTCCCGTAGAAGCTGTCACGATTCCCACTTTCTTCGGATAAGGACAGAGCGGTTTCTTTTTATCAAAATCAAAAAGTCCCTCTTCCGCAAGTTTTTCCTTTAACTGTAAAAAACGAAGCGACAGATCGCCGGTGCCGTCCAAGGAAATCTCCTTCGCATAGAGCTGATAGACGCCGTCCCGTTCATACGCCTGAACAGAACCTTTCACGATAACGGATTGCCCGTCCTGTAAACGGAACTTCAGGCCGGACAGCGTATTTCCCTTGAACATAATACAACGCATGGAACCGGTTTCATCCTTAATGGAAAAATAAATATGTCCCATGCTGTGGTATTTGCAATTCGATACTTCGCCTTTTATACTGATATTCCGAAGCAGAAAATCATTTGCAAGAATATTTTTAATGTAATTGTTAATCTGTCCGACTGAATAAACTTTCATTTTTTCTTAAAATCATCTATTCTGCAATTCTCGCAAGAATTCCGTTGATAAATGCCGGCGCTCCCGAATCTCCGTAGCGTTTTGCAAGCTGAACCGCTTCATTGATAGCAAGGCTGTCGTCGATATCCGCCTCATATTTTTCCTCATAAACGCCGAGACGCAGGATCGCAAGCTCCGCTTTTCCGATCCGGCGCAGGCTCCAGCCCTCCGAAGCCTCACTGATAAGAATATCGATCTCATCGACATGAGCTATGATATCCTTTACCTTTTCCCGCACATAAGCGACGTCTTCTTCCGGCTCCTCCGCATATTCCTGAAGCGCAAGTTCCAGTTGTTCTTCCATTTCCTCCTTGGCATTAAATTCCATTCGGAAAATGATACGGAATATGGTTTCCCTTCGTTTTGTTCTTGTCATAATAATCTCCCGTTAATCACCCATCTGGATTCCGGATACCTTTACATTTACGGTAGTTACCGTAAGACCGGTCATGTTAAGCAGCGCCTGCTTTACCTTTTCCTGAACAGCTTTTGAAACCGCTACAATGTTATAACCGAATTTCACTTCAATGGACACATCGACTTTGATCTCATTCTCATTCATCGTAATCTTGATTCCTCTGGAAAGGTTCTTCTTTCCCAGTTTTGAAACCAGTTCATTCGGTACATTTCCCGTTAGTTTGGAAACGCCCTCGACCTCGGTTACCGCAAGGCCTGTAATACTGGATACCACATCATCCGCAATCTGGATGAATCCAAGCTGCCCTTCTTCTTTGATCGTATATTTTTCCTTATTTTCTTTTCCGTCCGCCATACCGGTACCTCCTTACGAGACTTTTTTCCTGACTATTTTATAACTATATATTATACCCAATTTTATCCCTGATAGCAAGAATCCAACAGAAAATCGCTTAAAATGATATTGCTCACGTCGATGCCCGCATCCGTCAGAAAAACCCGGTCGCCTACGCTTTCCATAAAGCCTTCATCTACATACTTATTAATGACCGGTCCATACACTTCATACATATCTTTGTTAAAGATACGTTCAAATTCCTTCCGGCTGACGCCCTTCGTCATCCGGAGTCCGAGGAACATAAATTCCTCCATGCGGCTGTCGATATACATAACTGTCCGTTCCGCCCGCAGCTTTCCGGTTACTTCGTCATAGAGACGGAGCTTGTCCTTCGGATCCGCAATCTCCTGCTGCGCCTGCTCCAAAATCGCAATGTAATCCTGAATATTACGGATATTGCTGAAGCGTTCTCCCTGAAAATAGGAAGAAGCGCCGATC
>CANRMC010000019.1 GCA_947631605.1 uncultured Lachnospiraceae bacterium
ACCCAGTTCGAGAAGGACGGTCACGTAGAATCCAAGATCAAGGGCGCCATGACATATCCGGCAGTTATCCTTGTAGTCGTTATCGGCGTAGTCGTTCTGATGCTGGTTATGGTTATCCCGACATTCTCACAGATGTTCGCAGATATGGGTACGCAGCTTCCGGCAGCAACCCAGATGCTGGTTAACTTCAGTGATTTCGTCGTCGCGAAATGGTACATAGTGATCGCGGTTGTGGCTGTCATTGTCATCGGCTTCAAGATATTTAAGAAGACGGAAGTCGGTGAGAACCTGATCGCACGGGCGGCGATCAAGATTCCGGTTGTCAGCAATCTGACGATCAAGTCAGCAGCAGCAACATTCGCAAGAACTTTCAGTACGCTGCTTGCATCCGGTATTTCCCTGATCGACGCCGTAGAGCAGACCGCAAAGGTCGTAAAGAACAAACTCATCCGGGAAGAACTGATGCAGTGTAAAGTACAGGTAGCAAAGGGTGTTCCGCTTTCCAAACCAATCCGTGACATGGATATCTTCCCGCTTATGCTTCCGCAGATGATGCATATCGGTGAAGAGACCGGTAACATCGAAGACATGA
Organism: uncultured Lachnospiraceae bacterium; assembly: GCA_947631605.1. Lineage (GTDB taxonomy): Bacteria > Bacillota > Clostridia > Lachnospirales > Lachnospiraceae > CANRMC01. The sequence continues at coordinate 593 of CANRMC010000019.1, forward strand.
TGAGCAAGGTAGCGGATTACTTCGAAGAAGAAGTAGACAACGCGGTAGACGCACTGACCGCCATGATGGAACCGCTCATCATCGTAGTTATGGCAGTTGTTGTCGGCGGTATGGTACTTGCAATCTACTCACCTATCCTGAGTATGTACGATGCGGTTGACAGCTACTAAAAGAAACGGTGTAACTGCCCGGCGGGCATTTACATATATTATCATTACATAATGTAATGATGTGTCACTTATAGACGATATAATCCGCCAGACGAGGGACGGACTATATAACCAAAATTTTAATAAGGAGAGTAAAATTATGAAGAAGATGAATAACAAAGGTTTCTCACTTGTAGAGCTTATCATCGTTATCGCTATCATGGCTATTCTGGCTGCAGCTATCGCACCGGCTTTGATCAGATACATTGATAAGTCCAGAAAGGCAAACGATGTTACTGCTGCAGGTACGATCGCAACAGCAGTTGAAGCAGCACTTGCAAACGAAGACGCATATGACGAGGTTGTAAAGGGAGCAGGTACAGTTCAGGTAGTTAGCGTTGGTAACGGTGTTCTGAGTTGTACAGGTTCTGTATTCTCTCGTGAAGTAGCTGACAATCTTTCCACAATTCCAAAGATCAAGTATAAGAAGGATGGCGCAAAAACATTCAACGTATACGTTGGCGGAAAAGGCGAGCTGTTTGTATATATCGGAGATAACAGTCCTTCAAAGTGGCAGATTCAGCCATCTATGGACGGAGCATACAAGTAAGAGTTAAGTTTGAAATTTTATCTGTCCGCCGGCAGTATGCCGGCAGACAGAAAGTTGCCTGTTACGGGCGACAGATTCAGGTGGAATGTGCAGGCATGGATAAGGACATCCGAACCTCGTCGAAGATGGGTATTTCTTTCCCGCCTGTGCGTATCCACCGGATTATGAGAACTTTTTCATAATTTTATCAAAAAACTGACGTTTCAGTTTTTTTGCGGTCAGCGGTTTTTATTTCCTGATCCGGGATTTTACGGTAAGGGTGTAGGAGACGGTGACATTAAACTTATGGCAGCAACCGGCTTGCTGTTGGGCTGGAAGTCCAGTGGGTTAGCGATTATGGTTGTCTGTATACTTGGTTCAATTATACATGTAACCATAATTATTGATTAAAAAGGGTTTACAGCCTGTGAGCTGGTACCTAAGGTGTGATGGGCATTAAAAAAGTCCTGGAGTTAGAAACAAATAACAAACTACTGATTTAGCGAGGGAGGCTATAGGATGGCAAGTAATAAAGTCTTATCAATAGACATTACGAATGAAAGTATTACAATCATTGAAATCACTGCTTCTCAGAAGAAGCAGACCACAATTCACAAAGTACTTATTTTTGAGACTCCGGAGGATTCCTATGAAGACGGTATTATCCGGGAACCGGAGCGGATCGCGGCAGAGATCAGAAATCAGCTTTCTGCAGCAGGCATTACAAATAAGAACGCAATCTTTGTTATGTCTTCAACCAAGATTGTAAACAGAGAGGTAGAAATACCTTATGTCAAAGAGAATAAAATCAGAGGAATCATAAATGCAAACGCTTCCGATTATTTCCCTGTAAATATAGAAGATTATGTGGTTTCTCATACGTTACTGGAAACTCTGACCGGTGAGGACGGAGCAAAGAAGATGCGGGTTATGACCGTTGCGGCTCCGATGCAGATGGTTCAGTCCTACTACGATCTGGGCGCTGCCTGCGGACTGAAGGTACAGGCGATCGATTATATCGGTAACAGTATGCTTCAGCTCATCAAGACGCAGACTACTGCAAATGCAACAACCATGGTGATTCAGCTTGGAAGCGAATCCACAGTACTGAATATCGTTCAGGGCGATAAACTTCTTCTCCAGAGAACAGTACCGTATGGAACCAGTTCAGTCGTTCAGGTAGTGATGGATGAGAAGGGTGTGGACGCAACAACCGCCATGACAATGCTTCAGAATGACAGAATTATTACCGTTGACTTTGATGATAATGATGCTACCGGCGCATTCCGGTATCTGATCAATAATATCGGCCGTGTTATGGATTACTACGCAAGCAAGAATCCGGACCGCCCGATCGATGATGTATTCCTGACCGGCGACGGCGCTTTGATCCGTGGTATCGACGGTCTTTTCAAGATTCAGTTAAATGTAAATACCAAGATTATGGACAGTCTGTACAATATCAAGTTTGATCCGGGTATCGACCTTCGGATCTATAGCCCGGTATATCTGATCACTCCGATCGGCGCAGCTATGAACCCGATGGGATTTGAGATCATGGGCGCAACGAAGGCAGCGTCCTCCGGCGGCGGTCTTGCGCCATATATCGCATTTGCGGTTATAGCAGCAGTTGCGGCAGCCGGCGTTTCTTTCTTCATGCTGAGCCAGAAGAGTAAGAAAGAGGATGATAAGGCAGCTCTGGAAGCACAGATCAACGAAATGAGTTATATCGAGCAGGTAATTGCAGAGCATGACGCAGCACAGGCAAAGGCAGCAGACATTGCAGCAATGAGTCTTGGTACATATGCATTGAATGAAAATGCACTTACCTTTATCAATGAACTGGAAGATAAGATTCCTTCCGCAATCTACATTACTTCCTTTACGGCAAGTTCGCAATCCATCTCGATTCCGGGCGTAGCAGCCAGCTATGATGACATTGCAGAATTCATTGTCAACCTGAAGCAGATTGAATGTATTCAGGATGTGTTTATTACATCGATTTCCCAGTCTGTGGAAGAAGGAACCAGCAACGTAATATATAATTTCACTCTGACCTGTACCTATGTAGATCCTTTTGCAGGTCTTGCGGAAGCAGCAACCGAAGAAGAAGTTGTTGTGGAAGAAGAGTCAGCAGAGTAATAGATAGGAGGGATAAGACATGAAAGATTCAGATAAGAAGATTTTACTTGCACTGCTTGCAGTCGCAATCTTAGTTGCTACATTTTTATATGTCTATAAACCGATCAAAGAAGACATGGATAATCTGGATTCCGAGATTGAGACATTACAGGCAAGATATAACGACCTGAAACAGAAGCAGGCACAGGAAGCACAGCTGAAGGCGGAGACAGAGGAATTCAACGCACAGTTCGAAGAAATCCTTGCTTACTATCCGGCGGATCTCAATCAGGAGACAACGGTTATGTTACTGAAAGGCGTGGAGGAACAGTATGATTTCATTCATGACAGTGTTTCCATGACACAGCCGACAGCATTCTATGTACTTGGGCAGGGCGCAACCACAGGAGAAGAGCAGGTTGTTGTTGAAGGCGATGCTTCCGCAACTGAAGAACCAGAGGAACAGTATACCTGTTATATGGCAAATTACCCGATTGCTTATACCGGTACTTATGACGGTCTGAAGAGTTATCTGGACTACATTGCAACTTATAAGTATAGAATGAATATCGATACAATTTCTATTACATATGATCCTGTAGAGGAAACCTGCAAAGGTTCTTTAACTCTGAACGAATATGCAATTTCCGGACCGAACCGTACACCGGATACCGTAGATGTGGATGTACCGAACGGCGTGGATAATATCTTTATCGGCGGCAGCGGCGCAGCTTCTGCCGGTGCAGCTGTAACTTCAAAGTATGATGCTGATAACGGTGCAGCAATCGTAAATAATTACAATGTTATGATGCTTCTCAATAATGCTAACAGCGATTCCGCTTCCGGAATCATCGTTGCAGCAGACAGAGATGACGAGAATACTTATGTATCTTCCAATGAGAATGCAGCAGTCAATGTTAAGATTTCTGTTTATGCAGCAGAAGGCAAGAATTATGTATCTTATGAGATCGGCGACCAGTCTTACGAGGCAGAGGTACTGACAGATGATGTAACGGTTTATGTAAAGTCTTCCGGAAGAGTTGATTCCGACGACAAAAACAGCGTAAGCGTAACCGTATCCAATACAACATCTCTTCCGGTATTCTTCAAGGTTGCTGATGATGATACAACCGCACCGAGATTTAAGGTTGCAAGTAAGTCAGGTGTTGTAAAGGTTTATTAGGAATGGAGTGATAGCGATGGCAGGAAAAAACAATAAAGGCTTCAGTTTGGTCGAAGTCGTAGTAGCAGTCGCCATTTTGTCGTTACTTTTATCACCTATTATTATCCAGCTTTTTCAGACGTTGAGCACCAGTGCCGAGGCGAAGGAAAGACAGTACGCCATAGAGGATGCAGGATACGTTATGGAATATTTCCAGAAAGTAGAGAAGAAGGACCTTGATAACCTGGCGTCCGAAGGCTCGGTAGATATCACTGCAAAAACCTCATCAGCTATGCCTGTTTCCTGTACTGCCCGTGATACGGATGGCAATCTTCTCAAAACTGTTCAGTATAATTATACAGATTATACATTGACGAATGCCAAGCTGGGCAAACAGCAGAATGATTATACAAGAACCGTAACCATCGACGACCTTTCAAACAAATTACTGGAAAAGGATGTGATGGTAAAATATGATTTTACGGATGCCGAGATTACCAGTCTGGAGGGAAAAGGATTCACTCAGACAAACGAAGGAAGTTTTGTAAAATATGACGCAAGCGGACATATCTCCGATATTGTATGTGAATCAAGAGCAGCTTCCGGTTATCAGGATCCGAATACGGTAGAAATCGGTTTCATTCAGGATCTGGACGCTTCCAAGGTTGCGATCATTCAGGGTTCTGCTTCAAACTTTGACTCAAAGGCAGAGACGGAGTTTTATTCCCTGAAGATGCAGCACCTGAAAGAAGTGGATCCGGAAGCTTGGCAGCAGGCGATGGAGCATCTGGCAGGTGATAACATCTTTAGTTCATCATCCTTTACGGAAACGGTTAGTAAGATGACTAAGATTTCCATTTCTTATGATGAGGGAACCACATCTTATAAGGTGTCCTGTGATGTTTATTATGAAGATAACTATTCGATCCATGGAACTTCTTTCCATGACGAGGTATCTTACAATGTATATTCACAGACATTTAAGACGAACCGGTCGCCGGATATTTACTTCATTTATGAGCCGTTTGTAGATATTTCCACTCAGACATCGGTTCAATATGCGGCAAGCGATAATATTATGGTAGTAAATGATGATGAGAGTAAGACTTCAAAATTATACATTATAAAACCGGATAATTCCCAGCTTACGGTAAAAGGCGCATCTACAGGTGTAGATAACCGTGTTTACTATACGTTACGTGCCGGCAGCTACATACCGGTTACGATCCGGATCAATTATATGGGAAATGCTTCGATTGATCCGCTCATGGTTTATACCAATATTCCGATGAACGGAACACAGGAGTTAAACATGAGAGTCGCACCAAACTATCTGACATATCCGGATACGGACGGTTACCGGCCGACAGGCAGAATTATCAATCATTTTGATCTGGCGCAGACGACAGCCGTACAGTCGGCAGGGGCATCAAATAGAAATACTTATCCGAATGATCATTTGAAGTCATTAAAGGATGACAGAATCTTGAGTGAAAGACTCTTTACGGTAACGGTAACTTTAAAACGTGTCAATGATGACGTAACGATCAGATTCTCAGGAGCAAAGGGGGCAAATTAAATTGAAAAAACTGATTCAAAAAATCAAATCAAAATTTAATAATACCGGCTCCAGTGTTATCCTGGTTGTAGTTGCGTTGGGATTTATTGGAATTTTGATTGGTTCGCTGCTTTCGGCAGTCGGTTATGTATACCGGTTAAAACTCTATGATTACAATGCCCGCGATAACTTCTATTATGTAGAACAGGCGATGGATGAGATTTATGCGGGAATTGGAAGCCAGACGAACCAGTATATGCAGGACGCCTATACTTATACGGTTGATAACATGGTCCGGTTTGATCTGGCGCAAAATGCTTATGTAAATATTGGAAATGAAGCGGCAAACAAGATGTTCAAGGACACATTTATGAACAATCTTTCAACCTCCAATTTCTTCGGTATCAATCTTCCGACGGAATTGGAAAAGCTGATTTCCAACTCCACTGTGAAACTGGATAAGGCCGGTCTGCGTGTACAAAGAGTACAAGATGCAGACGGAAACCTGGAAAAGATTATAATTAAAGATGTTACGCTGACCAGACAGGCAGACTATGAGCGTTCTAAGGCGAACGGACAGTTTACCCAGACGATCTCAGCGGATATTGTCATTTCCAGACCGGATTTTACGGTTGATTTTAACAATGTAAATACAGAATATACGGAAATCCTGAATTTTGCATTGATTGCCGATTCAGGGGTTGAAGTAAACCAGCCGGCGAGCGCACCGCTTGCTATCAACGGCAACATCTATGCAGCAGCGGATTACTACAATAAGGGTTATAACAATTATGACGGTTCCGCAGTTACGGATTATGAAAAGGCATCCTATACGGTAACGGTAGTGGGTGCTTCTGATTCAATAAGCGTTAATCTCGGATCTGTGACAGGTGATAAATCTACATATGTTGATCCGAACAACGAAAATCGCATTACTTATAATTTTAACTTGGGTAAGGTTTCCTCCAAGGCATATGACGCCAGCGATGTAGACGCAAATACCCTGTATAATCTCGGAGCTTATCAGCAGACCTCACAGAAGCTTCCTTATGACGGCGTTACATTAAACAGCCGGTATTCCGGTTTCTACATCAACGGTTCGGAAGTTTCCATACTGGCAGACAAGGTAATTGTTCCGGGAACTATCGCTGTTATGAATTCCGCATCCCTTTCCTTATACGGAAAGAGTGGTAAACAGCTTTCTTCCGCATCGGTATGGACGGATAACCTGATTCTTGGCGGTTACTCCCGAAAGAAAGTCGGCGTGAATCCGGGAACCGGCACAACGGCAGCCGATGTGGTAGGCGCTTCTGCAAATATCCGTGCGGATATGTATGTCCGTGATGATATGGAAATCAATGCAGACGGTGCGAATTTTGCATTGCTTGGTACCTACTATGGATATGGAGACAGTACCACAAAAGACAGCAGAACGTTTGTACCGACGGTAAATGTTGAGAATTTCCAGTATGAGGCACCGAACGGTACGGCAGAAAACCGCGGACACTATAACAGTAGTGCGATCCTTATCAACGGTGAGCACTCCAACTTGGATCTTTCCAAGACTACAACGTTTTTCCTCGCCGGACGTTCTTATATCGAACTTTCCAAGAAGACAACAGAACTTCAGGATTCAACGGATCCGGAAGTAAAGACGGAAACTTATGCATTTGATTCCAGCATTAATGATTTTAAGACCGGTGAAAGTCTTTCCGTTCAGCCAAACCAGCTGGCATATATTCCGGTAACTATGGTTGGTACGGAACCGACTCTGACGTCAGCAGGATATTATGAGGCGGAGCTTCCGGAAACTTTGAAGGGCAGTACTCTGTTCCTGAATTACTTCGGAAACAGCGGTAAAGTTCCTTGCATGAAGATCACGGCTTCCGGAAAAGATAATTATTTCTATGATTTCTCGGCTGCATATGACAATGCTATGGCTCAGCCGGCTGCCAGCAGACCGGTTGCAATTTCAAAATATAGCATAACAAGTGCGGACGAATTTGCAGAGGCATTTATCCTTGACTATTGTGCGGAATTGAATGAACGGCACAGTGCAATCAAAGATTATCTGGTGGATATCCGGAAGTATGAAGATTTTGAGGCAGGAAATATTATCGTACCGGATACAACTCTGAATACGGTATATTCCAGTGGTGCGATTACTGCAAAGTCTGATACGGAGTTTACCATCACTTCCGAGAAGGGAACGGATATCAGAGGAACGCTTCTGGCGCCTCAGGTAGCAGCTTTCCAGGCAACCGAGTTCTCAAAGGATTGTGAGAAGCATTACGCATATATGAAGTGGGCGCTGATGGATCTGGAGGAGAATGCTCTGGAAGCCAAATTTGTAGATCAGCTTGTTGCTGATGCCCAGCGTGGCGAGAGTGCGATCACACCGATCAACCGGTATATGAACTTCGATAAGATTGGAGAAACAACAAATGTTCATAAAAACCTTTCATCCGGCTATGATGTCTGGGTTACCTATAATGATATAGTAGTTTCAGATGATGATGGCGACGGTGAAGTACGAGGCATGATCATTACAAAGGGCGATGTCATCTTCCCTGATAATATTACAAAGTTCGAAGGTCTGATCGTAAGCGGCGGCAAGATTTACTTTAACGGTAATGTACAGTCTGTATCTGCAAACTCTGAGATCTGTAAGACAATCTTAAGTGAATGCCAGCTGCTTGGTGATGATCAGGCAAAATATATCGTTTCGCTCTTTAAGAGTTATGAGAATATTACATTTACTCCGGGCGGTTCGGCGGATACAGGAGTAAAGGATATCAATACGATTGACTACTCCGATGTTGTTCGTTACGACAACTGGATGAAGAATGTGAAGTAGGGGGTGATGTCATGAGGAAACGTTTGAAAGACGATAATGCCGGATATTCATTAGTCGAAATGATTATCGTACTGGCAATTGTTGCAGTCGTTTCGGCGATGGCGATAGTCTCCATTACTATGATACATTCTGCAAAAGCAAAGGAGGCGGCAGTTACCTTTGATTCCGAGGTATCTACCCTGATCACAAAGTCAAAGAATATGAATTGTGACGTAAACCCGAATTATTCATTCTGTCTTAAGATTTACAAAGACAGCGACGGCAAGTATTATATCCAGAAAGGATATTATTACGATCCGACGCCGGGGGCGACAACAACCTATATCTTTGACAGCACTACGGATCCGTTAAACGATGGAAAAGGAACCTGCCTTTCTTCCTATGTCAGCGTTAAGTATATACAGACGGGCAGTGCTACGGAGGAGGATGTTTCCACCATCTATATCCGTTATGACCGGAAGGGCATGTGTATAGAAGGCGACGGAACTTACAGATTTTACAAGCGGAACGGCACCATGGTTGCTTCGGTTTATCTCCGGAAGAATGGCAGCCATGAAACAAGGTAGATGGGAGTGATAAAGTGTGAGAGAAAAGAAAAATAATAACAGTGGTTTCACTCTTATCGAGTTGGTTGTAGCAATTGCGATTATGGCACTCCTAATGGCCGCTGTGTGTTCCCTAATGGCGCAGAACACAATAACGTACAAGAAGACGAAGGCAGATATATCGGTTCAGAATTCCGCCCAGGCGACGTATGACTGTATGGCAGATGCTGTTATGCAGGCAAGTTCGATCCAGATCGAAGGTTACATTGCCGGGAATATGTCAACAGCCGATACAGGGATTTTACCATTCTCAACAACAGAGGTCGGAAAGTCGGATTCCACGTCTCTAACCGCAGTGAAAGGAATGAGAGCTTCTGATATAGCGGCGCTTACTCCGGCAGAGCAGGCAGCTTGTACGGATTTTACGAGTTTTAAACTGTCTGGCGGTTATAAAAATGTTTATGTTACCAAGATGGTGATTAAGTATTCCGTACCGATCGAAACGGCATATATGACAGGCGGCACACAGCAGCTGGTTACATATGCAGACGGTTCAACGAAGCAGAAAATGGTCTATACCATAAATGACGGCGGTACGAATATTAAGGTGACAGAAGATGACGAGGATATCTGTACAGTTACTTTCCAGTTTGACGGCAAGAACATGTATGTTGGCAGAACTTATAAGTATATGACAGCAAAAAATGATATGTGGGCAGCGTCGGCAACTGATTTAAGCCCTTGGTTATACTCATCTTCGCTGAATTATATGGAATGCGACGGAGATACCGTATCCGGTGTGGTTGCGCAGATTGACGCAGAAAACGGAAGTCTTGGAATCGAGCTTCTGTTCGCTGACAAGAGCATGAGTTACACCACCAACGGTATGATCAATCTTAGAAATTCTTATGTATTAAAAGATGCAAAGTAGAAAGGATAGTGATAGTGTTATGAAAAGACTAAATATAAAAGTTGTTTTTGCAGCATTTACAGCCATGTTAGTTATGTGCGTAACAGTCGCTGTGCTTTCCTTTGCACTTGCGGATGAGAACGCACCGGGAGCTGACGTGCCGGCTGCAACAGCAGAAGCAGCAGGCACCGGAACCAAGACGAATATCGACTATATTATCTTGAACTCGAATTCGACAGAAGAAGGCGTGGATACAGTATATCACATTGTAGAAATCGGTTCTTCAAAAAATAAGTCTTCTTTAAATGACATGGTAACCGGTGAAGATAAGAAGTTCAAAAATCTTGTCATTGATGGTAATAGTACCATTGAAGAGAAGATGGCTGAAGGTAAGCTTGAGTATCTTTATTTTGACACGCTTACAATGCAACAGGAAAAAGAAAATGGTACTGCAAGCGCTGAGTCATCAACTACTCAAAAAGCACTTCTTGCATTAAAGAAAGCAGATTTTGTATATGTCAGCAATGATCCGGAAAATCAGTATACAGCTGCCAATGATATTCCGGAAGAAATCAAATTGGAACTTGCAAACGCAGTATCTGCAAGAAAGATTCCATTCATGATTGACAGTCCGGCTGCAACGCAGGATCTGACAAGGAAAAAGACAAAGACATTTACCATGTTGGCAGATGATGTATTTCATCCGTATGGTGCTTCTCGATTTACATTTCCTTGGAAGAAAGTGAATGGTCAATATTCACCTGATAATGCAGAGGAATATTTCTCTCGTACGAGTGCAGATTCCCTGTACCTTCCAATTCATGGTGATAAAGCCAGTGAAAATTGGGACGTAATTGAAGATGGTGAAGGTGGCGTTACCAGCATTGCTAAAATTCTTACCATTAAGAATGGTGCGGGTGATGATGCAATTACGAAGATGGTTCTGACGGGTGTCGAAGAGAAGTATACACCACAAGAGGAAGCATCTTCGACAGAGGAAGCATCTTCATCAGAAGAAGAATCTTCATCAGAGGAAGCATCTTCATCAGAAGAAGAATCTTCATCAGAGGAAGAGTCTTCGACAGAGGAAGAGTCTTCGACAGAGGAAGAGTCTTCGACAGAGGAAGAGTCTTCGACAGAGGAATCTTCATCAGAGGAGCCTACGGTAGATCCGGAATATGAGAATGTTTATAAAGTTTCAGACACAGCTCCGCTTCGTACATCCGGTTATATTTCCGGTGAGGCAGTCCCGAATTGCATTCAGGCTGATTCTATTGATATTTCTGATGAAACACAGAAAGCAAAATTAGAAGAGATTGATTATTCACAATATGATATGGTAATCATCGAGTCTGGTTGTAATAACATTACGATTAAGAATGAGATATATTCAAAACTTTCAGCTGCAATGTATGATATGATTCATATTATTTACAGTGGCGACATTCTTTCTCCTGCCGGTAGCGCAGGCGGAAGTACAGGCGCAACAACGGCTGTTAACTACTACTATGTATATGATAAGGCTGCTTATGTCAGCAGTGATACACCAAGATATACCAGTGTATTGGTAACTGATCGTGAACAGACTGAGGCTTACTATATGGCAAATATGGCGGAGGCTGAAGCAGACATTGTAAAGATTATCAATAACGGTTCCTTCCGTGGAATTGGAGGCGGCGATGATTCCGGTAACAAGTATACCGTTCTGGAACTTCAGCCATGTTATCCGATTGATACAACATTGGCGGAGAAATTTACTCAAAATGGTTTTGCCAATGAGTTTGCAAATAAGAGTAAACGTACTGATATTCTCAACAAGAGTAATTTCTATGATTCGGGATTCTATTATCTGAGAACGGACGGTATTTTGGATGGAGTCACATCAGATGAAGTTTCCTTTAATGGAGAAGATTCTGTAACAGAAATGGAGAAGAATGGTGATTTTTCTTCTATTTCAGATGCTAATCGCGATAATGTTAAAGATTATTACGCTTGGGAAGTATCTAAGGCAAAAGTTGCTCATGCAACCGGTCTGGATATGGATCAGATTGTAGTGGTTCATATGTCTACAACTGAGTTTGCTTCTAGCCGTGATTCCTTGCTTGATAATTATGACTTTATCTATATTGGAGGTAATAATTCTTCAATTAAATCAATTAAATATTTTGCACAGTCTAGACAGAATAGTCAAGACCATTTGTATAATATGTATTACCATAATGGTGATGAGTTTGCATATCCTGGAGATGTTTATGGTGTAACGAATCCGGATAGTCAGTGGGATTCTGGTGCATATGGTGTTCTGTTAGGAAATGACATAACACAGGATAAGTTAGAGGAACTGCAGAATTATATTGCAAAAGGTATGCCGGTTGTATTCGAAAAGAAAGTTGCGGATGCTTATGATCAAATAGATGATACAAATAAGTATACGCTGCATGATATTGATCCGGATTCCAATATGTATAAACTTCTTACTTATGCAAAGCAGACGTCTAACAATGCTGCAAACGTTTTATGGGGGTTTGACCAGTCTGTAATGGTAAAAGTAGCAAACGAAGCGGAAAAGTATGGTACGACCTATAATGGTTATGCTACAGTATTTGGTGGTTTGGAGACCGAGGATTACTTAGGGAATGAGGTAACATATTCTTCTTCGAAGAATGAAGCTGATTTAGTTTCATTATTGAATGCTTCTAATACCAGACCAAAGGTTGCACTTACTTTGACTCCTGTTAAGTTTGTAGAAGGAAATCCAGACACTGCAGTGACCAATAAGAATCTGAAGTTTAACTTTGATATTACAGGCAGTTCCGAAAGTTATGATGTGAAGTTATATATTGATGATGACGGTAACAGCAGATTTACTGATGAGGAAAATGTCGCAACTAGACAAACTTCCGGAACGGGAAGTCTTAATTTTGAACTGGCAGATGATTTCTTTGGACCGGTTTATTGGAAGGTTGAAGTTGTAGATAATGAATCCGGCTCATCTGCATCTTCCTGTGGTATTACGAAGATTAAGCGTTCCGAGACAGATCCGAAGGATCAGGTGAATTTGTTACAGATCATGCCAGAAAATGAAGAAGGTACACAGGGACTTGGTACGCTTTGGTTCTGTACTGACTGTCAGAATGCTAAAAAAGTTTTAAAAGGTAACCGCTACTATCAGGGTAAATATGAAGAAGCTCCAGTAAAGGGCATTGGTTTTAGTGATCAACAGCAACCACAGTCCAATTTAGGAAGCTATCCATTACCAGATATTACTTCGCATGATCCTTCTTATAGATATGAAGGAAATACACTTGGTGTTCATCAGCACAATTTTGGTATTGTTAAGTATGATGCTACCCTGCAGGTAGGAAGTATTAAGGGATGTGATGACTGGACTACAAACTGGGCAGACGCTTTGGTGGATGATTATGAATTTAATATGACCATTCTGAATACAAGACAATATGAGGAGTTATGTGCAAAGATTAAGAATGCTTATGCAGGCACGACATCTGAAACGGACATTTCTTCAAAGAGCAGCGACTATCTTGCAGAGGCTGACAAGTATGAAGCTTGTTATCTGGCAATTAATGCATTAATTAATGGTAATTATGATGATGTAAGTGATGAAGATAAGGCTGTATTCTTAGATGAAATGAAGAGTCTTGGTGTTAGTGATGATGTAATTACAAGTTTCGGAACAGCACAGGAAAACTTGGATAAATATTTGACTGAAGTTAGAGATGCAATGATTGCAAATAATAAGACATTCTTTGACAAAACTCCATATCAGCATGCTGTGAATGAAATGAATTATGAGATGAAGTATCATAATTATTATGACTTCTATTCTCTGTATAATTCACCAGATAATTATATGGACCAAGCAGGGAATGCTGGACTTAATGTTCGTTTAACTGATCGTTCTAGTCGATATGATTCCTTATATGCAGTTTGGAGAAATGCAAAGATTTATGAGCAGTACTTCTATGATAAATACATGGAGAATCTGGAACTTGGTTCAGTAGATGAGAAAGGGCAGCCGGATTTCACAAATGTATTCAGCATTATCGTATTTGGTGCAGCGGAAAACTTTGGTAATGATGACATCAAAACCGACGTTGCAATTGATGCATTAAAGAACTATATGGATAATGACGGTTCGGTTCTTTTGTTCCATGATACTTTGAATATGAAGAGTAATTCTGGTGAAAAGATGACCGCAGCGTTTCGTGAATATTTTGGTCAGGATGCAAGGCACATGGATGGTTCTGAAATGCAACCATCGGCTGGTTATTCATCTGATGAATATTTCATTAGTTCGTTATCTTCTACTGGTTTTGCAACAAGCAAGGATATTTGTTCTACAGCACTCACCGGAAGATCCGGCATTGGAAATTCTGGTCAGGCGGCTGACAATGGAACTGGTGGTTTTATGAATAAGTATACCTTGTATTTCCCTTCTGATAGTGAGGGTGTTCCAGTACAGGATGCACAGTTTGATTATGCAGCATTTGCAGCCAGCGGTTCTCAGATTGCTACAGACCGTGCAGTACAGAATAATGATGGTATTGTTACGATGTATCCGTTTACGATTGATTCTCAGCTTATGATATCTGCGACGCATACGCAGGCATTTGCACTTGATGTGGAAGATCCTGAGATGACGGTATGGTATTCATTGTCAGGTGGTTCTTATGGTTCTCAGTCTTCTGTATATGCTGCAGAACCTAAAAATGGTACCGAGAATTATTTCATCTATACTTATGGCAGTGTAACCTACTGCGGTGCCGGACATTCACTTTTGACTGGTATTGCAAAGAATAATAACGATGAAAGACGACTTCTCATCAATATTATCTGTAACTCGATAAGAAGAACAGCTATTGGTACCAATATCAAAGTATATGACCATGAGGCAGAAACTAACGATAAGGTTCAGATTGATCCGGATGGTAACTACTTCCTGAAGGTAGATGATATGACTACCGCACCGGAATTTGCTTACAAGGCAACAACAGATACCCGAAAGGGCGTTGAAGTTGCTAATGTTAAGATTTACTATGACTTAGGCTATAAGGCAGGTGAATCCAGCAAGTATGATGAAAAAGATGAATGGGTTGAAACTACCGGCAAGGGCAGATATGTTCTCTTCTTTAATCATGATTATCCGGAGGATGGCACAATTGGAAGTGGTAAATTCAAGCAGATTGACAGTCAAGTTGCAGATGGTAAAGTAGAAGTAAACGGTGTTATTTCAACGAAATTGAATCTGAAGCCAGCATACTTCGCTCCATACAACAATGAATATACTTATATCGTAATCGCAGTCACCGATACAAACGGTAAGACCACATATAAGAGAATTCAGATTCGTATGAAGCAGTCACTGTTTGATTTAACTTAATTTAAGATTACGGCGTATAGCCGGAATTGAAGACAAAATAAAAAGAGGATGTTTCGAGCGGTCACGAGCCGTAAGGGGCATCCTCTTTGTAACAATAATTAAAATGAAGGTGTTTTGTAATGTTAAGACCAACCGCAATACAAGTAGAGGCTATCTGTGCATATCGGATATTGGTAGAATTTGATAATGGTGAAAAAAAGTACTTTGATGTTGAACCTTATATAAAGGGTGATTGGTATGGAAAATTGCGGTCTTTTGAATATTTTAAGCGTGTTTCTACAGATGGTTTTACAGTTGTTTGGCCGGATGGACAGGATATATGTCCAGATGAATTATATAATCTAGGTGAGTTAGTGTCATAAATATTGTGTAAATATTAGTAACCATATATTGGAATTGTGAAAGAATGGAAGACGAATAATGAAAGATAAGATGAAAGCATTTATAATGTTACAAATAGCTTTACTGATTATGTCCTTTGGCGGCGTTTGTTCAAAGCTGGCGGGAAGACAGGAGTTTTTATCGCTGCCGTTTTTTTTCTTTTATGGCTTGCTTATTCTGATCCTGTTTATCTATGCGATAATCTGGCAGCAGGTATTAAAGTCGATTTCCCTCACTGTAGCATATGCATGTAAAGGAGTATGCGTCATTTATGGTATTATCTGGGGGATTTTATTCTTTCAGGAGAAACTCCGGTGGAATATGGTTGCTGGGGCAGTACTGGTTCTGATTGGTGTTTATTGTTATGTATTTGGAGAGTATAAGGAGCAGAAGCAATGATATTTTATATAGTCGTTTTTCTTTTCTCGGTTTTTGTTTCTTCTGTCTCACAGATCATACTGAAGAAAAGCGCACAGATTGAATATGAGAATAAGCTGCGGGAATATTTGAATGTCCGGGTAATCACTGCATATGGTATGTTTTTTTTATCTACGTTGCTTACCATGTATGCCTATAAGGGCGTTCCGCTGTCCATGGGAGTTCTTCTGGAATCTGTCGGTTATCTTTATATCATGGTTCTCAGTTACTTTTTCTTAGGGGAGAAAGTGACTGTCTATAAGGCGCTGGGCGTTGTTTTCATTCTTCTGGGAATCTGCGTTTATGCGCTGCTTTAAAACGTGTTTTGCTGCACCCGCGTATGCCGGTTTGTTGACAATACAAATATGCCAATGATATAATATTGATATTTATAAGACTGATAAAAGCGGTCTATGGGAGTGATAGAATGAAGCGGTTATTACTGCTGGGCGGCGGACATAGTGAGATTCCGTTGATCGTTGCTGCCAAGCGCATGGGTTACTATGTAATTACCACAGGCAATCAGGCGGAGGGTCTGGGACATGCCTATGGAGACTGTTATATAAATTGTGATTTCAGTGATAAAGAGGCGATATATAAGCTGGCTGAGGAACAGAAAGCAGACGCGATCTGTTCCGGCTGTAATGATTTTGCATATTTATCGGCTGCTTATGCCTGTGATAAACTGGGAATTCCAGGCCATGATTCTTTTGAAACGGCGCGTAAACTGCATCATAAAAGCCGGTATCGTCTTTTGGCAGAATCCCTTGGAATTATTACTCCGAAAGCAAAGGCATGCGAGAATCTGCAGGAAGCGGAAGAAGCCTGTCAGAATATGGAATTTCCTGTTATTGTGAAACCGATCGATCTGACCGGCGGAAAAGGTATGAAACGCTGTGAGAATCTCCAGGATGTAAGGCTTGCTTATGAAGAGGCAAAGAAGGCTACACGAGAACCGGTGATTCTGATAGAGGAATTCGTGAGCGGGACAAATCATGGATTTTCAGCCTATATCCAGAATAAAAAAGTGACGTTTTATTTTGTCGATAACGAACAGTATTATCGGAATCCGTATCTGGTCTCCGGTGCCAGCGCGCCAGGAGATGTGCCTGAGGATTCGATCAAACGGCTGATTGCGGATTGTGAGTTTCTGGCGGATAATCTGAATCTGGTAGATGGAATACTGCATATTCAATTTGTTCTGAAAGAGGACAAAACGCCTGTTATTATTGAAATATGCCGGAGAGCGCCCGGTGATCTGTATGTGAAGCTGGTTTCAGACGTGACGGGGATTGATTATCCCGCCTATATTGTTGCCGCTGAGACAGGACAGAAGATGCCGGAACCAAAGGCTTGGAAAACGGACGGATATTATGTCCGCCACTGTGTTATGGGGGAACGGGGCGGATATTTGAAGGATGTAAAGGTCTCAGAAGAAATACAGCCTTATATCTATGACAGAATGATGTGGTACAAAGCAGGGGAAGAGATTAAGGATGTATTAAAGTATAAGGCCGGAATCCTTTTTCTTCATTTTCCGGAGGAGGATAAATACCGGAAATATATAGGACTTTTAACGGAACTGATAAAAATAGAGGTATAATGCGGAGGGGGTAGCGTATGTATCGGATTGGTTTTATTGGAGGCGGTATCAATTCTGCCATTGGCAGAAGTCATTTTATTGCGGCACAGATGGACGGAAAATTTGAACTTGCGGCGGGAGCGTTCAGCCGTTCTCATGATATTAATGCAAAAACCGGTGAAGCGTTTCGGGTGGCGCCGGAACGGGTTTATGATGATTATCGGGAAATGCTGGAGAAGGAAAAAGACAAACTGGATGTGATCGCCATACTGACGCCGACAGATACCCATGAAGTAATGGTAGAGGAATGTCTGAGGGCAGGATATCCGGTAATCTGTGAGAAATCTTTATGTACATCTTACGAAGCCGCCCGCAGGATACAGGATTGCGTGCGGGAAACCGGAGGATTTCTGTGCGTTACCTATAATTACACCGGTTATCCGATGGTGCGCGTTCTGCGGGAAAAAATCCTAAGTGGCGAGATGGGAAAGATAACTAATATTATTGCTGAAATGCCTCAGGAAGGTTACACGCGGTATACATTGGATCATACGCAGCCAAAACCGCAGGACTGGCGTATGAAGGATTATGAGATACCTACAATATCTTTGGATCTGGGAACACACCTGCATAATATGATGGCGTTTCTTACCGACGAGCATCCGAAGGAGATCGTGGCTAGAGAAAGCAGCTTCGGATTCTTTTCACAGGTTGTGGATGATGTGCTGTGCATGGTTGATTATACAGATGATATTGCAGTACAGTTATGGTTCAGTAAGGCGGCGTTAGGAAACCGGAACGGCTTGAGGATCCGGGTTTTTGGAACAAAAGCCAGTGCCGAATGGTATCAGGCGGAACCGGAGCTTTTAAAATACTGTGACAAAGACGGACGTATGACAGTATTGGACAGAAGCAACGACAAAGAAGAAGGCGGAAAAGACAGATATAACCGTTTTAAAGCGGGACATCCGGGCGGATTTATTGAAGCATATGCAAATTACTACTGGGATATTTCAGACGCGCTTGATGATTATCTCAAGAATCAGAACAAAGCATCCCATTATCTGATGAATATCGAGACGTCAATGGAGGGACTCAGGCTTTTTGAAGCGGCACATGAGTCTGCCCTGACACATCAATGGGTGAAACTGTAAGCAAAAGAGGAATGAAAGATGAAGGATTGTGTTATCTGTAAAAATCTGATCAGCTTTGTGATTCCCTGTTACTGCTCGGAGCTTACGATTGAAGCAGTTGTAACAGAAATCCGGCAGGAGGTTTCAAAGCAGCAGAAATATGATTATGAGATCATTCTGGTGAATGATCATTCAAAAGATAATACGAAGCAGGTGATCTGGAAACTGGCACAGGAAGATTCACGGATCGCAGCCATCGATTTTTCACAGAATTTCGGCCAGCATTCGGCTATGATGGCGGGATTTCATAAGGTTCGCGGCGAGTTTGTCGTATCGTTGGATGACGACGGTCAGATGCCGGTCGAATCCGTATTTGCTCTGATCTATGAGTTGGAAAACGGTGCGGATGTTGCATTTGGCAGATATGAAGAAGTAAAGCAGAAATGGTACCGGAATATTGGCAGCAGTATAAATGCTAAGATGACGGAGTTTCTGCTGGACAAGCCGAAAGACATATATATGTCCAGCTTTTGGGCGGGCAGACGGTTCGTTATAGAAGAAATCATAAAGTATGACGCCGCATATCCTTATATAGGAGGACTTCTGTTAAGAGTTACGAAAAATATGGTGAGTATTCCGGTGAAGCAGCGGGAACGCGCAGCAGGTAAATCCGGATATACGTTCCGGAAACTTCTCAATCTTTGGATGAACGGATTTACTGCTTTTTCCATGAAACCGCTGCGGTTTGCAACTTTGTGCGGCGGACTTTCCGCCGCGGCAGGATTTTTACTTGCGGTTATTATGGTGATCCGTAAACTGCTGAATCCCGATATCCTGTTAGGATATGCGTCTACCATCACCGTTATTTTGTTTATCGGCGGCATGATCATGCTCCTTCTGGGACTGTTGGGCGAATATATCGGCAGAATATATATTAATCTGAACAGGGCGCCGCAGTTTGTGCTGCGTGAGGTCTACGATAAACGGGAATCGGCGGGAAACAGCGCAGATGACGGAGAAAAAGGAGAAACGGAATATGACGATCAAACAAGATAACAGCAGACTTCAGATTTTATCCGATATTGAGGAAAATCTGAAAAAAAGTCTTAATAATAGTCTGTATATCTGGGGAACGGCAAAAACCGCCCGCACGGTGACTGATTTTTGCCGGGCAAACAGTACGCTCACTATCAGCGGATATATTGTAGATGATGCTTATTATAGAGATGAATTGTTTATGGGGTGCAAAGTTTACAAAGCTTCCGAGTGGAAGAAAACAGCCGTTTGCGGAGATTATGTGATCATGGGATTTACTGACGAGAAACGGGCGGAAACAGTCTGCTTGGAATTGCCGGATGGAGTTTTCGGTGTTTATTTTTATTTCCCATATAGCACAAATGAAGACGGCTCCTGCCCCGGATATGAGGATTACTTAGAGAATGAGCAGCGATTGGAAGCAGTTTACGAAAAACTTGCGGATGATTATTCAAAGAAAACTCTGGAAGCATTTATCAATGCCTGTATTTCCGGTGAGATCGAGGAGCTAAATGCATTACGGACAGAGGGACAGTATTTTAATATTCTGACAAAGGAGATTCAGCCTGAATCATTTATTGATTGCGGCGCATATACCGGCGATACGATCGAGGAGGCTCTGGATTTTTACGGAGATTCCCTGAAACGGATCGTAGCATTTGAACCGGATGATAAAAATCTGGAGCAGCTGGAAAGGCGTCTGCAAAAGCATGAAATACCGAATGGCTGTCTGAAGATGTTTGCGGTGGGAACATGGTCCTCGGAACAGGTTCTGCATTTTTCATCTTCGGATTCCAGTTCCGGAATCCGTGAGGATGGGGATATAGAGATTAAGGTAGATGCGCTGGACCATGTATTAGCGTCTGAATCATCTGTTGATTTTATAAAAATGGATGTGGAAGGAAGCGAGAAAGAATCGTTACTGGGTGCTGCCGATACGATCCGTAAGTTTCATCCGGTACTTGTGATCTGTGCATATCACAGATTTGAAGATTTGTATGTTCTTCCGGAGCTGATTGAAAAACTGGCAGGGAACGGCGTTTATGAATATTATTTCAGATACCACGGACCTGACCTAAGGGAATTGGTATTCTATGCCGTTCCGGTTAAGTAATAGATATTAAAAATACCCCGAAAGCTTTCTTAACTTTCGGGGTATTTTTATGGTTGTTCATATTGTAATATGCTTTGCTGTAAAATATAAATCGAATAAACTTGCCAGTAAGATTTGACAGGGACAAAAACACAACTTATAATAAGAGAAAAGTAATAAGTAAGGAGTATTACTACTTATGACAAAAGAACTGAGAGAAAAATACTTGGATCGGATAAATTCGCTGCGTTATATAGACGATGACTTTATGACTGTCTGTCTTGCAGATAATATTGAGGCTGTAGAGTTGATACTGCGTATTGTCCTAAATCGGGATGATATAACCGTTACGTCCGTCCGCACACAGGTGCAGCTAAAGAATCTGCAAGGACACTCTGTCGGGCTGGATGTTCTCGCCATTGACAAAGAACGAAATGAAATGAATATCGAAATACAGCGGGCGAACAAGGGCGCAGGCGCAAAAAGAGCCGCATATCACAGTACCCTATTGGTTTCTCATATGTTAGAGCCTCAGGGGGATGTGGAGGCTATGCCGGAAAGCTACGTCATCTTCATAACGGAGAATGATGTGCTGAAAGGAGGTCAGCCACTGTATCCGGTAGAACGGATGGTGAAAATTAAGGATGAATATGTATTATTCGGTGACGGCATGCACATCCTGTATGTAAACGGAGAGTACCGTGGAGATGATCCGGTCGGGAAACTGATGCATGATTTCTTCTGCAACAACCCTGATGATATGAATTACGAAGAACTGGCAAAGAAAGCAAGGTATTTAAAGAAGGATGAGGAGGGAGTGAATACTATGTGCAAGATATTTGAAGAGGTAAAAGAAGAAGGACGTGAAGAAGGACGTGAAGAAATCGCAGTCCGTATGATAAAAGAAAATATGTCTTTAGGAGATATATCAAGGTTTACAAGCCTGCCAATAAATGTGTTGGAGGAGCTGAAAAAGCAGTTCATGCAGCCGGTATAAATAATTCTGCCTGTATGTAAAAAAGTCCCCAAGCTGGGGACTTTTTTTTATAAAAATTATACTCTGGAAAGATACTCGCCGGTTCTGGTATCGATCTTAATGGTATCTCCCTGATTGACGAAGAGCGGTACATTCAGGGTTGCGCCGGTTTCTACCGTACATGGCTTGGTTGCACCGGTAGCTGTATCGCCTTTTACGCCCGGTTCGCATTCTGTGATCAGAAGCTCTACAAAGAGAGGAGCCTCGACTGCGAACACATCACCATTGTGGGAAACAACCTTACACAGTTCGTTTTCTTTTACAAACTTCAAGGCGTCGCCGATAACGGCTGCACCGATCGGGATCTGGTCAAAGGTTTCCGGATCCATGAAGTAGTATACGTCGCCGTCGGAATATAAGTACTGCATATCCTTACGGTCGATATGAGCTGCTTCACATTTCTCTGTCGGACGGAACGTCTTCTCGACAACGCCGCCACTCTTGATATTTTTAAGCTTGGTTCTTACGAATGCAGCGCCCTTTCCAGGCTTTACATGCTGAAATTCTATGATCTGATAAATATTTCCTTCATACTCAATGGTAACGCCGTTTCTGAAATCACCTGCTGAAATCTGTGCCATAAAAATAATCCTCCTTAAAATTGCATAGCATATCTTTTCATATTTTAATATATTTGTACGTCTTTTTCAACATTTATTTGTTAAATTACAACATTTTTGCCGCTGTTTTTACCCTGATAGAGTCTGTGGTCAGCGAGTTTAAATAAATCGTCATAACTCTCGACTTCACCGGAAGAAGCGACGCCAAAGGTCATGGTGATCCGGATCGTCTCATTCTGATAGAAAATGTCGGTATCTGCCAGTTTACCCCGGATCCGTTCTGCGATGGTACGCGCCATTTCCACGTCGATATTCTGGAGCAGGATCAGAAATTCTTCTCCGCCCCAGCGGCATAAGAAATCGTGTCCCCGTGTGAGGGTGCTTAACTGCCTCGATATGGCTTTTAAAACCTCATCCCCGCATTCGTGTCCATATGTATCGTTTACAAGCTTAAAATCGTCTATATCGCAGATGATCAGGGAGAATTGCGTCTGTGAAACCTGCGTATCCTCATAGAGCTTGCGGACATGCTCGGCCATTGTCCGGCGGTTGTAAAGTCCTGTGAGAGGATCTGTATTGGCGATCGTGTTCAGCTCCTGATTCTTACTGTAAAGACTGTTATATGCGTCTACGGTTTCGATCAGAAAGAGAATGGAAAAGAACGTAAGCGCGGCGAACGTGATCAGCATATTGACAATATAGATATACGGCGCAATTTCCGTCAGGGTATCTGATTGGTAGACGGGTTCATATTTCGTGGAAATCAGATAACAGGAGGAATACAGGAGAAACGATATGACTGCAAGCAGGCTTGCTTTCAGCAGATAGTGTTTCGTCTGCACTGCATGGAGCAGATGATAGGACATCGGAACGAGTGCGATGAAATACATGGCAAATCCGAACCGGTTCCCGATTAACAGGATACAGATAAAAGAGTGCATAATGATCTCAGTAAAACCAATGTAGAAGATCAGCAACAGATGCCGGTTCAAAAGCAGCGTGCTGAGCAGATAAACGCTGATACTGCCGATGTTAAAGTAGAGCAGCGGTTGAATATGGTTGACGAAGGCAAAAATAGCGATCATCACATGGACGATTGTGCAGAATATGATAAACACTTTGAATTTCAGAGTGCTTGACAGTGTTTTGATATTCTTGATCTCGGTGTTTGTTTCCTGCATGATATTACTTTCCTTTTTTCTTTCTGTATGATTCATTGTATGTTATTCATCTTCATCTGTTTCACGTTCATTTGTTTTATGTTCCTCTGTTTCATCTTCCCCTGTTTCACGTTTTTTCAGATAACGGCTGTGGAAGAAGATATAGGCCGCACTAAGCAGAATGGAAACAGAAGTTACGATTATGCCCGGTTTGAAACCATATGTGGAATATTTCAATTCTATATGGTGCGTTCCCGGTCCTACCGGAATTCCCATACCGCCAAGGAAATCCTGAATGGAAACTTCGTTGCCATCTACATAAGCGTTCCATGAGTTCTTATAATTTGGCAGGGAAAGGAAGAGCATCTTCTCCGAATCCGCTGTAACGTCGCCGGATATTGTACTGGAACCGGTTTCGATATTTGTCATGATACCAGGTTTCAGATAGTTGTATAGTTCGTTAAAATTGTTTTCGTTAAAACATGCAATAGAAAGCGTGTATGACTGTTCTTTCATTTCATCAACTTTTGGAAGGTCGATATAAAATTCGTCCTGTTTGCCTTCTTCGGCGGTACCGATGTAAAAGAGATATCTGTACCAGTCCAGATAGATGTCTCCGGAGACGTCTGAACCAATGTAGATTTTGGCAGGAACAAGCTTGGAATCCTCATCCTCAAAAGATGAGATATCAAGCATAAGATATGAGGTATGTTCCGTAATATTCTCCGGGTTTTCTTCCAGTTTGACAGATTCATAAATATCTTTTGCAATCAGTTCTTGTGAAAACGAGTTCTGATACTCAAAAGGATTCTGTATATCATTTGCTGCCTGCTCCCAGTCAACCAGAGAATCTTCCATCAAGATACCCAGTGACAGGGCAGTCGGATTCTTGTAAAGCTCGATGTTGCCTGCGCTGTCAATCTGCTCCATGACGGAAGCGGAATCAAAGGAATAACTGTCGGAAAAGTTATACTGCATATTTAAAATCATATTTGCCAGCGGATTTCCAATCTCATAAGAAATGAAATTAATTCCTGTATAGATACACCAGGTTTTTACTAGAAATTGCTGCGGTGCAGACATTATGGAGGAGAAAGCGTCGCTGCTGTTCATATTAAGGATTGCTGAACTGTTTGATCCCATAGTATTTCCGGGGAATACGGTCCTTGCCAGTTCCTGATTCAGGTCGTGCTCTTTGATCAGCTTTTCAATCCGCTGATTCTGTTTATCATACATAATGGCGGCAACATAACTTATGCCGTAGAAGGAAAAGGCTGAATTGATGATAAGTTCTGCACTGAGAAGTACCAAAAGAACCGGATTGGTCTTAAAATGCCCATGCGTCAGGTGACCGATTCCCATGATTATCAGATACAATATCAGGAAAATAACGGTAAGCCACGCACTGACCGTAAAACCGGAATGGTTATTGTAGACGGTGATCCCGAGAATTATGGCGGCGAATATTGTAAAGAATAAAAGCGCCTGTCTGCTGTAAACGTTCCGGAAAGTCTGAATACAGTCATACAGCATTGTAATTAAGATGAAGATCAGAAACAGGGCGAAACGGTTCGGTACCTGTGACTGATAATGGAATCCGTGCAGGACATAATTCATAAACTCATTTCCGAAGGAAAAATAAAGTAACAGGATCAACGCTGCGTGCCGGAGGCGTTTGGATAAGCGGATTTCTTTATTCGCAAGATAAACCGGAATAAACAGAAGGATAAGCAGACCGCAGTATGCGTTTGCCTTGGTTCCATCGCTGGAGACAACGACAGGTTCATGGGCGATCTGGAAATCCTGCAGGGAACGAAGCAAAGTATTCCCCAGATTAAATCCCGGAAGAGCGTCCTGAACGTGATATCCGGATTGTGTTGTCGAAAGATAGAACGGAATAAGGGTGACAGCAGCGATTCCCGCGCAGAGTATGGAGGAAAGAGCAAAACGGATTCCGTTCAGGAAGAAATTCTTTACCGTTTTGTGTTCCAGCAGGAAATAATAGAAGATTAAAAACTCACATAGCAGGAATGCATAATAATTCATAGTCAGCATGGTATAGGACATCACAAGTATATATGGAAGAAGCTTCTTTTCGTAGACCAGCTTCTCCATAGTCAGCAGAACGAAAGGCAGGATAAGCGCCATATCGTTAAACCCGAAGCACATATATGCGATACAGAAAGTTGCCAGATTATAGGAAAGTGCGATCGGAATCAGGCGGACATCTGTTTTTTTCATATTCTTTGCATGTGGCCTGTGGGTCAGATAGAATACCATGGCAGCACCCAGAAGTGAGAATTTTATAAAATATACGAATGTGAATCCGACCAGAGATGCGGATTCCGGAAAGAGGAGATAGAGCCAGTTGATCGGATTCAGAAATGTAGTTTGAAGCAGGAGAAAGTTATCCATGCCAAAGCCGATGGTATGGTTGAGAAGAGAGAGATCCCCATGCCTCAGATTGTTGTAAAACTGAGTAAAAAACGGATAGGTCTGTACATATCCGTCCGAAGTGATGACAGAGTTACTGCCAAACGGCGCGCAGGCTGCAAACATAAGTTTCAGGATAAAAATCAATGCAGGGATAAGTATTACTGCCAGATAGACATAGTTTTCCTGCAAAAATGCCAGTACACGGCTGATACCTTTATTCCTGCGGAATGTATCATAACATCCTGCCAGCTTTTTTTTCCGGGACAGGATGCTCAGGACACAGAGGATGGCGATCGCAATGATTGACAGAAGAAGTCCCAGATAGAGATTGTGCGGACGGAAGGAAAGCGTCAGGGTATTTGTTCCGGCAGTGACCGGAACAAGAAGCGCATCTTCATCTCCAAGCTGGACAGTACGACTGTTATATCCTTTGCCAATGTACCAGTTTCCTGCGTCTGACAGCGGCAGAAAAACATATCCGCTTTCCGGAGCGTCAATCTGAATCTCCAGATTTCTTCCAGTATTCAGTAGCAAAGCTTTATAGAGTTGCTGGAGTGCGTCTTCGTTAAATGCTGCAAATTCCGATTCTAATACCTTGTTTTGCATATCCGCTTCTGAAATGGTCTCAGTGAAGTGTGCAGTATCTCCAGCCTCAGCAAACCCGACATGGACGAGATGGGTTAGATTGGAATAGATATCTGCGTCAGACGGGGTTACAAAATTAATCCGATAGGTGGATAATGAATCGTCTTCCCGAAGATCCTGATTCAGCAGAAAACCATCAGAAAGATAAAATTCGCCCTGAAGTATAGGAAATACCGGTTCTGTGTCAAATACCTGCTCCGTCAGAAGATTGTAAGCGGTATATGGATAATCTTCGTTATACTCCCAATCCAATATATCCGCATTGAGGAAGAACCCGTTCGGTACGACATAAGGGTTCTCGTAGACAGCGATCCCTTCATAAGTTTCCTTATATTCCAGCAGGGAATCTACGGTTTCCGTTTCTTCATCTGTGATGATATATTGATAGCCGAGCAAAGTATTTGTGAGCGGCGTGGAATTACAGTTCTCCGGATCGTATACCAGGATCCGCGCATCCGGATTCTGGGCATGGAGATAATTTTCGGTTTCTTCCAGTCTGTAATCAATCGTATCTTTGTAAGCGACGGATTCTTTTCCGACTTCGGACAACTGTCCCACATACGCCGTACAGGCTTCCGCGATCATAATTACCGCAAAAGAGCATGAGAAAACCAGCGCCGTCATGCTGTCATTCTTCCAGAGAAGGGACAGGATAAAGAACAAAAAGAGGAGTTCCAGCGTGGTAAGGAACGGCGTTATGCTAAGATAAGATTTTGCAAAAATAAGGGCAGAAATAACAAGCCCCATGGAAAGAACGGCAGCCAAAGTTATGGACAGGGAATCCGCATATTTCATATTGCAGAACGCCTCGTAACCGGTAAGAAGCAGAAAGGCAATGAAGCAGAAAGCAAATAAAGCGGTTCCGGTGCTGTAGTAATGCAGACCGTTCAATAGATAGTTTGGTGTTGTAAGGAAAAATCCGGTAAAAAGGATCAGAAGCAGCGCTGCCTGTTTCAGCTTTGCCTGAAGCTTTATATTCCGGTTCAATAAATATAGAAACAGGAGAAAGAGCATAGCGGCGCCGCAGTAGATATCTACGCCGTTGGTACGTCCCCAGATGGAGGAAGGCCGCAGTCAGCAGGCTCCAGACGCCGCCCAGCGCCATGCTGCGCCTGCGTTCAAGCAGCCTCTCACGGCCGTCCATCTCTGTCCTCCATCCTCACTC
>CANRMC010000020.1 GCA_947631605.1 uncultured Lachnospiraceae bacterium
AACTTGGATTTATCTATGCCGGACAGGGCAGTCAGGCAGTTGGAATGGGAAAGGATTTCTACGAAGCATATCCGGAATTTAAAGAAGTTATGGACAATGCAGATGTGGGATTTGATGTAAAGGACGTCTGTTTCAACGGACCTGCGGAGATCTTGAACGAAACGAAATATACGCAGCCCTGCATGGTAGCCTTTGCAGTCGGCGTAACAAAAATATTATATAACAAGGGCATCCGCCCTTCCATGGCGGCAGGACTTAGTCTGGGTGAATATTCCGCACTGAATGCTGCCGGAGTGTTATCCGACCGTCAGGTGATCGAGCTTGTGGCTTTCCGTGGGAAAGCAATGCAGGAGGCGGTTTCCGGCAGAGACTGCAAGATGATTGCAGTTCTCAATCTGGAGCGGGAAAAAATCTTTGAGATCTGCCAACAGGTAAAAGAAGAACTGAAAGATACAGGCCTCAACGTGGCTGAACCGGCAAACTTTAATTGTCCGGGGCAGATCACCGTATCCGGCGACGCAGCGGCCGTCGATCTGGCAGGCGAACGGATGCTGGCAGCAGGCGCAAAACGTGTGCTTCCGGTCAAGGTAAGCGGACCGTTCCATACCTCCCTTATGAAGCCGGCAGGAGACGCGCTTCGGGAAAGATTTAAAGACGAAACATTCGGCGAAATGCAGTTTCCGGTACTTTTCAATACGCTGGGTGCGGAAAAAGGTGAAAATGATACGATTCCGGAACTTCTGGAAAGACAGGTACAGAGCAGCGTGTATTTTGAAGATTCCATCCGCTATATGGAGCAGCATGGAATTGAAGCGATCGTAGAGATCGGACCGGGAAAAGCGCTCAGCAAATTTGTAAAGAAAACATGTCCGGAGCTTCCTTGCTATAATGTCGAGAAGGCAGAGGATATTGAAGCCTTATTAGAGGCATTAAAATAAACAGCTTCCGGTGTAAGAAGGAAGAAGGAGGAAACTATGGGTTTGGAAAATAAAACCGCGATCGTAACCGGCGGAGGACGCGGGATCGGACGGGCAATCTGCCTGAAACTGGCGTCCATGGGCGCGAATATCGTAACCTGTTATGCGCATGGGGAAAAAGCGGCGGAAGAAACCGTATCCCTTTGCAGGGAATATGGGGTTACGGCCGTAGCGGTAAAAGCGGACGTTGCATCGAAAGAAGATGTGGAAGCGCTTTTCGCAGAAGCCGAAAAGATCACGGGTACGATAGAAATTCTTGTTAATAACGCAGGGATCACAAGAGATAATATCATACTCCGGATGTCGGACGAAGAATTTGATCAGGTCATCGACACCAATCTGCGGGGAGCATTTTACTGCCTTCGGGCAGCTTCAAAACGCATGATGCGGAAACGCTACGGAAGAATTGTAAATATCAGCAGTATTGTAGGTGTAAACGGAAATGCCGGTCAGGTAAATTACGCAGCCAGCAAGGCGGGGCTGATCGGTATGACAAAGTCTATGGCGAAGGAACTGGGTTCCAGAAATATTACCTGTAATGCAGTTGCACCGGGATTTATTACTACCGATATGACGGACGCGCTTCCGGATAACGTAAAAGAGCAGATCGCAAAGAGCATTTCGTTAAATAAGCTGGGAACGCCGGAGGATGTCGCCAATGCGGCAGCGTTTCTGGTATCGGACGACGCACAGTATATTACAGGTCAGGTCCTCGGCGTAGACGGCGGAATGAGCTGATGAAATAAAACAGGAAAGGACGATAAGTATATGAAACGAAGAGTAGTCATTACGGGTATGGGTACGATCAATCCCCTTGGACATAATCTGGAAGAAACATGGGAAAATGTGAAAAAGGGCGTTTGCGGGATCGACCGTATCACACAGATCGATACCACTGACTTTACCGTAAAACTTGCAGGAGAAGTAAAAGATTTTGATCCTGTCAATTATATCGATAAAAAAGAAGCAAGAAAAATGGACCGCTATACCCAGTTTGCATTTATCGCGGCAAAGGAAGCATTTGCAGACAGTCAGATCGATATGTCGCAGGAAGATCCGTACCGCTGCGGTACGATCATTTCCAGCGGTATCGGCGGACTGAAGACCATCGAGGCGGAGCATGAACGCGGACAGAAACGTGGATTTGAGAAGATTTCTCCGTTCTTTATTCCGATGTCGATCGCGAATATGGCAGCAGGGCAGATCGCGATCGAAACCGGATTTAAGGGCGTATGTACCTGTGTGGTAACGGCGTGCGCCAGCGGAAACAATGCGATTGGCGAAGCCTTCCATTACATCCGCGACGGATATACAGAAGTTATGATGTGCGGCGGCGCAGAAGGATGTATCTCAGAAATGGGCGTCGGCGGTTTTACTGCCATGAAAGCGCTGAATACGACCGAGGATAAAGATCGTGCCTCCATTCCGTTTGATGCGGAGCGGGGCGGCTTTGTCATGGGCGAGGGCGCCGGAGTGCTTGTACTCGAAGAATTAGAACATGCTAAGAAACGTGGCGCAAAGATTTACGGTGAGATCATCGGATACGGCGCAAGCTGCGACGCATACCATATTACGGCACCGGATCCGGAGGGCGCCGGCGGTGCGGCTTGTATGACGATCGCACTGAAAGACGCAGATATTCAGCCGGAACAGGTGGGATATATCAATGCACACGGTACTTCTACCCATCTGAATGACGAAGGAGAAACCAAGGCAATCAAGAAAGCCTTTGGCGACCATGCATATAAGCTGATGGTAAGTTCTACCAAGTCCATGACCGGACATCTTCTCGGCGGTGCAGGCGCAGTAGAAGCAATCATTACCACTATGGCATTGAAGGACGGATTTATTCCGGCAACTATCAACTACAAGGTGCCGGATCCGGCGTGTGATCTGGATATTGTTCCGAATGAAGGAAGAAACGTTCAGGTAGAGATCGCAGCCTCCAACTCTCTTGGATTCGGCGGTCACAATGCGTGCGTGGTATTTAAGAAATGGGAGGCATAAAATGGAATTGAATTCAAACCAGATTCAGGAAATACTGCCTCACAGATATCCGATGCAGCTGGTGGATAAGATCGTGGATTTTGAACCGGGCGTCTGGGCGGACGGCGTGAAATGCGTGTCTGTCAATGAAAACTTTTTCTGCGGACATTTTCCGCAGGAACATGTTATGCCGGGCGTTTTGATCATCGAAGCGCTGGCGCAGGTGGGTGCGATCGCAATCCTTTCTGAGGAAGCAAACCGCGGAAAGATCGCATTTTTCGGCGGTATTAAAAATGCAAGGTTCCGGAAGCAGGTAAAGCCGGGAGATGTACTGGAGCTTCATTGTGAGATTGTCGAGCGGAAAGGTCCGATCGGATTTGGAAAAGCTGTTGCAAAGGTGGATGGAAAAGTTGCCGCACAGGCTGAAATTTCCTTTGCCATCGGAGAGGACAAGAAGTAAGTATGGACGATGCATTTTCTGAAGTATACAAAAAGTTTAAGCTGCATTTCTACCGGGAGATATTTCATCATATGCAGAACAGTGAGATGCCTCTTTCCGCTGTTGAGACTCTTTGTCTGGAAGTGATAGCGGCGCTGGGGCAGCCTACCATAAATGAATTTGCAAGTTATATCAATATATCTTCACCAAATGCAACTTATAAGGTAAACAGTCTGATCCAGAAAGGATATGTAGAGAAGATCCAATCGGAAAACGACAAGCGGGAATATCACCTCAAAGTAACGGAACAATATTATAAATACTGCAATGTCAGTCAGGAATATCTGCAGACCGTGGAAAAAAGGATTCAGGAGAACTGCACAAAAGAAGAATATGAAGCGTTCAGCCGGATCCTGAAACGGATATCCAATGAACTTATGCCGGAGGTAATTCTTCCCGGCGCATAAGCAGGTATCAGGACAGGAGGCGGAAAATCTTCCAGCGATGGGTGTTGACAGTATAGCTTAGTTCAAACAAATGAACATCATTTCCGAAAACAGCCTGACAGGTGTAGACGATTTCCGAAATACCGTTATATTGTTTTTCTTTTATGGAGAGTACATTGTCTATATCAATGGTAGACAGGATGTGCTCTTCATTTTCGTATCGGAACCGAAGGGGTGTCAGTTCCCCCAGAGTAGAGCAGGAGGAAATAAGCTGGATCGGAATATTTATAACTGTTCCGCCCGCCTTTGGCGCTGTTTTTTCTTTTTTCTCTGTTTGAAAATGACCGAATACCGGATACATAAATACAATCACCATCCTGTTTCTTTTGAGGGATAATCTGAGTATAGCATACTCAAAAATCGAACGCAAGTTCGATTTTCTGGAAATTGTGGAAAATATTATGGAATGGATATTAGACGAAAAAACAAAACTGCATTACCGTTTAGACGCGGAAAATATGATCGTGACAGAAGCGGAATATACAGATTCCAAACTTGAGATCCCGAAAGAAAAAGAAGGGAAAACAGTGACCGGGATCGGCAAAAAAGCATTTTTCGGCTGTCAGATCCGGACGCTGGTTCTTCCTTCCGGAATCACGGATATTGAAGACTGGGCGTTTGCCGGCTGCAGGAGACTGGAGGAAATATGGCTGCCGGACGGCATAGAACATCTGGGAAAAGAAATATTTCTGAAAGACAGCAATCTGAAACGGATCATTATCTATCGGCGGGAAGAAAAAAACCTTACGGACGGTCTTTTGAAATATGACGGGGCGGCCGCCGTCCTTTTGGCGCATGCGGTCACAAAAATGAAGTCCTACGCACTGTTTTTTCCGTTGAAACCGGGAAGCAGAAGCTGGTATGAAAAATGGGATGAAATCTGCGAACAATTTCTTTCGGAACCGGACGATACCGGATTTTCTCCGATCCTTGCAGGCGGGGAAGAAGATTACATCACGAATGAAAATGATGTTTCCTATTATTGTCATATGCGGCGTATGGAAAAGGCGGAGCTTGCATATGAAAGGCTGCGTTATCCGGCGTTTCTTGCGGAGGAAAAGAAAGAGATATACCGGAAATATCTGCGCTGCCATAATTACGGAGATCAAAGCAGGGAAGCGTGGGAATTTCTGAAACAGTCCGGACAGAAGCAGTCGGAATATATGGAAGTTTTTGCAGATTCCGGCTGTGTGACTTTGGAAAATAAAGACGCTCTGATCCGGGACCTGAAAGAAAATGATACGGAATTGAAGGCCTTTCTGCTTCGTTTCCGAAGCGGGGAAAACGAGGATATTTTTACAAAGCTGTTAAACGAGGTGGATGGATTATGAAAAAAGAACTTGAAACACTGCAATTTATAGAATCCGATACAATGCGGGAGTTTCTGACGAAGGAGCTGGAGCAGGGCAGACTTTCCCTGAGCGAAAAGGAAATGTGCAGTCTGGTCTGGAACAGTAATTACGCCTTTTCCATGAAGCAGGCGTTTCTCATGGGATTTCCGGAGCTTCCATGCGCCATAGATCTGGTGAAGCGGCTGGAAGCGGTGCGGCGGTATCTTCAGGAAGATCATGCATATGAAGTTTATGTGCTTCTGATCAACGACCAGTTTTACGGCGTATATAACCGGTATGACACGGCGCGGACAAACTTTCGGGAATTTGCGGATACTGTAAGCGAAAACTCTGTGATCTATCTGGAAATGTATGATATAAGAGGCAGTATTTTCAGAGGCAGGATCCGTCTGGATATATCTTTTGAACCGGCAGCTTTTGATTTCAGTCAGGACATTATCAAAAAGGAAAAATTGTGGGAAAATGCTGAAACGGACGCCGTCACCCGGTTATATATCCGGCTTCCGCATCCGTTTCAGCCCGGCGATATTGTAACGAGAAAAGGAAGTCTGGAGACTTATAAACTGATAGATACAACATTAAAAGACGATCTGTTTGGAGAATTGAACGCTGCGGATATGAGGCTTGTCGGTATGCTGTATGATGAAGACGCTCCGGAGCCGGATTATCAGGAAGCAATAGAAGAAGAACCGGAGGAACTGCCTCTTTTGGAACTGGAATTTGCTGATTAAAAAATTTATAATGACAAGATAAGACAGATTTGTTACAATGGATTTAAGCATCATATCTGTAAATGAGAGAGAGTTCGGATATGGAAAAAATCAGAGATATGACAGATTTTATAAAATTGCAGAAAAACATGCTGATCCTTTTTTGGAATCGGGATAGGGACTGGGAGATGATCTGTGAAGACAGAAGTCTGGTTTTCGACAGAAATGAAGCTCCTGGTCTTCGTGCGCTCAGAAAACTGGTAGCGGAGGAAGACCTTTCCCAGTATGATCTTTTTTTGGACAAGATCACAGGCTGTCTGGATGAAAATGCGGAGAAAAAACAACCGGTATCACAGAGGGAGCATGTAGCGGTCCGCCTTTTGAAATCAAATACAAATACGGAATATTTCATGATCGACTGCCGGCTGGAATATGATGAGGCGGATATCGTTACGAAAATGCTGGTTCTGGTTTCAGAAATGGATGCGGAAGAAGTATACTGCATGAAGCTGGCCGAACAGACAACATTGGATAACAGTTCCGATGTGATCGACAGTTATTGCAGGGATATCATCCGTTCCCATCCGGAATGTCAGTATGCAGTGGTCCAGTTTGATATTGCAAAATTTAAAATAATCAATGAAATATACGGAGAGGCCGTAGGCGATGATATATTAGATTATTTCATCCGGACATTGAAATTTATCTGCGGGCATGAGCAGGCATATGCAAGATTATCGGCGGATATTTTCATGATCGTTACGCCGTATGAGACGGTGGAGGATATTTACGGACTGATCCGCAAGATAGACGAGACGCTTCTTGGTTACAAAGAATTGAGTTATAAACTGTTTTACGGAGTGTCTTTTATCAATGATATCCGGGACGGATTCAGGAAATACAGCGATGAGGCTGCGATCGCCCGTCAAAGCGTAAAAGGAGATGCGTTGCAGCATATCGGTTTCTTTAATGATGAATTAAGGGAAACCATAATCGCAAGGAAGTTTATTGAGGACAATATGGAACGCGCCATTGAAAGCCGCCAGTTTGTCATGTATCTTCAGCCGAAGTACAGCATATCCAAAGGAGTAATGGTAGGCGCGGAGGCTCTGGTCCGCTGGTTCCATCCGGAAAAAGGCATGATCCTTCCTTCTGATTTCATACCGGTTATGGAAGAGAATGGATTTATTATCAAGCTGGATTATTTTATGTGGGAAGAAGCATGCAGGCTGATCCGTAAATGGCTGGATCAGGGCGTAACCCCGCTTCCGATTTCAGTCAATGTGTCCAGAAGACATCTGAAGACACATGATTTCATTGATGTACTGAATCATCTGATTCGGAAATACGAGATTCCGAAAGATTATCTGGAAATAGAAATTACGGAGACTATGGAAGAAGAAAAAATGCATTACGGGATCAATCTTCTGAAAGACAGCGGATATAAGCTTTTGATGGATGATTTCGGCTCCGGTTACTCCTCCCTGAACATGCTGAAAGATACAAAATTTGACATCTTAAAAATAGACCGCCGTTTCCTTCAGGATTTCAGCAATTCGGAGCGCGGACAGAGGATTGTGGAGCATACGATCCATATGACGCAGGCGATCGGTCTGGATATCATTGCCGAAGGAGTCGAAACCGAAGAACAGGCGCTTTTCTTAAAAACCTGCGGCTGCGATACGGCTCAGTGCTTCTATTATGCAAGGCCTATGAGCGAAGAAGACTTTAACCGGGCGATGCTCGGATAATTAAAAATATGCAGATCATGTCCACGAGGCTGCCAGTTTTTTTACGGCCTCGTGGATTTTTTGCTGTTCAATGCCGGAATAATTGATGACGGCAGTGTGTGTCGTATACGGGGAAGCCTGTAAAGACGTGTCAAAATAATCCGACAGAAACGATATGCGGATTCCGTTTTGCAGCGCCCGCTCCTTTAACTCCCTGTCGGAAAGTGAAGTATCGAATGTGAGCAGAAAATGCAGTCCGGAATGTTCTTCGCGGATCGTGATACGGTCTGCCAGAGGACTGCTCCGGAATTCATTTAGAAGCATGTCACGGATCCCACGATAGATACTCCGCATCCGATTGATATGTTTTTCAAAATAACTTTCATTTATGAAACGGGCGAGCGTATACTGTTCGAAATTTGAAACCGTACAGGAATAGAACCCCAGTTTTTCATAAAATCGTTTCAAAAGCGGTTTTGGTAAGATCATATAGCTGATCCGGATGGTAGAAGACAGGCTTTTGGTAAAAGTATTAAAATAGACGACTTTATCGGAGACGTCAATCGTGAGCATGGAAGGAATCGGTTTGCCCTGCAGCCGGAATTCACTGTCATAGTCGTCTTCAATGATATAACGTTCCGGTGCCTCACTTGCCCATTCCAAAAGTCCGTATCTGCGGCTGACCGGCATGACGATACCGGTTGGAAAATGGTGGGATGGAGAAATCTGAACAATATCCGCATGGCTCTCCCGAAGATCCGTCAGACGGATTCCCTGTTCATCCATGGGAATGTGAATGACATTGGCCCCCTCCGTTTCATAAATTTTCTGTAATTTCCGATAACCCGGTTCTTCCAGCGCATAGGTCCGATCCCTTCCGAAAAGCGGGATCAGAAGACCGTACAGGTATTCGGAACCTGCTCCTACTATGATCTGTTCCGGCGAGATATGGATCCCCCGGAAATCGCGGAGATGTCCGGCAATCGCTTCTCTTAATTCCATAACGCCTCCTGCGGGAGGCGCTGTCATAAGCGCAGTATCTTCTTCTGCAAGTACCTGCCGCATAAGCCTTGCCCATACGGAAAAAGGAAAGTTGGCCGCCAGCGTGCGGTTTGAGATAAAATCAGCAAATATATGCGCAGGAGCGGATTTCTCTGTATGGATAAGGTCAGTTTCCGCTTTTTCCGTCTGAATCTGGCTATGAATGTCAGAAACAAAATAACCGGCTCTGGCACGGGACTGGATATACCCCTCCGCCATCAGCTGTCCATAGGCATTTTCCACCGTGATCACGCTGATACCGTTATTTTTCGCAAATGCACGCTTGGAGGGCAGTTTATCACCGGATTTCAGAATACCGGATAAGATATCGTTTTTAATACATTCATATAAATATTCATATATCGGTTTCCCATTGGTTTGAAGAAGAGAATATGTAAGCATAAATACGAGCCTCCTAATCTGACATTGTTAAATAGTTTTGAATTGAATATTTTAATATATCCAGATGGAATTATACTGTATCCTGTAAATAAAAGCAAGCAGATTGCCAAATCAGGCAGAAAGGATGACAGGATATGAGTAAACGGTATGAATTAAACAAAGAACTGGCGCAAATGTTAAAGGGCGGCGTGATCATGGATGTTACCACGCCGGAGCAGGCAAAGATCGCAGAAGCTGCCGGAGCCTGCGCGGTTATGGCATTGGAGAGGATTCCGGCGGATATACGTGCAGCGGGCGGCGTGTCCCGTATGAGTGATCCGAAAATGATAAAAGGAATTCAGGAAGCGGTAAGTATTCCGGTCATGGCAAAATGCCGGATCGGTCATTTTGCAGAAGCGCAGATACTTCAGGCAATCGGAATTGATTATATTGATGAAAGCGAAGTACTGTCTCCGGCGGATGATGTATATCATATTGATAAAACCGCCTTTTCTGCTCCTTTTGTATGCGGAGCCAGAGATTTGGGCGAGGCGCTTCGGAGAATCAGCGAGGGCGCTTCCATGATACGGACAAAAGGTGAGCCGGGAACCGGAGATATCGTACAGGCAGTACGCCATATGCGTATGATGAACCGGCAGATCGCGGAGGTAGCCGCCGCAAGGGAGGAAGAACTGTACCAGAAAGCGAAAGAACTGCAGGTTCCGTATGAACTGGTTCGTTATGTGCATGACGAAAAGCGTCTTCCGGTGGTGAATTTTGCAGCAGGCGGCGTAGCTACTCCGGCGGATGCGGCGCTTATGATGCAGCTTGGCGCAGAAGGCGTTTTTGTAGGCTCCGGAATTTTCAAATCGGGCAATCCGAAGAAACGTGCCGAGGCTATCGTGAAAGCTGTGACAAATTATCAGGACGCTGATATGCTGGCCGCCTTATCGGAAGATCTGGGAGAAGCGATGGTAGGTATCAATGAAGAAGAAATCTCTCTGCTCATGGCGGAACGGGGAAAGTAGGGATGGATCATGAGAATTGCTGTATCCTGCGTACAGGGCGCATTTGCAGAGCATGAAAAAATGCTCCGAAACCTTGGCGCGGAGGTTGTGGAACTTCGGAAAAAGGAGGATTTAGACCAGTCGTTTGACGGTATCATACTGCCCGGCGGAGAGAGTACCGTACAGGGTAAACTCCTGCAGGATCTCAAGATGCTTGAACCTTTAAAAGAAAAGATAAGAAAAGGGCTGCCCGTGCTTGCAACCTGTGCAGGCCTGATCCTTTTGGCAGAGCATATTTCCAATGACGATCATGTATATTTTGCCACGCTTCCGGTAACCGTAAGAAGGAATGCCTATGGAAGACAGGCGGAGAGTTTTTATACGGAAGGAAGCTTTGGACCGTATGAAAAGATACCGATGGAATTTATACGAGCCCCTTATGTGGAGCGTGTATCGGATGATGTAGAAGTGCTTTCCGTTACGGATGGCAATATTACGGGCGTCCGGTATAAAAACCAGATCGCGGTATCCTTTCATCCGGAACTCTGCTGCGACACCCGGCTTCATGAGATGTTTCTGGGACTTTGTTCATCGTAAAGAACATAAAAATATCATATTGCAGATGTTGTTAGTAACATGGGGAGAGTTACACCCCGAATTTTAATGTGTTCGAATCTGAACACTTTGCGTTGCTATCTGTCAGCCCTTTTGCTATAATCATATAGACAGCAATGATTTATGATTGCTTTGTATTGAGTATAGTACGGGAAGAAAGGGCAGTTATGGAACCTTTAGAAGAAACGACAGAAGAATATATAGACGCCGAAAAAGTTGCAAAATGGTTTTCGCGCGGAGAGGAATTTATAAAACTCATGACCTGCTACCGTTGTGCGATCATGGAAATCGAGACAAAGCTGAATGTTCTGAATGCGGAATATTCTCTGGAGTATGACAGAAATCCTTTTGAACAGATTGAGAGCAGACTGAAAAATCCGATCAGTATTGTAAACAAAATGATGCAGAGAGGGATTCCGGTCAATGTTTATAATATGGAAACGGAAATCTTTGATATTGCAGGAATCCGGGTGGTGTGTTCCTTTAAGGAAGATATCTATAAACTGGCGGATCTTCTGGTTCAGCAGGATGATATTATCCTTGTAAAAAGGAAAGATTATATTCGGAGTCCGAAGCCGAACGGTTACCGGAGCCTGCATCTGATCGTGGATATACCGATCTTCCTTTCAGAAGGTAAGAAGCATATGAAGGTGGAAGTTCAGTTCCGTACCATCGCAATGGATTTCTGGGCAAGTCTTGAACACAAGCTGAAATATAAAAAAGAAGTAAAGAATGCAGAAGCGATTGCAGAGCGGTTAAAGATCTGTGCAGATAATCTGGCGGAAATGGATAAAGAAATGGAAAGCATCCGGCATGAGATCGACAGCGGAATATAGAGGGGAAGCAAGATGCGGAAAAAAGACGGAAATAAGAAAGAAAACCGGCTGCTTCGGATATTGAAGCGGATACTGACGTTTCTTCTGGTTCTCTTAACCATTTGTATTCTGGGAACGCTGGCGGTCAACCTGTATATGATCGGCAAAGAAAAAAAGCACATATTGACGCTCCAGGAAGCGGCTGAAATGCAGGATGTGGACTGCGTGATCGTTTTAGGATGCAGCGTGAAACCGGACGGAAAACCGAGCCTCATGCTGGCGGACCGGCTTGACAGATCCGTAGAGCTTTATGAAGCAGGCGGTGCGGTCATTCTGATGACCGGAGACCATAGAGACGAGTATTATAATGAGTCCAATACCATGAAGGATTATGTCGTAGCAAGAGGTGTTAATTCGGAAGACGTATTTGTAGACCACGCCGGATACTGCACCTATGACAGCATTTACAGGGCAAAGGAAGTATTCGGCGCAGAGAAAGTGATCATTATCACACAGGAATATCATCTGTACCGTTCCATGTATATTGCGGACGCTCTGGGCATGGAGGTTTACGGCGTGCCGACGCAGGATGTCCGTTATCATGGGCAGTTAAAACGGGATATCCGAGAGATCTTTGCAAGAAATAAGGATTTTCTGTCGTGTATTTTCAAACCGGAGGCTGAGGAAACAGGAACCCCTGTCAGTCTGGACGGAAACGGTGACCTGACCGATGAAAAGAGCAACTGACGGGAGGTTTAAAAATGAAATTTCTTGAAATCAGAAAAAAAGAATCCGGGAAATTTATCCGTCGGTATGACCTTGTATACCGGACGGAGGATGATCAGGAAAAAGTATATGAGATGATCAGCCGGGATAAAGACCTTGCGGATTTTTCCACCCTGCATGACCGGAAGGCGGATGCGGTGGTACTTATCATGCATAGTACCGATGGCGAACGTATTCTTATTAACCGGGAATACCGGTTGGCGGTCGGAGAGTGGGTGTATAATTTTCCGGCAGGTCTGATCGACGATGGCGAGACGCCGGAGGAAGCGGCAAGGCGGGAGCTTCGGGAAGAAACCGGACTATCGATCGTTTCTGTTGATGATTTTATCGGGGAAAGCTACAGCGCTGTGGGATTTTCCAATGAGAAGAATGTCTGTATCGTTGGAAAAGCAGAAGGAACATTTCAAAAGAGTGATTCCGGTTTTGAGGAGATCGAACCGGGCTGGTATACCAAAGCGGAAATCCGAAAGCTGCTTGGCGAGGCACGTTTTGCAGCAAGGACGCAGGCTTACTGTTATGTGTGGTCCAAAAGCTGATCACTTTGATTTATGAAACAGAACAGGATGAAAAGCTGAAATGCAGCAGATTCATCCTGTTTTTTATTTTGGAAGGAAATCGGGCAGGAAATATGATTTTAACAGAAATTAAGATTTTACGCTTGACAGATAAGAAGCAAGGTGATATATATGAATTATAGATTGTTAGCACTCAACAAAAGAGAGTGCTAACAAAAAGAATAGTAAGACAAGGAGGGGAATCTTATGAACGCTGAAAAATTTACAAAAAAGTCATTGGATACGATAGAAACCTGTGAGAAACTTGCCTATGAATATGGAAATCAGGAGATTTCACAGGCGCACCTTTTGTACAGTCTGCTTACGGTTGAAGACAGCCTGATACTGAAGCTGATTGAAAAAATGGGAATATCTCCGAAGGATTTTATGGCGGATGCGGAACGCATGGTAGCTTCCCGTCCAAAAGTGTCCGGCGGAAATGTGTTTATGGGACAGG
This sequence comes from uncultured Lachnospiraceae bacterium, assembly GCA_947631605.1. GTDB lineage: Bacteria > Bacillota > Clostridia > Lachnospirales > Lachnospiraceae > CANRMC01. The sequence continues at coordinate 13,357 of CANRMC010000020.1, forward strand.
CGGTAAGCAAGGTTCTTATGAAAGCGGAAGATGAGGCAAAACAGATGGGTGATGACTATATTTCTGTGGAACATCTGTTTCTGGCTCTTTTGGAACGTGCTGATACGGACATCAAGAAAGTCTTTGCGAAATATGGAATATCCAGAAATGAATTTCTGAAAGCATTAGCAGCAGTCAGGGGGAATAAGAAAGTGGAAACAGACAATCCGGAAGATACCTATGATACGCTTACGAAATATGGATATAATCTGGTGGAACGGGCAAGAGAGCAGAAGCTGGATCCGGTAATCGGCAGGGATTCGGAAATCCGGAACATCATTCGGATCCTCTCCCGGAAAACGAAAAATAATCCGGTTCTGATCGGAGAACCCGGTGTCGGAAAAACAGCCGCTATCGAAGGACTGGCGCAGCGGATCGTAAAAGGGGATGTGCCGGACGGACTGAAGGATAAGGAGATTTTCGCATTGGATATGGGCGCTTTGATCGCGGGCGCAAAATACAGAGGTGAATTTGAGGAACGTCTGAAGGCGCTTTTGGATGAAGTGAAGAAATCCGAGGGACATATCATTCTCTTTATTGACGAACTGCATACGATCGTCGGGGCAGGAAAAACAGACGGTGCGCTGGATGCAGGCAATATGCTGAAACCAATGCTGGCAAGAGGAGAACTGCATTGTATTGGTGCTACCACTTTGGACGAGTACCGGAAATATATTGAGAAAGACGCGGCGCTGGAACGGAGATTCCAGCCGGTAACGGTAAATGAACCGACGGTGGAGGATACGATCTCCATTTTGCGTGGCATCAAGAACCGTTACGAGGTATATCATGGCGTAAAGATCATGGACAATGCGTTAGTCAGCGCAGCCGTTCTTTCCAACCGGTATATTACAGACCGTTTTCTGCCGGATAAAGCGATAGATCTGGTAGACGAGGCATGCGCGATGATAAAGACCGAATTGGATTCCATGCCGGCGGAACTGGATGAAATTTACAGAAAGATCATGCAGCTGGAAATTGAAGAAGCGGCATTGAAAAATGAAGACGACAGACTGAGTAAAGAACGGCTTGAGAGTCTGCATGAGGAATTACAGGAACTGAAGGAACAGGAGACTTCCATGAAAGCGGATTGGGAGAATGAGAAGGCGTCCGTTGAAAAGATCCGGCAGCTCAGAGAAGAGATCGAGCAGGTGAAAAATGACATTCAGATCGCAGAAAGAGATTATAACCTCGATAAGGCGGCAGAACTGAAATACGGAAAACTGCCGCAGCTCACCGGAGAATTGGAGGAACTGGAGAAGAATACAAGCGACGAAGACCGGAAACTGATCCATGAATGTGTGACCGATGAAGAAATCGCAAAGATCATTTCCAAATGGACCGGGATCCCGGTTGCGAAGCTGACGGAAAGCGAGCGGAACAAAACCCTTCATCTTGCGGAAGAACTTCACAGGCGGGTGATCGGTCAGGACAATGCGGTTTCTTTGGTGAGCGATTCCATTATCCGTTCCAAAGCGGGGATCAAAGATCCGACAAAACCGATCGGTTCTTTCCTTTTCTTAGGACCGACCGGAGTCGGTAAGACGGAGCTTGCGAAAACTCTGGCGGAGGCTCTCTTTGATAATGAAGCGAACATGGTTCGGATCGACATGAGCGAATACATGGAAAAACACAGTGTGGCAAGACTGATCGGAGCGCCTCCGGGATATGTGGGTTATGATGAAGGCGGACAGCTGACGGAAGCAGTCCGCAGGAAACCGTATTCCGTTGTTCTTTTTGACGAGATTGAAAAAGCGCATCCGGACGTCTTTAATGTGCTTCTTCAGGTTCTGGACGACGGAAGGATTACGGACTCGAAAGGCAGAACCGTAGACTTTAAGAACACGATACTCATTATGACGTCCAATATCGGTTCTGAATATCTGCTGGATGGAATTGGTGAAAACGGAGAGATCAAAGAAGAAGCGGAAAATATGGTGAGCGGTCTTTTGAAACAGCATTTCCGTCCGGAATTTTTGAACCGTCTGGATGAGATTATTATGTTCAAGCCGCTTGCAAGACAGGATATCGAAAAGATCATCAGTCTTCTTTTGGCGGATCTGAACCGTCGGGTAGAAGACCGAGAACTTTCCATAACCCTTACGGAAGCCGCAAAAAATTATGTGATAGAAAACGGATACGATCCGGTATACGGTGCGAGACCGCTGAAACGGTTCCTGCAAAAACATGTGGAAACTTTGGCAGCCCGCTTAATCTTAAGCAATAAGCTGAATACGGGGGACGAAATCACGATCGACTATAAAAACGGGCAGCTTACGGCTGAGTAATTTCCGTTTTGCTGAAGGATTTTCTGGCTGTTTGCATAAATGAGAGAAAAATTGTCGAAAATTTGATTTTTATCCGCTATACTGAAAGATATTATATTTGGAGGTCTGGATATGTCATATCAGATTTTGATCGTGGATGATGAAACGATGATCACGTCCCTGCTCTCGGAACACCTGAAAGACTGCGGATATCGTACTCTGATCGCAAACAGCAGCAAAGAAGCCATGAAAGAATTGCAGAAACAGCCGGATCTGATCCTTCTGGATATTAACATGCCGGATGTGGACGGATTGGAATTCTGCCGGAATATTCGGAATCATATCCAATGTCCGATCCTTTTTCTGACCGCCCGTATAACGGAACAGGATAAAGTGAACGGACTGCAGTTCGGCGGGGATGATTATATTACAAAGCCATTCAGCCTGAAAGAAGTGACGGCGCGGATCACCGCACATCTGCGCAGGGATGAGCGGAGCAGGAACCGCGCCTCTATTCTTACCACGCCGGACGGTCTGATCGTCAATTTATCAGAACACAGGGTGTTTTATGAAAATCGGGAGATACCGTTTTCCAAAAAAGAATTTGAATTGCTGGAATATCTGTTGACTTACAGGGGGCAGATTTTTGACAGAGAGCATATTTATGAAGCCGTCTGGGGTTGGGACGCCGAGGGTGACAGTCATGTGGTAAAAGAACATATCCGGAAGATACGGGGAAAACTTCGGGAAGTTACGGGACGGGAATATATAGAAACAGTCTGGGGAGTTGGATACCGATGGGAAAATTAAGGCAAAAATACCGGAATATGCCGCTGCGGAAGGCATTTATGCTTACTGTATTTCTCACCTTCAGCATTGTAGTTCTTGTATCGGGGATTACGATATGGGGCTGCTCTGCTTTCTGTAACTGGCTGCTTCCGGACTCGGATGTGGTTTATCTTACGATCGAGACGCAGGATACAAACGGAAGCGGACAGAAATTTTCAACCCGGATCCGGTATGGAGATGATATGTCCGAAATCCCGTTTATACTGACTTATGATAAAGATGAAAACGGGGAAACGGTCTTGAAAGATGTTCCTCTTTCTTCCATATATGCAAAGGTAACAAAAGCGGAAAACAGTTATTCCATGCTTACGCCGAAACGAAAGCTCGCATACCGGATGTGCAGGATCCTGATGGTTGCCGTTCCGCTCGTTTCTTCGGTACTGGGTATTTTCCTGTGCGGATTTTATTTTTACCGCAGGAAACTGTATGAACCTTTAAAAGTGCTTTCCGAAGCGACGGAGCAGATTGCAGAAAAGAATCTGGATTTTGTTTTATCCTATGAATCTTCCGATGAATTGGGGAAGCTGTGCCGCTCCTTTGAAGAAATGCGGAAAGCCCTGATCGAGAATAACCGGCAGCTCTGGAATATGATTGAAGAGCGAAAACGGATACAGACGTCGGTCGCCCATGATCTGAGAAATCCGATCGCAATCATTGAAGGCTATACGGAATATTTACAGATAAATCTTTCAACCGGAAAATTGAAGCCGGAAAGAACCGGAGAGATTATCTGCCGTATAGAAAGCGCAGCGAAACGTTTAGAGCAGTATACAGAATCCGTCCGTACCATTAATCAACTGGATGATATTGAACTGCATCCGGAGCAGATTTCCCTGAAGGAACTGATCGCGGATATTACCGATGATCTATACTTTATGGCTTCAGAATACGGAGTCATGCTGAAAGTGACCGGACCTATACCGGATGGAGAAGCAGTCCTTGACACATCTCTTCTTTACCGGGTGCTGGAAAATATTATAAATAACGCAGTGCGGTATGCGGAAAAAGAAATTCAGATTTCATTTGAGAAAAAGGAACACTCCTTTGTTGTAACCGTAACGGATGACGGCGTGGGATTTTCGGAAGAAGTCCTGAAAGGCAGAAACCGGCTGTTTGTGGCAGCGGCGGATGCGGACGGTCACTCCGGAATGGGGCTTACGATAAGCCGCCTGCTCTGCCGGAAGCATGGCGGACGGCTGGAACTTTCCAATGGTAAGAAGCAGGGAGCGGTTGTTCGGGTTATTTTTGGAATTTGACTGTTTTTTGACGATTCTCTGATAGGATCTCCTTGTTGCCTGAAAAGGCAGGAAGGAGGTCTTTTTTTTGAAAAAAATTATAACTTTGGTACTCGGTATAACGGTTTTATGTTTCGCATCCGGATGTGGAACAAAGACTCCCGGTCGTTCTGATTCCTCACAGGAAGGAATGCTGGAACAGACCACGAATGGCGGCGCTGCTGATGAGGGAGAAACAGACGGTCTGACAGAAGACAACACGTCCGGCAAAGCGGAGGAATTAGCCATGCTTTATGACTTGCAGCGTGGAAATAGGGCATGTGTTACGGAGCATGGATATTATTATTTCAGCGGCGAGGTGGAAACTCTTTCGGACGGACAGGAAGCAAGGCATTTGATGTATATAGACTTTGACACAAAGCAGGAGATATATTTGTGCAGTAATGCCGCCTGTTCCCACGATACAGTGGATTGTACTTCTGTATTTCTGCTTGATGAATTCTCTTTTTCGGCATGCCTTTTTGCATGGCAGGACAGCCTGTATATCTTAGAAAAAGAACCGGATCAGGATGGCTCCGTAGTGATGGGAGCAGCCGGGGGAGAAAGCGGCGCAGTGATAGAAAGCAAGCCTGCCGTTTTGTACCGGATGAATCCGGATGGAACGGGAAGGGAAAAAATGTATGAATTTCAACCGAATGTGACGCTGGAAGACGTCATAGCGGGTGATGAGAACGGAATCTATCTGATAACGAAAAAGGTGATTTCCCAGACCGGTGATGGAAACGTTTATCAGGTATCGTCCGACCGGAACCTGATTTATCTCGATTTGTCGGAGAGAAAGGAAACGGTTCTTTGTTCTATGGATTTCGGTGATGATATTCAATGGGATATGATCGGCTGTTTCGGTAGAAATCTTGTTTTGTATGGCATTGATTTTGGTCGTCCTGTTACGGCGGAAGAAAAAAGCAATGACGATATTTCAATCTATGATGATTCTTATGATGTATTTGCCGTTCTGAATCTGGATGACCTTTCCCTTCGGGAGGGTTACCGCGTCTTTTCTCCGAAAAGCCGGGGCTTTGAACTTTATCAGGGAACTCTTTACTATTCCATTCAGGGAGAGGGGAAGATCACAGGCGTAAATCTCTTAAACGGCGAGGAAACGGTTCTTTGTGAAATTCAGCAGGACGCCTTATGGGGAATCATCGGCGACCGGCTGTATACGCGGAACGAAAAAGATAATACATATTATTTTATTGATGTAAATACCGGAACGATCAGTCATTCCGGACTTGTCAACCACTCCCTTGGCTGGAGCCTTGATATTGTTGCGGAGGCAGGAGATCAGGTGCTCGTCATCTATGATTATGATGCAACACCAAAGGAAGACGGTTCCTATATCATTCATGGTTACCAATACGGATTGATAGATAAAGAAGACTTATTTACGGGCAATGATAAGTTTATCCCGATCCGTATGATAACGCCAGGAGGAGCGGAGTATTATGTTAGAACTGATCGGGATATCAAAAAAATATAAGGATAAAACTGCCCTTGCTTCCGTTTCCCTGACATTGGAAAACGGTATTTACGGACTGCTCGGTCCGAATGGCGCCGGAAAGTCTACGTTAATGAATATTATTACGGGCAATCTGAAACCGGACAGCGGTACCGTCAAATGGAACGGAGAAGATATGCGCTCTCTGGGCGCATCCTACCGGAGTCTGCTGGGATATGCGCCGCAGCAGCAGGGAATGTATGATTCTTTTACAGGAAAAAGATTTCTTTCTTATATGGCAGCCCTGAAAGGAATCGCAAAAAAAGATATGACTGCTGAGATTCAGAGAGTTCTGGCTTATGTGAATATGTCGGAAGCGGCTGACCGGACGATCGGAACTTATTCCGGAGGAATGAAGCAGAGAATATTGATCGCTCAGGCAGTTCTCGGCAATCCTAAGCTGATCATATTGGATGAACCGACGGCGGGACTTGATCCGAAAGAGCGGGTGAGGATCCGGAAAAAGCTGGAAGAACTTTCCGATAACAGGATCATTCTCGTTTCCACCCATGTGGTATCGGACATTGAATCCATTGCGAAAGAAATCCTGCTGATTCAGGCGGGAAGAATCATCGACCATGAGAATGTCGGAGAACTCTGCCGGAAATATCAGGTTTCCTGTCTGGAAGATGTATATATGAAACTATTTGGGGAGGAGGAACAGGATGTATCGTCTTACCTTGTATGAGTTTCAAAAAATATGGAGAAAACGCAGCTTTTTATTTTCGGTTGGGATCTTTTTTCTGATCAATCTTTTCCTTTTGTGGTATACAAATCTTGGCAACGGAAGGAAACCGGAGCTGTCTGATTATAAGGAATTTCAATCGGATATTCAGGGAATGTCTGAATCCGAAAAAAAGGAATATCTGGAAAGCCGGATGGAAATGCTGGAGGGCGTTTTATTTGTAAGAGATATTCTGATCATGCAAAACAGCGAAATGGGAAACATTTTTGCCGGGGAAAAACTGAAAGAAAATCCGGGAATGTTTGAAAAATATTATGAAATGTATCAGACTTCCGCGTATCTGCGTTATACGGATTCCCTTGATCTGGAATATGCCCTGATCGATGAACTTTATGAAGAAGAATGTAAGGCGGCGGATTATGGGGAATATCTTCAGTCAGTACAGGAAAGTAAAGCAATGCTGAGCCAGATTTCTATTTTCAGCAGTCAGGATACGGAAAATTTTTCTTCCCGCAACATTCAGAAAAGCGCAGAAGATTATGAAAAACTGAATGCAGACGGAATACGGTGGATGCCATCAAAAGCCATTGTTTCCACCTTGGAAAGTATCTGGACGGATATTCTTTTGATATTGATCTCCTTTCTGTTTGTCGGAGGGTTGATCACGGAAGAAAAACAAAAAGGTCTGTTTCATATTATCCGGAGTACAAAGTACGGAATGGCACACAGCATAACAGCAAAATATCTTGCGCTGCTTCTTCATAGTCTTTTGATCGAATGTTTATTTTACGGTTCCAATTACCTCTTTTTTGGTTTTTCCGCCGGCTGGTGCGATGTGACGGCAGATCTCCAGTCGCTGGCGCCTTATATGGAGAGCAGCCTTCCGATCAGTATTGGTTCCTTCCTGATCCTTTCGGTTTTTACCAAAGCAATTCTAATGTTTGGCGTATGCGCAGTATTGACGGCGTTTTGCATTCTTTCCGAAACGATCCTGCTTCCATATATAGCAGGCCTGATATTCTGGATTGGAAGCTGGGCGCTGTACCGCTTTATCCCGCCTGCATCGAAAACCGCTGTCTTAAAGCATATCAATCTGTTTGGAATCTTAAAGACGGAACGTCTGTATGGAAGTTATCTGAACTTAAATATCGGCGGATATCCGGTTTCCCGGCTCAGTCTTTCATGGATCATAACAGGCGTTATAATACTGACCGGTATTTCTTTCGGGTTCCTTTTCTTTGTACGCGGGAAGGGTATGCAGATGAAGGACGGATTCAAGCGTTTTTCATTTCCGTTCCGTCCCCATGCCTCCCTGTTCCGTCATGAAAGTTATAAGATTTTGATCGTATGTCATGGGTTGGTGATCCTGCTTTTCTTCACTGCATTGCTTGGTTATAGGAATCTTACCCGGAAATACACGCCGTCTGCACAGGAACAGTACTATCAGAGTCTTATGCTGGAGCTGGAAGGAGAACTGACGGAGGAAAAAATCCGGCGGATAAACGCCGAATCGGAAAGATTTCAGGAGGCATTTGAGGCGTTGGAGACCATTGATGAAGCGGTTTCTTCCGGCTCTCTGGATCAGCAGACCGGAGAGGCAATGAAGCTGAAATGGTATGGAACCACAGCATTTTATCCGGCGTTCCGGAGAGTGGAGGAACAGTATGCGTTTATTTCCGAGAATGACGGAGAATTTATATATGATACCGGTTATCTGTATTGGTTTGGGATTCTGGGAAATCGTGTAACATTTGATTTTCTGCTGCTTACAGTCGGAATAATACTTGCTTTTTGTCAGGTGCTTCCCATGGAATATCGGAATGGAAGCTGGAGGCTGATCTATGCGTCGCAAAAAGGAAAGCGGAAGATCATACGCTGTAAAGTTTTTGTATGCAGCCTTCTGACCGCAGTTTTTTCCGTACTTCCTTTGATATTCAGGTACGTCAGCGTGGCAAAAGCTTTTCCGATACACAGGCTGTTTTCCTCTGTGCAGACGATACCGGCTTTTCGGGAAATCCCGCCTTTTGTGACGGCAGCGGTTCTGATCGGTCTGAAAATATTTTTACAGATAATAACCGGTATTTGTCTTATGCTGGCTGTCTTTCTGCTTTCTGTCTGGCGAAAAGAATATGTGCAGACTATACTTTTCAGTTTCCTGATCCTGTGCGTTCCGATCGTTCTCAGCGTGCTCGGTTTCCGTTTTGCTGAATGGTTTTCTCTGTATCCGGTTTATTCCTATGGATTTACTTAAAGATTTTTCCGGCTGTTTGTAATGATTTGCCTGTTATTTGTTGCTTTTTCCGGAAATTTATAGTAAATTTTTCATATAAGAATTTACATAGAAAAGGAGAAAGGTATGAAACGATATTATCAGCCGGAAATTGAATGTGCTCCGTATGAGCAGATTAAAGCATGGCAGGATGAGAGATTGGTAAAACAGGTGAAAAATGTATATGAAAATAACACCTATTACCGGAAGCTTATGGAGGAAAAAGGGGTTACGCCGGATGACATTCAGTCAACCGAAGATTTACACAAATTACCGTTTCTTACGAAAGCGGATTTACGGGAAGCTTATCCGTACGGACTGATGTCCAGACCGCTTCGGGACTGCGTTCGCATCCAGTCTACCAGCGGTACGACAGGCAGGAGAGTGGTTGCCTTTTATACGCAGCATGACCTAGATTTATGGGAAGAATGTTGTGCGAGAGCGATTGTCGCAGCGGGCGGAACCAAGGATGATGTCTGTCAGGTATGTTATGGCTACGGACTTTTTACGGGAGGTCCGGGCTTGAACGGCGGTTCCCATAAGGTCGGCTGTCTGACGCTTCCGATGTCCTCCGGAAATACGGAACGGCAGATTCAGTTTATGCGGGATTTAGGTTCTACGATCCTCTGCTGTACGCCGTCTTATGCCGCATATATCGGCGAGACGCTGCACGAAATGGGATTTACCACAGACGATATCCGTCTGAAGGCAGGTATTTTCGGGGCGGAGCCATGGACGGAAGAAATGCGGAGAGATATTGAGAAGTCCTTAGGCATTAAAGCATATGATATTTACGGATTGACGGAGATTTCCGGACCGGGCGTTTCCTTTGAGTGTGAGGAGCAGACCGGCATGCATATCAATGAGGACCATTTCATAGCGGAGATCATCGATCCGGAAACCGGCGAAGTGCTTCCGGAAGGCTCCAAGGGAGAACTGGTATTTACAAGTATCACAAAAGAAGCATTCCCGTTGCTCCGTTACCGGACAAGGGATATCTGTATTCTGAAGCGTGAAAAATGTTCCTGCGGAAGAACCCATATCAAGATGACAAAGCCAATGGGAAGAAGCGATGATATGCTCATTATTCGAGGCGTTAACGTGTTCCCGTCCCAGATAGAAGCAGTGCTTCTGAAACAGGGCTATGCGCCGAATTATCAGATACTGGTTGACCGTGTAAATAATACAGATACATTGGATATCAATGTAGAACTTACCTCCGAGCAGTTTACAAAGTACAGTGAAGACGATACGACATTGAAGAAGAATCTGACCGACGCCTTAAAGACCATGCTGGGAATCCGTCCGAAGATTCACCTTCTGCCGCCAAAGAGCATTACAAGAAGCGAAGGAAAGGCGGTCCGTGTGATCGATAAGAGAAAACTGATCGACTGATCTGCGTAGGATTAAGAATTTCTGAAACAACCGTTAATGGAAACTTAATAGAATCTCAAAGAAGAAACCTCTATACCTTGTTATACTTGGTATAGAGGTTTTTTTGCGGGAGGAAAAAGAAATGACGGAGAAAGAATATTACGAACGGCAGAGAAGGAGAATGCAGGCGCGGAAAAGAAGAAGACGGAAGGTTATGCTGGAGCGGATGTTTTTAGCATTGGCGATCATCGCTGTCCTTTCCGGAATGATCTTTTATAATATGGCAAAAGGAAGATCCGGTAAAAATCCTGTAGCAGGCGTGTTTGGAATGCTGTTTGCCGGAAATGACAGCAAGTCCGGTGCCAAATTTACAAATGAAGAACTTTCCGGCAAATATCCGCTGCTTTTGCAGACGGATGAGCGATGGGCGGACGCGCCTTACGGCAGAAGCACAGTGGCAGTGTCCGGCTGCGCGCCAACTTGTATTTCCATGGCTTCCCTTGCTCTGAATAAAAAAGAAGCGGTGACGCCGGATGCGGTTGCAGAATACAGTTATGAAAACGGTTATTATGTGGAAGGCTCCGGCACGAAATGGACGCTGCTCAAAGAAGGGCTTGGAGAATTCTCTCTAACGGCGGAGGAACTTCCCCTCAGCAGGTCACAGATGGAGGGAAGGTTAGACGAAGGAAAGGTTCTGATTCTGGCAGTCGGTCCGGGAGATTTTACGACAGAAGGACATTTTATACTGATTTACGGATATACCGCCGACGGATTTCTTGTAAACGATCCAAACAGCCGCGAGAACAGCGGTAAAACGTGGAGTTATGACCGGATATCCGGTCAGATTCGGAATATCTGGGCGATTTCCGCAAATGAATAATTGTCACCTATTTTTAAATATTAGGTTGACAAAAGAAAAATTTTCCTGTAAAACATACTTGATACAATAAAAGGAGGAAATCTGTATCGGAGTATGCATACAGAGAAAAGAAAAAATGTTTATCGCTTTTATCATTTATCTTTTGTTATTGCTCGGTATCGGTATTTATGACGCGTTCCGGGTAAAAAATTTCAATGATTTTGTCGTTGCGGGAAAACGGCAGAATACCTTTACCGTATTTATGTCGCTGATGGCTACGATGATCGGCGCTTCCGCTACCGTCGGTCTTATGAGTACGGTTATGGACATTGGTTTTTCCGCCTTTTGGTGGCTGGGTGTCGGAACGGTCGGACTTGTATTGCAGTCTGTTTTTCTCTCGGAACGTGTGCGGAGTTTAGAAGCCTGTACGCTTCCGGAGGTTGCGAAGATTACTGTGGGCAGAGGAGCGGAAGTGATCCTGGCAGTGTTGATCGCTGTATCGTGGACCGGTATCATTGCGGCTCAGTTTATAGCGATGACGCAGCTTATTTCACTTGTGACCGGTCGGGCGAATACCGCAACGCTTCTGGTTCTCGTATCGGCGGCGGTCATTTTATATACCACTGTAGGAGGACAGCTCTCCGTTGTGAAAACAGATGTGATCCAGAGCGTTATTATTTTTATCGGAATCATTGCCTGTTTCTTATTCCTTTTTGCGAAAGGCGGCAAAGATACGGAAGCCGTCTATCAGAATATCAGTCTCTTTCAGGAAAATTATACAGTGAAAAATCTGATTTATCAGTTATTTGTGGTAGGCGGAACCTATCTTCTCGGACCGGATATCATTTCCAGAAATCTTTTATCCAAAGACGGAAAAACTGCAAAACGCGCGGCGGGAATCGCCAGTGGTGTGCTGGTTCTTTTTGCCGGTATTATCGTACTGATCGGAATGTGGGTAAAATATAATGTGCCGCAGGACGTTCTGGCAGGACAGAATCCGCTGGTTTATCTGATAAACAGCGTCATTCCGAAACCGGTCGGAATCCTGCTTGCTATTGGACTGATATCGGCGCTTCTTTCTTCCGCGGATACCTGTTTGATCAATGCGGCGTCGATCATTGAGCGGGATATCCTGAAGCGGGATAAAGTTTTGGAAATCCGTATCTGGGTGCTTGTACTTGGCGTGATCTCTACATTGATCGCGATCGGAAAAAGCGATATTATCGCAACGCTTACGGGAGCATATTCTGTGTATGCGCCGGGCGTCGTATTTCCGCTTCTGATAGCGATCCTCTGTCATAAGAAGAAAGAAATCCGCAAACCGGTCTGGATCGCGGCTGTGGTCTGCGGCGGTCTGTGCGGGGCAGTTACCACCTATACGTCCTTTGGTTTCTATGAACTGCCGCTGATTGGAATGGGGATTTCCCTTGTTATATCCCTGCTTTCCGTGAAATGGCAAAAAGAAAAAATGTGAAATTTTTGTGAGATTTCTGTGTTTTTTGAAAATTAATGCTTTATAATCCTCCGGTTTGTTTTATAATTGATATAAAAATTATAATATGATTCGAAAAAGGAGGAAAAAATGAAAAGAACTATTTTATCACTTTTCATTGCGGGAATATTGGCGTTTACATATATACCATTTTCTGTCAACGCGGAAGATACAGGTGAAGGGGAGGATCTGATCGAAATTAGTGCTTCGAATTTTCCGGATCCTGTCTTTCGGGAGTATTTGTCGGAAGAATTTGACGACGATACGGACGGAAAACTGGCGCCTGACAGTATAACGGAAATCGACATACAGGGATTTTATGAGGAGCCGGATGCACTGAAAGACCTGACCGGTATCGAACTTTTTCCGAATCTGACATCTTTATACTGCGCCGCAAATCGGCTTACGGATCTGGATGTAAGCCGGAATACAAATCTGAGTGTATTGGTTTGCTACAGTAATGAACTGACAGAACTGAATGTAAGCAATAATAAGCAATTGGAGGAACTGTACTGTTATGGTAACCCGCTGGAGAATCTGGATGTAACAGAATGTCCGAAATTAAAGGTTTTGGATTGTATGGGAACCGGGTTGGCGGATTTGGATGTAACCGGCAATCCGGAGTTGCAGAATTTAAACTGCGCCGCAAACCAACTGACGGAATTGGATGTCAGAAGCTGTCCCAAATTGAATGAATTATATTGCAATGATAATCAGATCCAAAAGCTGGATATCGGCAGTAATCCTGAACTGGTGACTTTGTATGCTTCTTTTAATCAGCTGAGCAGTCTGGATGTGCGAGAGAACAAAGAACTGGTTTCTCTGTATTGCAGCAGTAACCAACTGGACAGTCTGGATATAAGTGAGAATACAAAGCTGAGGGAACTGCTCTGCCAGTATAATCAATTGGATCGTTTGAATCCGAGCAGAAATACTGACTTGGAATATCTGGACTGCTGTTTTAATCAGATAGAAGAACTGGATCTGACGGAATGTAAAAACCTTGCTGATCTGTGGTGTAATGGCAATCAATTATACAGTCTGGATATAAGCGGATGTCCGGAAGTGACGAAGGTACATTGTTTTGATAATCAATTAAATAGTCTGAATGCAGATGCCTGCTCAAAACTGACGGAATTGTGGTGCAGTGACAATCAACTGGAGAAGCTGAATGTAAGCGGATGTATAAATCTGACAATACTGAATTGTTACGATAACTATCTGAGCAGTCTGGATGTGTCTGAATGCGGGGAACTGAATACGCTGGGCTGTTATAATAATCAATTAAGCAGTATAGACGTGAGTAAAAACGAAAAATTAGATAGTTTAGAGTGTGATTTTGATGATAATCTAAAAGAATTAAACATATCCAATACAAACCTGAGCAATTTTAAATTATATCATTCAAAAAGCGTTGCGGATTTTTCAAGGATGAAAGGTATCGATTTTAGTACGATAACAGACAGCAGGTTTGATCAGAAAACACAGAAAATTGATATTGCGAATCTGAAACATTATGGATTGGGAAAGGATATCGTGTATTCTTGGACTGCGGCACAAAGTGGACTGCCATTCAACATTTCATTTTATGTAAATGAAATATTGACGCCAAGTATGAAAGAGCCGGATACGCAGGAACCAAGTACGGAAGAACCGGGCACAGAAGAACCGAGTACGCAGGAACCAAGTACGGAAGAACCAGACGTACAGAAACCACCTACTCCACAGAAACCGTCCATATCGCAGAAGCCGGAGACTCCGAAACCGGTTCCGAATGTCAGAGTTTCTTACCGCACCCATGTCCAGTCTATCGGCTGGCAGCCGTATGTGTCAAACGGAGCCATGGCAGGAACAAGCGGACAGGCAAAGCGACTGGAAGGAATCAATATCAATGTAACCGGAAACTCCAATCTGGGTATCCAGTATACCACCCACGTTCAGAGTTACGGCTGGCTCCCGTGGTCTTCAAACGGCGATATGTCCGGTACGGAAGGAGAAGCAAAGCGTCTGGAAGCAATCAAGATCCAGCTTACCGGCGCAGACAGATATAAGTATGACGTTTATTACAGAGTTCATGCACAGAGCTACGGCTGGCTCGGCTGGGCGAAGAACGGCGCACCAGCAGGAACCGCAGGAGAAGCAAAGCGTCTGGAAGCAATCCAGATTCTTGTTGTGAAAAAGGGAGAGAAGATCAACCAGAATCAGGGAGGCATTGCCTCCGCAAGAAGCGAAGCCTATATTGCTCTCGCAGGCAGTTCGC
>CANRMC010000021.1 GCA_947631605.1 uncultured Lachnospiraceae bacterium
TATTCCTATTACATCCCATAACCTAATACTATTCCCATAACCTAATACTATTCCCATAACCCGTTGCAAATCCCCCCAATTTATATTATAATATTATAGTTATCATAAAAGAAAAAATAAGGGACCGGCGGAGCATTTTTCTGCCGGATATGGTGAACAGTTTGATAAAAAGCATGACCGGCTTCGGCCGCAGTGAATTTGTAAATGAAGAACGGAAGATCGTGGTTGAGATCAAGTCAGTCAACCACAGATATTCCGATATTACCCTGAAGATGCCGCGAAAACTGTACTGCTTTGAGGCAGCGCTTAAAAATTGTCTGAAGGAGTACATAAGCAGGGGAAAAGCAGATGTTTATATTACCTACGAAGAATACGGAGCAAAGGATGTTAGTCTGAAATATAACAAAGCCCTTGCTGCAGAATATGTGGACGGTCTGAACCGGATCCGGACGGATTTCGGTCTGTATGAAGAATTAAAGCCAAGCATGATCGCCCGTTTTCCGGACGTTTTATACTTAGAGGAGCAGAGCGCAGATAATGAAGAAATCTATGCATGCCTGGAAAATACCCTAAAAGAAGCAGGAAAGCGCTTTACGGAATCCCGTATTCAGGAAGGGGAAAATTTAAAGAAAGATATGCTGGAAAAACTGTCGGAAATGACAGCCTTAGTAGACGGGATCGAGAAGATCTCACCGCAGCTTATCGAAGAATACAAGCAGAAACTCACAGATAAGATCGCAGAGCTTTTAGGTGATACACAGATCGACGAATCAAGGATCGCGATGGAAGTCACCATATATGCGGATAAAATCTGTATTGATGAAGAAATCGTCCGTTTGAAGAGCCATATCGCAGCAGTGCAGAAAGCGCTTACAGAGGGCGGAACGGTTGGAAGAAAACTGGATTTCATCGTGCAGGAAATGAATCGGGAAGCCAATACCATCCTTTCGAAGTCGGATTCCCTGGCAGTGACGGATACCGGTATTGAATTAAAGACCAATATCGAAAAGATCCGCGAGCAGATTCAGAATATTGAATGATCATAAGAAAGGATTTGCATATGGATAAAAAAGGAACGCTTATCGTAATATCAGGATTTTCCGGCGCAGGAAAAGGTACGGTTGTAAAAGGTCTCGTGGAAAATACGGCTACAGCCTCTCCATTTCCGCTACCACAAGAGCGCCGCGGGAAGGCGAAGCAGACGGCAGGGAATATTATTTTAAGACCGTGGATGAATTCCGGAATCTCATTGATTATAACGGCTTTATAGAATGGGCGCAGTATGTGGATAATTACTACGGAACGCCCCGTAAATTCGTAGAAGACGAGTTGAAAAACGGAAAAGACGTTATTCTGGAGATCGAAGTACAGGGGGCGCTCAATATCAAACGACAGTACCCGGACGCAATACTGATCTTCATTACGACAAAGAATATGCAGGTATTGCAGGAACGGCTTACGGGCAGAGGATCCGAGTCGGACGCATTGATAAATAAACGCCTGAAACGCGCGGCGGAAGAAGCGGACTGTATGCAGGAATATGAATATATTATCATAAATGATGATTTAAGTACTTGCATTGATACGGTACATTCGGTTATACTGTGTGATAAGTGTAAAAAAGAGAATAATATGATGCTGATGGAAGAGATCAAAAAAGAACTTCAGGCATTTCAGGGTTAAGCAGAAAGGAGATTTTTTATGTTACATCCATCTTATACAGATTTAATGGCAGTTGTAAACAGTGAAGTGGAGCCGGGCGAGCAGCCGGTGGTACAGAGCCGGTATTCGATCGTACTGGCGACCGCAAAACGTGCAAGACAGATCATAGAGGGAGAAGAACCGCTCGTAAATACAGAGAGCAGCAAACCGCTTTCCATTGCGATTGACGAGCTGTATCATGGCAAGGTAAAGATTGTAGGAGACGACGAATAAAAAATATCGGGCAGGAGCCGCCCGTTTTTCGGGCAGACGACCGCCCATTTCTCGGGCAGGAAGCTGCCCGTTTTTTTTGGAAAAGGAGGATTCCATGAAACTGAGCGCATTAGTCAAAGATCTTGAATTTGAACTTCTGTCCGGAACGCTGGATACGGAGATTACGGATATAACCAATGATTCCAGAACTGTGAGCGAGGGCTGCCTTTTTTTCTGTATCGTGGGCGCGTTATCAGACGGACATGATTATATAAAAAGCGCTGTCGAAAAGAAAGCGGCTGTATTGATCGTTCAAAAAGATATTGTCTGTCCGGAGAATGTGACGGTTCTTAAATTCGCGAATACCCGGTACGCCATGGGAATGATAAGTTCCGCTTTTTACGGAGAACCTTCCCGAAAACTTACCGTGATCGGTATTACGGGCACGAAAGGAAAAACCACAACGACTTATATGATCCGGGAAATGCTTCTTGCAGCCGGACATAAAACCGGACTGATCGGTACGATAGAGATCATTGACGGAAAAGAGACGATCGCGTCCTCACATACCACGCCGGAATCCATTGTATTACATAAGAAACTTCGGGATATGGCGGATAACGGACTGGACAGCGTAGTTATGGAAGTATCCTCACAGGGGCTTATGTTGGACCGGGTGGCAGGCATCGATTTTGATTACGGCGTCTACACGAATCTCTCTCCGGATCATATCGGACCGAACGAGCACAGTTCTTTTGAAGAATACAGGGATTGTAAGAAAAAACTCTTTTCGATGTGCAGGGAAGGGATTTTTAATCTGGATGATGAAAATGCAGAATACATGATGCAGGGTGTAACCTGTCATATCAATACCTTTGGAAAAAACGAAGCTGCAGACTATGTTGCCAAAGGTCATAAACTGTACCGAGAGAACGGACTTTTGGGAATCGAGTACCAGCTTTCCGGAAGAAGAGAAGGTCATGTATGCGTGGATCTTCCGGGAGATTTCAGTATCTATAATTCGCTTGCTGCCATTGCCGTAGCGGACGGTATGCAGGTTCCTTTCAACCATATATTAGAAATCCTGAAACGCATTAAAGTACGGGGCAGGGTGGAAATGATACCGATTTCCGATGCGTTTACCCTGATGATCGATTACGCCCATAATGATATGTCCCTGAAATCGATCATTCTGGCGGTTCGGGAATATCATCCGGAGCGGATCGTAACATTGTTTGGCTGCGGCGGCAACCGTTCCAGAGACCGCCGGTTCAAGATGGGAGAGGTATCCGGACAGCTTTCCGACCTCACGATCATCACAAGCGATAATCCGCGAAAAGAAGAGCCGCAGGCGATCATTGACGATATTAAGACAGGTATGCAGAAAACCGACGGCAGATATGTGGAGATCATAGACCGGAAAGAAGCGATCCGGTATGCCATTATGAATGCCCAGCCGGGAGACGTAATTATCCTTGCGGGAAAGGGACATGAGGATTATCAGGAAATTAACGGCGTCAAACACCATATGGATGAACGGGAACTGATCCGTGAAGTTTTGGAGGAAGAGGATGTCACAAAAATATGCGGATATAATAATCGATATTTCGCATGAAGCGATTGACCGGACATTTCAATATATCATACCGGAAACGCTGCTGGATGAAATATTTATCGGCAGCGTGGTAAACGTACCCTTCGGGCGGGGAAACCGTCTTCGTCAGGGATATGTCATCGGTATTTCCGAGACGCCGAACTGGGAACTGGATAAAATGAAAGAAATCGCCGGAATTACGAAAGGCGCGCTTCCAATCTATACACAGATGATACAGCTGGCGGAGTGGATCCGTGATACCTATGGCTCCACCATGATCCAGGCGTTGAAAACCGTAATGCCGGTAAAAGAAACGGTGGGAAAACGGGAACCGAAGATTCAGGCGCCGCAGTGTGAGATACCGCCGGTCGTCGAAAAACTCAATCCGGAGCAGGAGCGGCTGGTTCGGGAATTTCAGGCGGACTATATGCAGGGGATCCGGCGCACCTATCTGCTTCACGGAATTACCGGGAGCGGTAAAACAGAAGTTTATATTCAGGCGGTCCGCGCAGTTGTAAAAGAAGGAAAAGCGGCGATACTTCTGATACCGGAGATCGCGCTTACCTATCAGACGGTTGCGCGGTTTCAAAGCTATTTCGGTGAACGGGTGTCCGTCATTCATTCCAAACTCAGCAAAGGAGAAAAATATCGAGAATTCATGCGGGCTCAGAACGGAGAAACGGATGTAATGATAGGTCCCCGCTCGGCGCTTTTTGCTCCATTTTCCAATCTGGGACTGATCATATTGGATGAAGAGCATGACAACGCCTATAAGAGTGAGACGAATCCGAAATACCACGCCAGAGAAACGGCTATTTACAGAGCCAAACTGGCAAACGCTTCCTGTATCTTGGGTTCCGCCACTCCGTCTATGGAAAGTTACGCAAAGGCGATGGATGGAACTTACCGCCTTTGGGAACTGACCGAGCGTGCCGGAGAAGGAAATACCGCAAAGGTTTCCATTGTAGATCTGCGGGAGGAATTAAGACAGGGAAACCGGAGTATCTTATCGAATGAGTTATATCAGAAGATGCAGGCGGCTTTTGAGAGAAACGAACAGGTCATGCTGTTCATTAATAAACGGGGATATAACAGTTTTGTTTCCTGCCGGAAATGCGGCGAGGCAATGAAATGCCCGCGGTGCGAAGTATCTCTTTCCTTACATGGAAACGGATATCTGATGTGCCATTACTGCGGTCATATCGAACGGAAACCGACCGCCTGTCCGAAATGCGGTTCCAAACTGATCGGAGGATACGGAACCGGGACAGAAAAGGTGGAAGCGGAAGTAAAACGATGCTTTCCGGAAATCCGTACCCTGCGGATGGACAGGGACACAACCCTGCGGAAAGGCGCGCACGGCGATATCCTGTCGGCATTTTCCAGACGGGAAGCGGACTGCCTGATCGGAACGCAGATGATCGTCAAGGGACATGATTTTTCAAATGTAACGGTAGTCGGAATCATACTTGCGGACCTTACGCTTTTCGACAGTGATTTCAAGGCGTCGGAACGTACTTTTGACCTTCTGACGCAGGCGGCGGGAAGAGCAGGCAGAGGCGAAAAAAAAGGCTGTGTTGTCATCCAGACATATAAGCCGGAACACTATGCGATTGCAACGGCGGCTGAGCAGGATTATAAAAAGTTTTTTGAATTGGAGCTTGCCTACCGGAGGATCCTCAAATATCCGCCGATCTATCATATGCTTGCCGTTCTCGTTATGTCAAAGGAACCGGAACTTGCGGACGAAATTGCGGCTTGTGTCTGTCAGGCGATAAAAGAAAGCATACGGGAAGCGGACGCAGAGAGAGACGGCGCAGTCATCGGACCGGGAGAGGCGTATATTTCTAAGATCAATGATGTTTACCGAAGGGTTGTATATGTGAAACATCTTCAGTATAATGTCTTGCAGAGAGCAAAAGAAAAGTCGGAGCAGATGTTTGCCGAAAAGTATCAGGATACGGACGGATCGGTACAATATGATTTCAATCCGATGAGCATGATATAAAAGCATGATATAAAAACAACCACTGACAGGAAGGGAGAAATAAAAATGGCAATTCGTAATATCCGCACAGAAGGAGACGATATACTTCGGAAAAAATGCAAAGAGATCACGCAGATGACAGACCGGCTGCAAACATTGATCGACGATATGTTTGATACTATGTATGATGCGAACGGCGTAGGACTTGCGGCGCCGCAGGTAGGAATCCTCAAGCGGCTGGTTGTTATTGATGTGGGCGTGGAAACTCCGGAACCGCTGGTTCTGATCAATCCCGTGATCACAGAAAGCGACGGAGAGCAGACGGCTGACGAAGGCTGTCTGAGCCTGCCGGGACTGCTGGGGGAAGTGACGCGGCCGAACCATGTCATCTGTAAGGCTTTTGACCGGAACATGGAGGAGATTACAATAGAAGCAGAAGGAATCCTTGCCCGCGCCATCTGCCATGAACTGGATCATCTGGACGGGATCTTATACAAAGACAAAGTAAATGACGGTCTGTATCGGGCAGAACAGAAAGGATAGGATCGGATGAGAGTTGTATATATGGGAACGCCGGATTTTGCCGTTTCCGCACTGGTACGGATCGTAGAGGCGGGACATGAAGTTTTGGCGTGTTTTACACAGCCGGATAAACCAAAGGGCAGGGGAAAAAGCCTTACAAAAACGCCTGTAAAAATAAAAGCGGAAGAATACGGGATCCCGGTCTATCAGCCGGAGAAGATCCGTGAGCAGGAAAATGTCAGTCTTCTTCAGGAATTAAAACCGGATGTGATAGTTGTAGCCGCATTCGGACAGATCCTGCCGGAATCCATTTTACAGATTCCGCCTTACGGCTGTATCAACATTCATGCTTCCCTGCTTCCGAAATACCGGGGAGCTGCGCCGATCGAACGGGCGGTGATAAACGGAGAAAAGAAGGCGGGAGTCACCACCATGTATATGGAAAAAGGATTGGATACGGGAGATATGCTGGATCAGGCGGAGATAGTTCTGGAGCCGGATGAAACCGGAGAAAGCCTTCGGGAAAAGCTTGCCGTACTCGGTGCGGATCTGATCCTTACCACACTGGAAAAATTAGAACAGGGAACCGCTGTCCGGACGCCGCAGAAAGAGGAAGAAAGCACGTATGCCTCCATGCTCAATAAAGAAATGGGAAATCTGGATTTCCGGAAATCCGCTGACGAACTGGAACGGCTGATCCGAGGACTGATCCCATGGCCGTGCGCGTATACGAAAATTGCCGGAAAGAATGTAAAACTGTATCAGGCGGAAGTGACGGACGGAACCGGAGAAGCAGGAACTGTTATAGAGGTGGCAAAGAAATACTTTACAATTGCCTGCGGAACCGGCGCATTGAAGATCCTCCGCCTTCAGCCGGAGGGGAAAACCTGTATGGATGCAGTATCCTACCTGAACGGGAACAGGCTTACCGTAGGAATGAAAGCAGGAGAATAGATATGGCGCCGGATGCAAGAGAGATCACATTGAAAATCCTGCTTGATATGGAGAAAAACAAAACCCTGTCAAGCATCGCACTGAATAAAGCGCTTCGGACGGTACAATTTTCGGATAAGAAAATGCGGGCGCAGATCACCCGTCTTACCGAAGGCGTTACCGAGTACCGGCTGCTTCTGGATCATTATATAGAACAGTATTCGGATCGAAAACCAAAGAAGCTGCGGCCACAGGTACGCAGCATTCTTCGTATGGGCGTTTATCAGATCCTTTATATGGATGGGGTTCCGGATTCCGCAGCCTGTGATGAAGCGGTAAAAATGATGAAGCGGCACGGACTTTCCTCCCTTTCCGGTTATGTGAATGGCGTACTCCGTACCATAGCCAGAGAAAAAGATCATCTTGCAGCGCCCAAAGAACCTTGGATTTCTTATTCCGTTCCGGAATGGCTGTGGAATTTTCTGCTGGATACTTATGGAAAAGCTCAGACAGAAAAAATCTTACATGCACAGTTTGAAGAAAAAATGACCGCGATCCGGTGCAACCGTACCCGGATCCAGCCTGAAAAACTGGAAGAAAAGCTGCTTGCGGCAGGAATTACCGTTCAAAGAGGCAGATACAGTGATTCGGCGCTTCTGATAGACGGATATGATTTTATCCGGAAAATACCGGGATTTCGGGAAGGGGAGTTTTCCGTACAGGATGAAAGCTCCATGTGCGCGCTGGAAGCCGTGCCGATCAGAAACGGGGACACCGTGATAGACCTTTGCGCCGCACCGGGCGGAAAAACCTGTTATGCGGCGGAAATCATGAATCAAACCGGAACCGTTATTTCCAGAGATCTGACACCGGAAAAGACAGAATTGATCAGAGATAATATAAACCGGTTACGCTTAACGAATGTTACGGTTTCGGAACATGACGCACTGGAATATGATCCCGCGCTCGAGCAGGCGGGGGATGTGGTGATCGCGGATGTGCCATGCTCCGGGCTGGGGATCATCGGCAGAAAAAACGATATCAAATACCGGATGACGCCCGAAGATATGAAGAAACTGGAGACTCTGGGACTTCAGATCCTTTCCATGGCATCCAGGTATGTGAAATGCGGCGGTTGTCTGCTCTTTTCTACCTGTACGATCAATCCGGGAGAAAACGGCGGAACGGTTGAAAAATTCCTGTCTGAAAATAAAAATTACGAAAAACTTACGGAACGCACATTCCTTCAGGGTATCGACGCCTGCGACGGATTTTATTACTGTGTGATGAAAAGGAATCAATAAATGACGGATATTAAGTCCATGTATGAACCGGAATTAATTGAATATATGACGAAACAGGGATTTCCGAAATTCCGCGCCGTTCAGGTTTACGAGTGGATGCATAAGCATTTCGTGAAAGAAACCTCTGAAATGACAAACATCCCAAAGAATATCAGGGAAGGATTAAAAGCAGATATACTTTCGATCGAAGAAGAAACCCGACAGGTATCCCAAAAAGACGGAACCATCAAATTTCTGTTCCGGATGCCGGACGGACAGATGATCGAAAGCGTTTTCATGCGCTACCATCATGGAAACTCCGTCTGTATATCTTCGCAGGCGGGCTGCAGGATGGGCTGTCGGTTCTGTGCCTCCGCGATCGGCGGATTTGTCCGGAACCTTACAGCGTCGGAAATGCTGGAACAGGTATATGCGATCATGCGGATCACCGGCGAGAGAGTTTCCAATGTCGTGGTAATGGGAACCGGAGAACCGCTGGATAATTATGATAACCTGCTCCGGTTTATCCGAATTTTAAGCAGCGAGAGCGGGTATCATATAAGCCAGAGAAATATTACCGTATCCAGCTGCGGTCTTGTGCCGGTGATACGCAGACTGGCGGAAGAGAAGCTTACCATCACGTTTGCGCTTTCCCTTCATGCCCCTACGGATGAAGAACGAAAAAAACTGATGCCGATCGCCGAACGTTATACCATCCGGGAAACGCTGGACGCCTGCCGTTATTATTTTGATGTGACCGGACGGCGGGTAACTTTTGAATATAGTCTGGTAAGAGGGGAAAATGACAGTGAAAACCATGCCGAACTGCTTTCAGAACTGTTAAAAAATATGAACGGACATGTGAATCTGATCCCCGTAAATCCGGTTAAAGAGCGGAATTTTCAAAAAAGTAACAGGGATTCTGTGGAAAAATTCAAAAATATACTTGAAAAAAATCGAATAAATGTTACTATAAGAAAAGGTATGGGCAGCGATATTGACGCCGCCTGTGGCCAGTTGAGAAGAAAGTATACCGATAACAGATAGGGGGTTCCGGATGATATCGATAGGAAAAACGGATGTGGGGCGTAAGCGCAGCATGAATCAGGACAGCATTTTTCTGAGTGATACACCGGTAGGACCGTTACCGAATCTCTACATTGTGGCAGACGGAATGGGCGGTCATGCCGCCGGAGATTATGCCTCCCGCTTTGCGATCAAAACGGTAGTTGATTTTGTTAAGAAATCCACAATAGAGAATCCGGTTTCCCTGCTGAAACGGGCAATGGTATTTGCCAGCAGCGAAGTTTATAAAGCAGCGGAAAAAGATAAAGATAAAGCCGGAATGGGGACTACAATGGTGGCAGCGGTGATCGCCGCCCGGAAACTCTATGTGGGTAATATCGGCGACAGCAGATTATACGTAATTAATGATGAGATTAAACAGGTAACTTTGGATCATTCCCTTGTGGAAGAATTGATCCGGAACGGTCAACTGGACCGGAAGAAAGGCAGAAATCATCCAGAGAAGAATATCATTACCAGAGCCATGGGCTCCAGAGATGAGGCAATGCCGGACTTCTTTGAAATTGACCTGAAAGAAAAAGACAGGATTCTGCTCTGTTCAGACGGACTTTCCAATATGGTCGTAGATGATGAGCTGCGGGATATTGTGAGTGAGAATGAGGACGTTGAAAAAGCAGTCAATGAACTGATCGGCAGAGCAAATTACTATGGCGGCAGTGATAATATTTCCGCAGTGGTAATATCCATATAATTGAGAGGTGTAAAGATGTTAAAACCAGGAATGATTCTTGATGAACGATATGAGATTGTAGATGTTGTCGGCTCCGGCGGCATGTCAATCGTATATAAGGCAAAAGATCACAGACTGAAACGATATGTTGCGTTAAAAGTATTAAAGACAGAATTCAGCAGTGATGCGAATTTCGTGTCCAAGTTCCGCGTGGAGGCACAGTCCTCTGCAGGACTTACACATCCGAATATAGTCAGTGTTTTTGACGTATGTGAAGATGAGGGCTTCCATTTTATTGTTATGGAGCTGGTTGAGGGAATCACGCTCAAAGAGTATATCAGTCTGAACGGAAGACTGAATATGGATCAGGCGATTGATTTCTCCATCCAGATTGCTTCCGGTCTGGAGGCGGCTCATGAGAATCATGTCATTCACAGGGATATTAAGCCGCAGAATATTATCGTATCGAAAAACGGCAATCTGAAAGTAACAGATTTTGGTATTGCAAAAGCCGCAACCTCTAACACAATGTCTACCACCGGTATGGGAAGCGTTCATTATATATCACCGGAGCAGGCAAGAGGCGGATACAGTGATGAACGGAGTGATATTTATTCCTTAGGCATCACAATGTATGAAATGGTTACGGGCCGCGTACCGTTTGAAGGAGATACCAATGTCTCCATCGCTCTTATGCATATTCAGAATGACATCATTCCGCCGCGGCAGTTCTATCCGGATATTTATTCCAGTTTTGAAAAGATCATACTCAAGGCAACTCAGAAAAAGCCGGAACGCAGATATCTGACTGCCAGTGCGCTGATCGCGGATCTGAAGCGGGTAAAGGCAAATCCGAACATTGATATCATCGTGGCTCCGCAGGGCGTAACGAATGCACCGACGCAGCAGTTTACGGCTGCAGATATGCAGGCGATCAAGAATGGCAGCGCCGTTAAGAATAATTCTTCCTTAAATACATTTGAATCTCCGAAACCATATGAAGAGAAACAGTCTTCGGTTCCACAGCCGGGTTCGGAACGTCTGAATCAGCTCCTGTCTGATGAGGATGATTATGAAGATGAGGACGATTATGTAACGCCGCAGGCTCCGGTGAGAAGAACCGGGATTAAAAAAGTAGAAGATGATTATGATGAAGACGATTATGATGATTATGACAGTAAACGTTCCAGCGATGATGTAGATCCGAAGCTTGAAAAGGCAATCATGGCTGCAGGCGTTGCCGTTGCGGTTATCATAGCCGTAATCGTGTTCATTGTATTTGGTAATATCATGGGTTGGTTTAAATTCGGCAAGAAAACGACGGAGACAACAGAAGATCCGTCCGCAACCGAAGAACAGCAGATGGTACCGATGATCGATGTGACCGGTTATTCACAGGAGGCAGCAGACCGCCTTCTGAAAGAAGCCGGATTTACGAATTATACATTTGAGATTGAAACGAATGAAGAAGTAGAAGCCAATTACGTTATCCGCCAGAGCGTAGACAAAGGGGAAATGATAACGACCGATCAGGAGCTCATTATCTATGTCAGCGGCGGCGCAGAGAAGGTTGTGATCCCTTCCGTTGTTAATTTGACGAATGATGAAGCAACCGCACTTCTGGAAAGTGAAGAATATGGCTTTAAAGTAAAGCACAGTTTTGAAGCAAACGACGAAATCGAAAAAGACAGGGTTATATCGATCGAGCCTGCGGAAAATACAGAAGTGGCAAAGGGAAGCACGGTTAATATCGTGATCAGTAACGGCCCGGATGTAAAGACTGTTGCCGTTCCGAAAGTAACCGGTATTTCAGAGTCCGCAGCAAAGAGCAGTTTAGAGGCATTGAAGCTTGCGCTGGGAAATGTTTCCCACGAGAACAGCGATACCGTTGAAAAAGGCCTGGTTATCCGTCAGAGCATTGCGGAAGGAACCGAAGTAAATGAAGGAACCTCCGTAGACATTGTAATAAGCGACGGAAAGAAAGAAGTAAAATATACCGGCAGTGTTTCCGGCTCCATATCCATAAGCGGTAATTCCCAAGAGGCAATTGATTATATCAACGCAGCCTCATCCGTTACCGTAGAAGTATATCTGAATGCCGGAAATGCGACATACACCCTGTATCAGAATACGCTGACTGGAGCAACCAGCTTCCCGCTCTCAGTAAGCGGCAGCGAGCAGAACCTTTCTGTCAGTGAGGGAACCGTATCTTTCCGGGTAATCGACAATGATACGCAGGCGGATATCACAAGTTACTTTACAAGCAGCCTGTCATCATCCTTCAGTCCGCAGTAGAGAACGGTAAGAGAGGAAGAGTTTGAAAGGTAAGATCATAAAAGGCGTTGGCGGTTTTTACTACGTCAATGTTATCCATGATAAATTATATGAATGTAAGGCGAAGGGGATATTCCGGAATCGGAATATCAAACCCTTGGTCGGTGATGATGTGGATATAGAGATTATAGACCGTGAAAATGCAGTCGGGAATATAGTCTCTATATTGCCGCGTTACAGTGAATTGATCCGCCCGGCAGCAGCAAATGTTGACCAGGCGGTTATCCTTTTTGCGGCGGCGTCTCCGAAGCCAAATTTGAATCTCTTGGACCGTTTTTTGATCCTGATGGAGAAACGCAGACTGGAAACGGTCATCTGTTTCAATAAAGCAGATCTGATTCCGGAAGATGAGCTTGAAGCTCTGTGCGGCATCTACCGGCGGGCAGGATATCCGATCTATTCCATATCTCTGAAAACAGGACAGGGCACGGAAGAATTGAAAGGCGTGTTCAAAGATAAAACCACCGTTCTCGCCGGTCCTTCCGGCGTGGGAAAATCTTCCCTTATGAATTTTATGAAACCGGAAGCCGGCTGTGAGGTCGGAGCTGTCAGTGAGAAGATTAAACGCGGCCGACATACCACCAGACATTCGGAACTGATGTATATTGAGGGGAATACCTATATCATGGACACACCGGGATTTAGTTCCCTTTACATTACGGATATTGAGGAAAAGGAACTCAAAGATTATTTCCGGGAATTTGCGGAATATGAAGGCACTTGCCGATTCCAGGGCTGTATTCATATTAACGAACCGGAATGTGCTGTCAAGGCGGCAGTCGGAGACGGACGCATATCCGAAGAACGGTATCTGAATTATAAACGCATTTATGAAGAAATAAAGGACAGGAGGAAATGGTAATATGAACATACTTTCACCATCAGTGCTTTCCATCGACTTTAATCACATGGGAGAGGAACTGGCGATCGCAGAGGGCGCCGGCGCAGAGTATATCCATGTGGACGTGATGGACGGAATGTTTGTTCCGAATATCTCGTTTGGCCCTCCTGTTATAAAATATATACGGAGCGCCGTAAACTGCGTCATGGACGTACATCTGATGATCGAAGAACCGTCCAGATATATTTCGGTATTTAAAGAATGCGGCGCCGATATTCTGACCGTGCATACGGAGAGCTGTAAACATCTTCACAGTACGATCATGGCGATCAAAAAGGCAGGCATGAAAGCGGGCGTCGCCCTGAATCCGGCAACCCCGGCCTCCGTTCTGGAGTGTGTGATAAATGATGTGGATATGGTGCTTGTGATGAGCGTGAATCCGGGCTTCGGCGGTCAGAAATTCATATCGTCCGCACTGGAAAAGATCCGTAACGTAAAAGCGCTTGCCGAAGCAAATAACGCAGATCCGGATATTGAGGTCGATGGCGGGATCACTACAGAAAATGTAGGACAGGTTCTTAAGGCGGGCGCAAATGTCATTGTGGCAGGCTCCGCTGTTTTCAATGGAAATATCAAAGAAAATATCGCAGCCTTTCAACGGATATTAAGGGAATGTGAATAGACGGAGAGAAAAGCAGCATGAAGATATTGATCGTGACCGGAGGAAATACCGAACGGGATTTACTGAAACGAGTATTGGATCAGTATGAACCGGATTATATAATAGGCGTGGAACGAGGACTTAAGGCTCTGGCTGAGCTTGGACAAAAGGCAGACCTTGCGGTTGGGGATTTTGACACGCTGGCAGAGGGAGAAACAGAGCAGTTTACGGAAGAAATTCCGGTTATCCGTCTGATACCGGAAAAGGATGATACCGATACGGAGGCAGCAATCCGGGAAGCCTTGCGAAAAAATCCGGAGAGTCTTGTTCTTCTGGGGGCGACAGGCACAAGACTTGATCATACGCTTTCCAATATTTCCCTGCTTCTTCCGTTATGTGAAAAAGGAATCCCGGCCTGTATCGCTGATTCCCATAATGTGATCCGGCTCAGGACGGGAAGCTTTGAGATCCGGAAAAATGACTGCCATGGAACTTATATTTCTTTACTTCCTTTGGGAGAGGAAGTGACCGGACTTACCCTTCGCGGTTTTAAATATAATCTGGATGGCGTCACGCTTCCGCAGGGCAGGAGCCTTGGCATCAGCAATGAGATCGTCGAAGATACGGCGTATATTTCCTGTGAATCCGGATATCTGATCGTCATGGAAACGAGGGATTGATATGAGAACCTTATTTCTTTCATCTGTTTTTTTATATGCGGTTTTCCTCTTAATGGCAGGCGTTATGCAGATAAAGAACGAAAACAGCTTTGATACATTCTGCACAGGCTCCGATAAGAATAAAGGGGTTCTGCTTGGGATCTCACCGCAGATTGCAAATACCGGTTTCTGGACGCTCTTTTTTATGCCGGGAATGATCTATGCTTATGGCGCGGGAAAGGCATGGATCGCAGTCGGACTTTTTATCGGTACAGTGATCAACTGGCAGATCATGCCGTACCGTCTGATGCGTTACCGGGCAAAATCCGATCAAAAAATCTTTACCCTGCCGGCGTATTTTACAGAACGGTTCAAAGAAAAAAGGCCGGTGCTAAAAACCGTTTCCTCTCTTCTTATGAGTATTCTGATGATTCTTTTTTCCGCCTCTTTATTAAAGGAAATGGCAATGCTTCTGGAAAAGACATGCGATATACCGCAGAATGCAGTGATCATAGGCGTGGTCATTCTCGGTGCTCTCTATACTGCCATGGGCGGCTTTTCCGGACTGATGAACAGTGATTTCTTTCATAGTATATGGGTTGTCCTGTGTATATTGCTTTGTGCGATTGTAGTGGGAATACGGATGAACCCGGGAGAGATCGTCATTAATATTATGAATACCAGAGTACCGGGTGACGCCAGCGTATATCTGAATGTTATCTATGACAACGGAACTTTGATCAATCCTGTGGAACTGATATCCCAGCTTTCTTTCGGGCTGGCGTGCGCAGGCATGCCAAATATACTGACCGGATTTATGGCGGCGCCGAACGGAAGAGAGATCAATAAAGGCAGGAGAGTTGTGATCATCTGGACGCTTATTTCTCTGGTTGCAGCCTGCGTTATGGGCGCCTTATGCAGGGCGTATCTTTATCCGCAGATTTTGACTCCTGAAGAGAGTAGGAGCGGGATTTTCTACTTTGCAGCGATAGAAAAACTGTTTTTGGAAGAGCATACCCGGCAGATCATGGCAGGCTTCTTTCTGATCGCGATTCCAATCGTGCTGATTTCAGCGCTTAACTCCGGTCTGCTTACCGTAACTTCTACCTTGTACCACGATCTTATCAAAAAAAGCATTTCAAGGAGATTCCGGCTTCAGAAGGAAATCCCTGTATTTCGGCTGCTTCTTATATTGGTGGGAGCAGTAACTACTGCCGTAGCCATATGGATGCCGGAAAGACCGTTTTCTTTTTTATCCCTTGCATGGTCGCTTCTTGGTTGTTCTTTTGGACCGGTTGTAGCTTTTTCTCTGTATTGGAAACGGATGAACCGCTCCGGCGCTATAGCGGGACTGATCACGGGGACGTTATCTGTACTTGCATGGAATTACTTAAATATCTTTCCGTTGGCGGACAGATATATAAATCTGCATACGGCTACAGGTATGAACCCGATCCTTCCCTGTTTCCTTCTCTCAGCGCTTATGATCATCTTCGTCAGTCTGATCACGAAAGATGTGGACGAGGGGATAAAACGTGAATTTGAAGAAGTCCGGAACCGGATTATGTAGGAAATAGAAAGAGAGGCAATAAAAAACAAACCACTCGCTGATATGAGTGGTTTGTTTTTAATAAGGTGAGAGAGTTATGAAAAAAACTATGGTTTAAATATAATATATAAATATGAACAAAGTATGACATTAAATAAAATAATATGTAAAAGTGGTGTTAAAAAATGATAATGAAGATAAAAATTGTTGCCGTCGGAAGCCTGAAAGAAGATTATTACCGGAACCGGTTGGAAAGCCTGAAGAAATTGCTGCGTGCGAAGTGTGAATTTGAGATCGCAGAGGTAAGAGATGAACCCATTCCGGAACGCTCCGGTGCGAAGATCGAAGAAAAAATAAAAGAAAGTGAAGCTGCACGGATCCTCCGGAATGTTAAGGACGGCGACTGCGTATGCGCGCTCTGTATAGAAGGGCAGCCTTATGACGAACAGAAACTTGCAAAACTTCTGCAAAAGGAGACGGAAACCGAAAGACAGATCGTGTTTGTGATCGGAGGCTCCCTGGGACTGCATAAAACCGTAGTACAACGCGCCGATCACAGGATCAGCTTTTCCAATCTGACATTTCCGCACCAGCTTATGCGGATTTTTCTTCTGGAAAGCCTTCATTCTGCTATTTGTGATATGTGATGTGGTTCAGGATACAGAAAGCCCGGTAAAACTGTTCTGCGGCAAGGACCGCAGTTAAACCGGCGGAGACGGAAAACCCCGTAAGGGACAGCTGTTCATCAAAGCCGTTTAAATCTTTCGCATCTTCTTTACTGCCGAGAAAGAAATGCAGGGAGGAATAACCGTCTACAAAAAAACGGGAGAATTTTTCCGCAAGTTCGGTAGAAGCGGGCGTTTTTTTGCCCGGCGTAATCAGGATTCGTATGCCCTTTTTATCCTGCGCCGACAAGGCGGCTTTTTTTATATCCGTTCCATAGTGAAGCGTAAGGGCTGCAAACCGCTGCAGGCGCTTCTGATATTCCTTTACCGCCCGTTCATAATCGGGCTCTATTTTTTTCTGTGTCAAATATAAGTGGATCGTCATTCCAAGTCACTCCGGTTCCTTTTTTCCTGCACATATTTTACAAAGAACCTTTCATTTTGACAAGGATGAAAGAATAAAAAAATTCCCTTGACATAATTAATTTACTTAACTAAAATTGAAATTAGGGTTAAAAATCAAAAGATTAACGCGATATTTTGTTCATAAATGAAAGGCGACGCGAAAATGTTTACAGAAAACGAAGAAATCATCAGTAAAGCAGACGTACTGGTATTTCTAAAATCCCATCTTTCCCTTGCCAGAGTCGAAGATATAGAGATCATAAATGCAGGTGTTTTTCTGGAAAATCCGGAAGAAGAAGCAGAGCGGATTCGTTCCCGGTTTCAGGGGGATACGGTCGTTGTCCGCAGCTCCTCCGTAAAAGAAGACAGTATGGTGACTTCAAACGCCGGTCATTTTGACAGCGTTCTAAATGTGGATTCCGGCAGCCGTGATGATATTATTCATGCCGTCCGCCATGTTTTATCCACCTATCAGGAAGACGGAACGATGTACGACGGTTTTTTGGAGGAACAGGTTTTAGTGCAGCGGCAGGCGAAGGATATCCGGATGTCCGGCGTGGTATTTACCAGGGATTTGCTGTATAACCGTCCGTATTTTATGATCAACTATGATGACGACGGCAGTACGGATTCCGTAACGGCGGGAAAGTCCGGACGCACCGTTTATGTGCCGTGGAATACAAATGAAAAAAAACTGAAGAAACCGTTTGGGGCGCTGATCTCCGCCATACGGGAGATCCTTTCCTTATGCAGCATCGAGTATCTGGATATAGAATTTGGAATTACCGGCGCGGGCGACGTGATCATTTTCCAGACGCGTCCTCTGGCGGCGGTCGCAAATATGCCAAAGATCGCAGACGACGGGGCGGTTCTCAGGGCAAGGGAAAAAGCGGAAGAAGATTTTGGGAAACTGGGGCACGCTCTTTCTGATATGGCTTTCTGGAATCCTTCGGAGATCATAGGCGATAATCCGTTTCCGCTGGATTATTCCCTGTATCGGGAGATCATTACCGCCTATATCTGGAGCGCAGGCATTTCCGCGATCGGTTATCATTATATCAATGACGATCTGATGTACCGGATCGGCAATAAGCCTTATATTTCGATTGACTATACCTTTGAGGGACTGATACCGGAGCTTCTCACGCCGGCGCTGCAAAAGAAACTGAAACGCTATTATCAGAAGCGGCTCAGGGAGGACATTTCCGCCCACGACAAGATCGAATTTGAGATCGTATTCAGCGCTTATGATTTCTGTACCGAAGAAAATATGGACGTTCTGCTGGGGTACGGCTTTACGAAAAACGAGATCAACGAGATACAGAAAAGTCTTTATTTTGTAACCTGTATGGCGCTTCAGGAGTATCCGGATATTTACGCGGAGGATATGACGTCGCTTTACAAAATGCGGGAACTCCGGCATCAGATCCGGGACAAAAAGCCGTTGGAGGAGACGGATATCGACGTAATTAAGGACTATATCGGCGAGCTTCTCACATCTATAAAATCAGACGGTACGCCGCAGTTTTCCAGACAGGCGAGACTGGCGTTCATGGCAAGAAGCTTCTGCCGGACGCTGGTGCAGAAAGGTTACATAAAGGAAGACGATATGGACGCCTATATGCTGTCTATCAATACGGTAGCCTCAGATTTCGAGCGGGATTTTGACGCATACAGCCACGGTATGCTTTCCAGAGATGAATTCAACAGCCGGTACGGGCATCTCAGGCTGGGAACCTACAATGTACGGACGGACTGCTATGCGAAAATGTATTTTGACGTGGGAACTTCCAATCTCACGGGAACCGTGAAGAGCCGTCCGAAGGCAAAGGAGCTGGACAAAAACGCGATCCGGAAGGCGCTGCTGGATCATGAGATCGGCGTTTCGGAAGATGATTTTATTGATTTTATCCGGAAGACCACGGAGAACCGGGAATTTTTTAAGTTTGAATTTACAAAATCCTTAAGCCTTGCTTTGGAGCTTATCATACGGCTGGGACAGCTTTATGGGATTCCGCGGGACGACCTTTCGTTCCTTACCGTTATGGATCTTTTTAATTATGAAACAAAGGGCGAGCTGGAGGATGTGATCGCACAAAGTAAAATGACGCATAAGATAAATTCCGGTCTGATCCTTCCGGAAGTGGTTTTTCGCAAAGAAGATATTGGCTTTGTCCAGGTGGCAGATTCCAGACCGAACTTTATCACCGCCGGTTCTGCGGAGGGCGAAGTCGTTTTGTTAGACGATTTTGCGGATGAACCGCCGGAAATCGAAGGAAAGATCGTCGTGATCACGAAAGCGGACCCCGGATATGACTGGATATTTACAAAAAATATCGCGGGATTTATCACCCGTTACGGAGGCGCAGCTTCCCATATGGCGATCCGGTGCGCGGAATTTGATATACCGGCGGCGATCGGATGCGGTGAAAAAATATTTAATGATGTAAGAGGCATGAAGTATGTCAGAATCGACTGCCTGAAGAAACAGATTCAGAAAGTGAAGGGTGTGTAGCACGCTTCACTTTTTTCTTTTCAGCGACAGGGCTTTGTGTTATAATCTGTAAATAATGGGTAATTATTCTGATTACGAAGGAGGAAACTCTATCATGAAATTTTTTAAAGATTTTAAACGGGATTTTGCGCAGGCCGTCAATGAACTGATGCCGGATACGGACGGAAATAAAAATACGCCGGACAGCGTGGAGAATTTGGACGAATTGCCGGAAACAGATTCCGAAGATACCGAAGATTACGGCGAATTGTCGGAAGACGAATTAGAAGAAATTCTGGAAGAAGTTCCGGAAGAGACGGAAGAAGACCTGGAAGAAGACCTGATAGAAGAAACGCTGGAAGA
Organism: uncultured Lachnospiraceae bacterium; assembly: GCA_947631605.1. Taxonomy (GTDB): domain Bacteria; phylum Bacillota; class Clostridia; order Lachnospirales; family Lachnospiraceae; genus CANRMC01. The sequence goes on from CANRMC010000021.1 coordinate 19,961, forward strand.
ACTGGAAACGACGGAAAACAGCACAGATGTAAATATGCGGGATGCGGTTTCCGAAGCTATTTTGAAAGAGGAAGCACAGGAAAATCAGGAAACGGCTCCGATCGAAAACAGTGACGGCGAACTCACGGAGATCACACCGCAGGAGGAAGCCGAAGAAACCAAAACAGAGACAGATGAAGCTGAGACAGAAGATACTGAGACAGAAGAAACAAATGAAGAAACGGAAAGCGAGGCGGATGCAGTGGCAGAATTAGAAGCGCAGGAGATGGAAAATAACGAAAATGAAAATACGGCAATGACCGAAGACACTACTTATATCACAGAAAAAACCACCGTAAAAGGCGATATTGAAACGGATGGAAATATCGACCTGATCGGAACGGTAAACGGAAATGTCACCTGTATCGGAAAGCTGATCTTAGGCGGAAATGTAAACGGAAATATTATGGCAGGCGAGCTCTACGCAAATCAAGCGCATATTGAAGGCGAGGTTCATGTAGAGGGAAGCGTAAAGATCGGAGTCGGAACCGTCATAGTCGGAAATATGACAGCCCAGTCCGCAGTGATCGCAGGCGCCGTCCATGGCGATATCGACGTGCAGGGACCTGTGATCGTGGATTCTACCGCCGTTATCGTCGGAAATATCAAATCAAAATCCGTTCAGGTAAATAACGGCGCCGTCGTGGAGGGCTTCTGTTCCCAGTGCTACTCGGATATCGATGTAAACAGTTATTTTCCGGACAAGAAGACGAAAAAATAAGGAGAAGACGCCATGGAAATGAAAAGGATCATACTGAAACTCAGCGGCGAAGCGTTAGCAGGCGATAAGAAGACCGGCTTTGACGAAGAAACGGTACACAATGCGGCGGTTCAGGTAAGAAAGGTTCATGAAACCGGTACGCAGCTTGGAGTCGTGATCGGCGGCGGAAATTTCTGGCGGGGAAGAACCTCCGAGCATATGGACAGAGTAAAGGCGGACCAGATCGGAATGCTGGCAACGGTTATGAACTGTATCTATGCCGCAGATATGTTCCGTCGGGAAGGAATGACCTGCCACATAATGACGCCTTTTTCCTGCGGCACTATGACGGAGCTTTTTGATAAGGATAAGGCAGTCGGATATTTGGAGAAAAATGAAGTGGTGTTTTTTGCAGGCGGCATCGGACATCCGTATTTTTCTACTGATATGGCAACCGTTCTTATGGCGATCGAAATTGAAGCAGACGTGATCTTATCCGCAAAGGCGATCGACGGCGTATATGACAGCGATCCGAAAAAAAATCCCAATGCGAAGAAGTACGACCGCCTCAGCATGCGGGATATTGTAGATCGGAAACTGGGCGTGATCGACCTCGCGTCCGCAGTTCTCGCTATGGAAAATAAGATGCCGATGATGTTATTCGGACTGAACAAGGAAGACAGTATCGTGAAGGCTGTAACCGGTGAATTTACGGGAACATATATTACCTGTGATTAAGAATAAAAAGATTGGAAAAACATATTTCTGGGAGGAATAAACATGTTAAAGCAGTATGAAGAAAAAATGGAAAAATCAGTTGAGAATCTTTCGGCGGAATATGCAGCAATTCGTGCAGGAAGAGCAAATCCGCATATTTTGGATAAGATCAAAGTAGATTATTATGGGATGCCGACCAATATTCAGGGCGTGGCAAATATCACCGTTCCGGAGGCGAGAACCCTTCTGATCCAGCCTTGGGAAACCAAGATGATAAAGGAGATCGAAAAGGCGATCGTAAATTCGGATCTGGGACTTACTCCAAATAACGACGGAAAATCCGTTATCCTGAACTTCCCGGAACTTACGGAGGAGCGCAGAAAAGAACTGGCAAAGGACATCAAGAAAAAAGGCGAGGCAGCCAAGGTTGCAGTCCGCAACATCCGCCGGGACGCAAACGACGCGTTGAAAAAGCAGAACAAGGCGGGAGAGATCTCGGAGGACGAGCAAAAAGATTACGAAACAAAAGTCCAAAAGATGACCGATAAATATGTATCGGAAATTGATGATATGATCGATACAAAGACAAAGGAAATCATGACAGTCTAAGACGGATTGGAGAAAATATGGAGAAGAATATTGACGGTGAGATCCTGAATGTGCCAAGGCATGTGGCAGTTATTCTGGATGGAAACGGCAGGTGGGCGAAAAAACGTCTGATGCCGAGAAATTACGGGCACAAGGCAGGTGCACAGGCAGTCGAGCAGGCTTGCGAAGATATCTATAATCTTGGCGTGCAGTATTTTACAGTCTATGCATTTTCTACGGAAAACTGGAAACGGTCCGTGGAGGAAGTGACCGGTATTATGAATCTCCTCCGGAATTATCTGGTGAATTCTATTGAGCGTTCCAACAAAAATAATATGCGGGTACGCGTTATTGGCGACCGGACGGCGCTGGCTCTCGATATTGTGGATGCGATCCGGAAACTGGAGGATGCAACAAAACAGAATACGGGCCTTAATTTCACGATCGCCCTGAATTACGGCGGGCGTGACGAGCTTCGGCGCGCCATGACAGCGATTGCAAAGGAAGTAAAAGAAGGTTCGGCAGAACTTACGGATATTACGGAAGACTTTATTTCCGCCCATCTGGATACAGCGGAGCTTCCGGATCCGGATCTTTTGATCCGCACAAGCGGCGAAGAACGGATATCCAATTTCCTGCCATGGCAGATCGCATATTCCGAGTTTTATTTTACGCCGGTTCTGTGGCCGGATTTTAAGCGGGCGGATTTTGTAGAGGCAATCCGGTACTACAACAAGAGAGACAGAAGATACGGCGGGGTGAAGTAATGTTTGTTACAAGGTTGTTAAGCGGAATCGTATTAGTCATACTGGCGGTAGTCACATTGTATTTCGGCGGGATCGTAACATGGGCGGTGACGCTGCTTCTTTCTTTGATCGGCGTCTTTGAACTGATGCGGATATACAAGCTGGAAAAAGATATTCCGGGAATCCTGGCATATATCGGAACTGTCTGTTATTACGGAATCCTTCTTTCCGGTTATGTGCAGGCGGTTCTTCCGATGATGCTTCTTTATCTTTTGCTTCTTTTATCCCTATACGTGATTACCTATCCGAAATACAAGGACGCAGATGTAATGGAGGCGTTTCTTGCCTTTTTCTATGTCAGCGTAATGCTTTCGTATGTCTTTAAATTGCGGGAGATACCGTATGGCGGATATTTTGTCATACTGATCTTTATCTGTTCCTGGGGGAATGATACGCTTGCGTATGTGACGGGTGTTACTCTGGGAAAACATAAAATGACGCCGAAACTCAGTCCGAAAAAAAGCGTTGAGGGACTGATCGGCGGTATCGTCGGCGCCGGACTTCTCGGCGTGATTTTTGGAATACTATTTCACCGATATGTATATGAATTAAGTAATGCACCACTCATTTTTGGTATCGTGGGAATGGGAGGCGCAATACCGGCGGTTATTGGAGATCTGGCGGCGTCCGCGATCAAGCGGAATCACGAAATAAAAGATTACGGAAAACTGATACCGGGCCACGGAGGAGTTCTGGACCGGTTTGACAGTATGATCTTTACGGCGCCGATCATATACTATCTGATCCAATTGTTTATATAAGAGAGGTTACATATGAAGGTAATATCCATTATCGGTTCCACCGGTTCCATTGGAACACAGACGCTTTCCATTGTACGTGAACAGAAAGATATACAGGTGGGAGCTCTGGCATGCGGAAGGAATCTTTCTTTATTTGAAAAACAGATCCGGGAATTTTCGCCGGCTGTGGCAGCCGTCTGGGAAGAAGAGGATGCGGCGAAACTGCGGCTCTCAGTATCGGATCTGGATGTAAAGATCGTATCGGGTATGGAAGGTTTGATCGAAGTTGCTGCGTATGAGAAGGCTGAAATCGTAGTTACTGCAATTGTAGGAATGATCGGGATCCTCCCTACGATCGAAGCGATCCGGGCAGGAAAGGATATCGCTCTTGCAAACAAGGAAACTTTAGTAACTGCGGGACATATTATCCTTCCTATGGCGGAAAAATATCAGGTAAAGATCCTTCCGGTTGACAGCGAGCATTCCGCTATTTTTCAATGTCTGGAGCAGAACCGGCAGAATAAGATCTCAAGGATACTTCTGACTGCTTCCGGCGGACCTTTCCGCGGAAAAGATCGGGAATATCTCCAAAATGTGACCGTAGCGGACGCCCTGAAACATCCGAACTGGTCCATGGGAAAGAAAATAACGGTTGACAGCGCAACCCTTGTCAATAAAGGACTGGAGGTCATCGAAGCAAAATGGCTTTTCCAGGTATCTCCGGAACAGATAGAAGTCGTCGTCCAGCCGCAGAGCATTATCCATTCCATGGTAGAATACGAAGACGGAGCCGTGCTTGCCCAGCTTGGGACGCCGGACATGAAGCTTCCGATCCAGTATGCCCTGTATTATCCGTCCCGCCGGTTTTTGCCGGGGAAACGGCTGGATTTTACGCAGATCAGCGAGATCCGGATAGAAAAACCTGACAGAGAGACGTTTAAGGGACTTGATTTTGCATATAATGCACTTAGAGCCGGCGGTTCCATGCCGACGGTACTGAATGCCGCCAATGAATATGCGGTTGCGGCATTTCTGGATGGCAGACTTCCGTTTTTGGGAATCTATGATGTGATCCAGGATGCTATGGAGAGCCATACGGTGATACAGCAGCCGACTGTAGAAGAAATATTAAATATCCGTGATCAGACGGAGGAACATATAAGGAGCCGGTTTCATTTATGACAATAGGAATTTCAATACTGAAAATTTTAGCGATCGTTCTTGTATTCGGAGTGATCGTATTTATCCATGAATTCGGACATTTTATCTTTGCAAGGCTGAACCATATTGCGGTTACGGAATTTGCCATCGGTATGGGACCTGCTATCTTTTCTGTAGAAAAGAAGGGGACCAAATACTCTGTGCGCGCCCTTCCGATCGGCGGTTACTGTCTGATGCTGGGAGAAGACGAGGATTCCGAAGACGATAACGCGTTCAGCAACAAGTCTGTCCTTTCGAGACTGTCCGTTGTTTTTGCAGGACCGTTTTTCAATTTCATTCTGGCGTTCCTGTTATCGATCGTTTTATGCCATTATTGCGGTATCGATCCTTCGGAAGTAAAGATCCAGCCGGGCAGCCCTGCGGCGGAAGCCGGTATGCTGGACGGCGACAAGATTACCGGACTGGGGGATCAGACCATTTATAACTTCCGGGAAATCCTGGTTTATATGCAGATGAACGACGTGTCGAAGCCGCTTGCCGTCACCTACGAGAGAGACGGTGAGGAGTATAAGACAGTTGTTCAGGCGCGTAAGGAAGAAGACGGCGTTTACCGGATGGGCGTAAGCGGCGGTTATAAAAGAGCAGACGGCTTCCTGCAGGAAGTGCAGTACGGCGCGTTGGAACTCCGTTACTGGGTGAAATCCACCGTACTTTCCCTGCGGATGCTGGTGACCGGCGGCGCTTCCAAAGACGATCTGATGGGACCGGTCGGCGTCGGCAATATGATGAGCGATGTGATCGACGAAGCAAATGAACAGGGCGGTATGGCGGATGTAATCTTAAATATCATCAATTTCTGCGTACTGCTTAGTGTGAATCTAGGTATCATGAACCTGCTTCCGATTCCTGCGCTGGACGGCGGCAGGATCCTCTTCCTTCTGGTAGAAGCCGTTACCAGAAAGAAGATTCCAAAGGAAAAAGAAGCCATTGTAAACGGTATCGGCTTCGTTCTTCTTATGCTGCTGATGATTTTTGTATTCTTTAATGATATTCATAACGTATTTACGAAATAAGAGGTATTCTATGCTGCACAGACAAACCACAAAAGAAATAAAGATCGGCTCTGTTACGATCGGCGGCGGAAATCCGATTGCGATCCAGTCCATGACAAATGTGCCTACCGAGGATATTGAAGCGGTAACCGCTCAGATCCTGCGGCTGGAACAGGCAGGCTGCGAGATCATACGGGCAACCGCAAATACCGAAGCCGCAGCAGAGGCATTTGACAAGATCAAAGAGAAGATCCATATTCCGATCGTCGCTGACATTCACTTTGATTATAAACTTGCGATCACGGCAATGGAGCATGGTGCGGATAAAATCCGGATCAATCCCGGAAATATCGGCGGCGCCGAGAATCTCAAAAAGGTTGTCAGAGTTGCCCGCATGAAAAATATTCCGATCCGCGTCGGCGTAAACAGCGGTTCCCTGGAGAAGAACCTGATTGAAAAATACGGCGGTGTAACGGCGGAAGGCATCGTGGAGAGCGCTCTGGATAAGGTGCGTATGATAGAGGAAGCGGATTATGACAATATCGTAGTCAGTATTAAGTCTTCCGACGTCATGATGTGCGTAAAGGCGCATGAGGAGATCAGCCGCAGGCTCCGTTATCCGCTGCATGTCGGGATTACGGAAGCCGGAACTTTGTATCGGGGCAATATCAAATCCTCCGTCGGACTCGGTCTGATCCTGGGACAGGGAATCGGTGATACGATCCGGGTTTCCCTTACCAGCGATCCTGTGAATGAGATCATTTCCGCAAAACTGATCCTGAAAACCCTTGGATTACGGCAGGGCGGGATCGAACTGGTTTCATGCCCGACCTGTGGAAGAACCAAGATCGATCTCATCAAACTTGCGGACGAAACGGAACAGCTCATCGCGGAATATCCGGAGCTTGATCTGAAAGTGGCGGTTATGGGCTGCGCGGTAAACGGTCCCGGCGAGGCAAAGGAAGCGGATATTGGAATTGCCGGCGGGGATGGAGAAGGTCTTTTATTCCGGCATGGGGAGATCGTGCGGAAACTGCCGCAGGAACAATTACTGACAGCACTAAAAGAA
>CANRMC010000022.1 GCA_947631605.1 uncultured Lachnospiraceae bacterium
GTGATTAAACTATAACACAAAGGCAGTATCTCTGCTTTTTAATTATTTAGCTGTAACACATGTATTGTAATCCTACACATCCAAAGGGAAAGAAATGGTGCGGTTATATTGTAACTTTGGATGGAATACGGTATTATATTTCGGGTGATATGGATGCCGTAAAGGAAGCGGAAGCGATTCATTGCGATGTGGCGCTGGTTCCGATCGGAGGCACCTTTACCATGGATGCGGCGGAAGCTGCAAAACTGGTTTCGAAAATGAAACCGAAAACCGTTATCCCGACGCACTATGGTTCCATCGTGGGTTCTCCGGAAGATGGAGAAATATTCCGCAGACTGCTTCAGGAAAAGTGTCCGGATATTCAGGTGGAATTTAAACTGTAATTTAGGCTGTAATTGAGACTTTTACAACATGAAAAACAAAAATTCTTTTTCCATGACAGAAGGAAATATCATAACGGTTATCCTGATATTTGCATTTCCGATTTTTCTGGGAAATATCTTTCAGCAGCTTTATAATGTAGTAGATACGGCTGTTATCGGAAATGTTCTGGGGGATGACGCACTGGCGGCTGTCGGAGCCTCCGCAGCTCTTTATGGTCTGGTGATCGGGTTCTCCAGCGGTATCACGAACGGATTCTCAGTGGTTCTGGCACGGTTTTTCGGGGCAAAAGATGAGGAAAAAATGCGGGAAAGCGTGGCTTGGATCTATGTGCTGACCGTAGTGATCGGCGGGATTTTGACAGTGCTCAGCCTGATATATCTGCATCCGATACTGGAAGCTCTGAAAACGCCGGACAATCTCATTGCCCGCACGGACCGGTATCTGAGGATCATTCTTGTATTTTCTTTAATCATTATGATCTATAATATGTTTTCCGGTATTTTGCGCGCCATCGGAAACAGCCGCGTGCCTTTATATTTTCTTATTATATCTTCGGTTCTAAATGCAATACTGGATTATGTATTTGTAAAAAATCTCGGACTGGGAATTGCAGGCGCCGCTTATGCAACGATCATAGCCATGGCAATTTCCGTGGTTCTCTGCGCCTTGTATATTTGGCTGAAATGTCCTATGCTTCGTTTTTCCGCCGCATATTTGAAATGGGATGCAACACTTTTGAAAGAACTTCTTACGACCGGATTTTCCATGGGACTTATGCTGGTTGTTGTTTCCATCGGTTCGGTTGCCCTGCAGCGGGCGGTGAATTCGCTTGGGGAAACCATTATGACGGCGCATACTGCTGCGCGGAAACTGGACGAAGTTTTCATGCTTCCGCTTGGAACGCTGAGCATGGCGTCCTCCACATTTGCAAGCCAGAATCTGGGAGCCGGAAAATATGACCGGGTACAAAAAGGAATCAAACAGGGAATCCTGCTTGCCATGGGCTGGAGTCTGATCTCCATAGTCTGCGTCTTCTGTTTCGGACGTTCCATGATACATCTTCTGACGGGAACCTCCAATCAGGAGGTGATCAAATGGGCATATCTTTATATCCGTATCAACATTGCGTTCTTTATGGCTTTGGGAGTACTGCTGATCCTTCGGAGTAGTCTTCAGGGAATCGGAAGAAAACTGGTTCCCGTGCTGGGAAGCGTAGTGGAGCTTGCGCTGAAATTTGCAGCGGCGGTTTTTGTGGCGGATTGGCTGGGATATTTCGGAATCTGTATCTTAGAGCCGGTTATCTGGATCATCTGTGCGCTCATGGTTTTTCTGGATTTCTATATTTATTTCCGAAAACTGCCGGCGCCTCATTCTTGACCAGTTGATGAAACCATAGATATCATTAGCAAGGAACATCATAAAACAGACGGCAACGGACCAGTAGCCGGAATCCGTCCTTGCGGCAAGCACCCAGAGAATGATCAGGATCATGTCGTTCGCAGCATAGGAAAGCGCATAGTACGGACTTCTCCGGAAGGTAAGATATACAGCGAGAAAGCTGGTCGCGACAGAGAGTGTGCTGGGTAAGAGGTTTGCCGTATGAAGTGCGCGGAGTATGAAATAAAAGAGTACCGTTACCCCTGCCGTAAGAAAAGCGGCAAAGATCCGTTCCATTTTTTTCAGGCGGTTGACGGATACTTCGGCAATATTGCCATTATAAGGATTTTTAAGCCATGAAATAAGAGCGGAAACCGACATCGGCGCGGTCATTCCAAGATAAGTGATCATTTCTCCATAATAGGAATAAGAATAGGATATGATTCCGTAAAGCACGCTGAAGATGATCATAAGAAGCGGACCGATAAAGTTTCCTTTGGCGCTATAAATAAGCGATGCCGCACCGATCAGAGAGGCGGCAAGCATTATTAGGTTTTTCCGGTCAAACAAAAGAAATGACACAAGAATCAAAACAACGGATGAGAAAAATAACAGAAGTTCTCCTTTTGTAAAATAATGATCTGAAAGTTTTTTATTCTGCATAATCCTACCTCAAAAAAATAAGCATTCGCATATACATCTTCTAAGACCTAACGATGTATATCGAATGCTTTCGCATTACTCTACCCGGTGGCAGTGAATAAACCTTACCATACCCCTTATGGAAAGTCAAATATGAATTTTAACTGCAATTATAGAGACAAGAAATGTGGATTGTTGCAGAGAGCAGCTTTCGATGCGCAGACTGGTCCTATGCAGGGACCGCTTGCGCTTAAATTCGCACGCAGCGGTTCTAAGCTCACGCTGCGCTTGCGCTTGTGCTCGCTAAGAACCGGCGGCTCATATGTCCCTGCATAGGACCAGTCTGCGTATCGAAAGCGTCCACGCTGGCAATATTCTTAACAACAGATATGCTTATTGGCAGAAATATTACTAAGGATTAATTGACAAAAATATTATGACAAGATAAGAAATTGAAAAAATCAATTTCAGATTGAAGCGCCTTGCTTTTGATGATATAATAGTAAAGAAGTTGTAATGGCAAGAAAGGGATTAATAATGGCAATCAGATACAGTAAATTATGGAAGAAGTTAATAGACAAAAATATGTTAAAAATTGACCTTAGAGATCAGGCAGGAATTACAACAAATGCATTGGCGAAACTTGGAAAGAATGAACATGTGAGTACCCAAGTATTGGAAAAAGTATGTAAAGTATTGCATTGTGAGATACAGGATATCATGGAATTTGTTCCAGACGAAGAAAGGGAAAAAAAATAACATGGCAAAGAAGAAAATAACTGAAAAAAAATTGAATATAGATAGTATTTTATTTAATTGTAGAGATTATTTACGTGCAGCACGTAATTCAGGTTCGTTCTTTGAAAAAAGAGATATGATGCTTACACTTGTGTTTCTCAGATTTATTGGAGAAAAGTATGAGGATGGAATTGAAAATCTTAAACAAACACTTAAAGAGCAGGGCCTAGATCCAGAAGATGAGGGTATCAGAGCTGCTTTTTTTGATGACGCTACTTTTGCAGATGGAACCTATAATTTACCGCCAGAAGCACGATGGTCAACGATTATTAACACTCCAGCTCCGCGTCTAAATGTTGCACTTGATACAGCATTGCAAAGTCTTGAGGAGGAAGATCCTCAATTAAAAGGGTGTTTTGTAAAAGGTACATTTACAGCACGTAATTTAGCAGCTAATGATATAAAGAAAATTGTTGATGAAGTAAATAAGATTAGCCAAAAGGCATTTGGTGAGGAAAAAGATCTGATTGGTCGTGTATATGAATACTTCCTTAAAGAGTTTGCAGTAAATGCTACAAAAGAAGAGGGAGAATTTTATACACCTCACGATGTGGTTCAGCTTATTGCAACGATGATAGAACCGTATGATGGTACTTTGTATGATCCTTGTTGTGGTTCAGGGGGAATGTTTATTCAGAGTGCCGAACTTGTGAAATCAAAGCAGGGAAACTTAAATGGCATCAATGTTTATGGTCAGGAAAAAGAACCGGCAACATACCGTCTTGCGAAAATGAATTTGGCGTTGCGTGGAATTAGCCATAATCTTGGAGAAGAATCAGATTCAACATTTACACATGACTTACATAAAGGACTGTATTTTAACTATATCATGGCAAATCCACCTTTTAATCTGAAAGGATGGTATAACGATAATTTGAAAAATGATTCTCGCTGGTCAAATTATGTAACACCGCCTGAAAGCAATGCGAATTATGCATGGATTCTTCATATACTTTCCCATTTAAAGAAAGCAGATGGTGTGGCCGGATTTCTTCTTGCCAATGGTGCTTTGAATGATATTGATACGTTAGAAATTCGTAAAGGGTTGATTCAAAACGATAAGGTGGAAGCTATTGTCGTTCTTCCGAGAGAGTTATTTATTACAACAGATATCAGTGTTACTCTTTGGATTTTGAATCAAAATAAGAAAGGTGGTAAGTATCACGGTAGAATATTGCGTAATCGTGAGCAAGAAATACTCTTTATGGATTTGCGTACATGGACTGAAAACCCGGTTAAGGGAGAAAATAAAAAGAAGATACGATTGGTAACAGAACAGATTGAAAGAGCAGCAGGTATTTATCACACTTGGCAAAGTGAGGGGACTGATGGGACGAAATACGAAGTGCCTGAACTTTATCGAAGTGTAGGAATTGCCGAAATAGAAGAAAAGAAATGGACACTTATTCCCAGTAAGTATATTGAGTTTATTGACCACGATTTAGAAATTGACTATGAAAAGGAAATGGCTCGTGTTCAGACAGAAATGAAAGAAATTATGAAGCAGGAAAAGAAATCTCAGCAAATGCTGGAAGATGCATTTAGGGGGATTGGATATGGGATTGACTAATATTAGGCTAGGAGATTACATTGAACGCTCTACAATAAATAATAAAGATTTAAAATACGGAATTGATTTGATAGTTGGTGTAAACAGTCAAGGTGTTTTTACAACGCCAAAAGGAAATACAGAAGGAGTAGAATTGAAACCATATAAAATTGTTCAAGATGGAGCTTTTGTGTATAATCCTACTCGACTCGAATTAGGTTCAATTGCATATCGTACAGAGGGACTGTGTATAGTATCTCATTTGTATATAGTTTTTTATCTGACAAATGAAGGAAAGAAAATAATAGATCCAATGTGGTTATATATTTATTTTAGACGTTCAGAATTTTGCAGAGAAGTGACATTTAGAAATTTTGGTAGTCAACGTCCAGAATTCAATTTCAATGATATGAGTGATATAGTTATTCCTCTTCCAGACATTGGGATTCAGAAGAAATACGTAGATATTTACAATTCCTTGCTTGAAAATCAGAAAAGTTATGAACGTGGCTTGGATGATTTAAGAATTGTTTGCGAGGGATATTTAGATAATTTGCGTTCTACGTTACCGCAGAAAAGAATAGGGGATTATATTGAGTTATCAGAAGATAAAAACGAGTCTGATAAATATAATTTGGACGATGTACGTGGGATATCTGTTGATAAACGGTTTATTGAAACAAAGGCTAATATGAGAGATGTAAATTTAAGACCATATTATATTGTAAAGCCAGAAGAATTTGCATATGTGGCAGATACATCAAGGCGCGGAGAAAAAATTGCAATAGCATTTAACGATACTGAGGAAACATATATATGTTCATCTTCTTACGCTGTCTTCAGGTGTAAAGATGAGAATAAGCTTTTACCAAGATATTTACGACTTTATTTTGAACGCTCTGAATTTAATCGGTATGCAAGATTTCATTCATGGGGAAGTGCAAGAGAGACTTTTGACTATACAGAAATGGAAGAAGTAAGTATTCCTATTCCAAGTATTAGTGTTCAAAGGGCTATTGCAAATATTTTTGAGTCATATACAAATAAACGTTTAATCAATGAAAGACTCAAATCTCAGATAAAAGATATTTGTCCAATTCTTATTAAAGGCTCAATTGAAGAGGCGAGAAAAACAGAGGAGGCATAGTCTATGGCTAGATTAAAAGAATACAATGGTCATTACTGCGAATCAGAATATGAATATGCCTTCATTGGCTTTTTGGAAGCAGAAGGTTGGAAATATTCTTCTGGTAATAATATCGCTCGTATAACCAAAAGAGATGTATTGATTGCTGAGGATTTTAAGAAATTCGTAGCTGATACAAATCTGGATTTAACAGAAGATGAGGTTGTCCAGCTTTTTGATTATGTTCGGCTTGTTGGTAGTGAAAGTGATTTTGCAACTTTGCACAAGGTGTATGGTTGGATGGTGAGTGGTGTCCAGTTTACAACCCATGACGGAATTCCAAGAATGATACAATTAATAAATTTTAATGATACTAACAAAAATATATTTCGTGTGGTGAACCAATTTACAGTAGAATATACAAACAATGGTCAAAAAGAAAACCGTAGACCAGATGTACTCTTATTTGTAAATGGTATGCCATTGTGCGTTATTGAGTTGAAAAATCCTGCCGATGCCTATGCAACCATTTATGATGCTTGGGAACAGATAAATATTCGTTACTGGAGAGATATTCCACATCTTTTACATTACTGTCCTCTGGCTTGTATATCTGATGGTGTTAAAACAAGGCTTGGAACAGTTCGTACTCCTTATGAACATTTTTATGCGTGGCGTAGAGTAAATGACGGAGATGCGGTATCTACTCTTCCTTTTGCAGAAACAGAGACTATGATTAAAGGCGTGTATTCGCCTGAACGATTTTTAGAGATTTTTAGAGATTATATTTATTTTCAAGATAGTATTTATGATAGTGATGAAGTGGAAATAGTATGTCGTTATCCACAGTTCTTTGCTACAAAGCTTTTGAAACAAAGTATAGTGAATTCTGTTATTGCGAAGAGTGGGAAAGGTGGTACATACTTTGGGGCGACTGGATGTGGGAAAACCTATACAATGGCTTTCCTTGCCCGCCAGCTTGCTCTCCGTTGTACTGACATTTCAGAAATTGGTTCTCCGACGATTATTTTGATTGTTGATAGAGAAGAACTTCAAAAACAAGGGGCAAAGTTATTTACAAAGAGTAAGGAATTTTTGAATCTTGGAGAAGTTTCTATTGTAAAAAATAGAACTCAATTAAGACAGGAACTTGGAGCAAGACAAAGTGGTGGTTTTTACATTTGTACTATTCAGAAATTTTGCGATCGAAAAGACGATAAAATTGGTTTGATTAATGACCGTCAAAATATTATATGTTTTTCTGATGAAGCGCATAGAACACAGCTTGAACATTCCAAGAAGATTCAATTCAGTAAAGATGCTGATGAAAATATGAAAGCTTTGGTTTCAAAGCCGTATGCAAAAGTGTTGAAAGAGGCATTTCCACAGGCTACTTTTGTTGGATTTACCGGTACTCCTATTGCAGAAACATATCAGACTTTTGGTGACGAAATTGACCGATATACAATGGATCAGGCAGTTGCTGATGGACTTACTGTTTCTATCAAGTATCACCCTCGTATTGCAAAGGTATTGCTTGATAATAATAAGGTAAAAGAGATAGAGAACTATTATAAAAAATGTGCTGATGATGGAGCGACTTATGAGGATATCGAAGCAAGTAAAAAAGCAATGAGTTCTATGGAAATGATTCTTGCTGAACCTTCTAGACTTGAGCGCCTTGCAGTGGATATCCATGACCATTATGTTTCAGCTTGTGCTGGTGATCCAGACAGAATACAAAAAGCGATGATTGTATGTTCTAACAGAAAGATTGCATATACATTGTTACAGAAATTTGAGGATAAATACCCTGAATGGTTCGAAAAAAAGAAATCACCAGATGGAATTTCGGTAACAAAAGAAGAACTGAAAGAATTAAAACCGATGCCGTTTATTGCAATGGTATCCAGTGTCAGCAGTAATGATGAGAAAGATATGTACAATTATCTTGGCGGTGTTAAAAATGACAAACGTTCTGAGGAATTGGATGCGGCATTTAAACAGGAAAAGTCAAATTTTTGCATTGTCATTGTTGTAGATATGTGGATTACGGGATTTGATGTTCCTTGCCTTACATATTTATATAATGACAAACCTCTTAAAAAGCATTTGTTGATACAGACCATCAGCCGAGTAAACAGAAAATATCCTAGAAAAGAATTTGGCATGGTGATCGATTATATTGGAATTCGTGATAATATGCGTGAAGCAGTGAAAGTGTATGGTGGGAATAATTCTATTGCACCTACATCCGATGATGTTGAGCAATCTACATCAGTGTTTAGAGAGGAACTTGAAATATTGAAAAATATTTTTATAGATCACGATTTGACACCATTCTTAAATCCAGAGAGTGATCCGATTGAACGCTATAGACTTCTTGCAAAAGCAGCTGAATATGTATTTGTATCAACGCAAGAATTACAGTTTGAGGGAAATAAGGGCTCTCACAAAGTTTCATTCAAAACTTACTTTTTAAAGATGGTAAAGAGAATGAGAGCGGCTTTTGATATTTGTCAGGCTTCTGGTTATCTTACTGAGGAAGAATCAGCACTTGCGCAATGTTTTATGGCTATTGCTGGTTTTGTTCGTAAAATGAACGGTACAAGTGAAGTAGACACCGATACCATGAATCTTGCAGTTTCAAAGATGGTTGAAGAAGCGTTAAAATATAATCGGGTGGAAAGTATTCTTGAAAGTGGTGAGGAGGAAGATATTTTTTCACCAGAGTATTTTGAAAAACTATCTGATGTTAAAATGCCAGCAACGAAGTTGGAATTGCTTGTTAAGTTACTTCGTAAGCAAATTAAGGAGTATGGAAAAGTTAATCGGTTGGCTGCAAAGTCATTTGAGGAAATGCTACAAAAAACGATTACAGAATATCACGAAAGACGTAAGCATCTTACTATTGAGGAAGCTGGTGTGGCACAGGAACAGGCATCTGAGGATATTATTAAAATTGCAACAGAACAGGCTTTAGATATTCTTCGTCAAATGAATGAGAGCAAAGAAAGTTTTCGAAAAGTTGGTTTGACATTTGAGGAAAAGGCATTCTATGATATTTTGATTTCTCTGCGTGATCAATATGACTTTGAATATGGAATAGATAAAGAAGTTGCTGGTGTTGTAATCAATGATAAGTGCAAAAACTTGGCTAAAAAAGTAAAGGAAATTATTGATGCGAAGTCTTCATTTGCGGACTGGCTTAACAATCAGAATGTGAGAAATCAGTTGAAACTTGAGATAAAGATTTGTCTAGTTAAGAATGGATATCCACCACAATATAGTCCGGAAGTATTTAATAAGGTTATGGAACAGGTGGAGAACTTTGAGGAGCATTCAGCAACAGAAGATATAGGAAATGAAACAGCTAATTCTGCAAAACCTTATCAATATGATCCAAGGTATATGGTGATGGAGGCTGCGGAAGATTTGACATATTATGTTGATTCAAAAAATAATCTATACGATTAGCAGTACTGTCACTTAGAGAATGTGCAGCAGATATATGGGGACGCTTAAATGAACTAAATAGGAATCATGCAGCATCATTAAAGCAGGATAAAGCATTTTTGCCGGAATATATAGGATTTCAAGATGTTTTTAGATGTGGATTGAATATTCCAAATGGAAATGATACTAAAAGATTTAAGGGTTATTATTAAAGTGATACAAATTTCATTTTTTATGTAGTAGGATATAGAAATTAGAATTAAAATAAGTGAATGCTGGAATGAATGGAGTGAGAATGTATGAAAAAAGAAAGTAATGTTGGCTCTGATTCTGATAAGGATAAGGCTGTGTTACTGCTTACACTGCTTAATTTAGTGCTAACAGAAGATATTTCTATGGAAAAATTATGGTTGGAATATGTAGAAGAAATAAAACTAAAAAGGAGATTTTTTCCTAAAAGTGACTTGTTAAAAGAAATTAAAAAGGTGATTCCGTATGCAACCAATACAATCAAGAAAGGAACGAAACTATACAGAGCACGTTCATACCATACCAAATTAGAGTATGCAAAGAATGAATTACCATATATATTGTCAGAATTTAAAAACGATTTTCCAAATATTGATTTGGAATTGGAATATTTTCAAAATGCATTAATGCGTTCTTTTTTAGATATTGTTAATAAAGATGGAAAAACAATCAATCAAAGAATTACAGAATTAAAAGGAAATAAAGGGGATTTTTATGGCTATGATAAAACGGGATCGGATGCTCCTGTAGCAGAGTATGCAGGTAATGGGCGAGCAAATGCAAGGTATATTAGTTTTTTATATACCGCAATTGATGTTGAAACCGCAATTATGGAAATAACTCCTAAAATAGATTTGCCTATTAGTGTTGCTGAAATTGAGCTTACTAGAGATATAAAAATTTTTGATTTTAGCATTTATCGCCAAGGAGAAGAGGGGATAGGCATAAAATTAGATTCTTTATCAAGATTATTTTCTTCGCCTAACTATAATGACGAAAGTGAATATTTACCTACGCAGTATCTGTGTGAATATATTAGGGAATTTGGATTTGAAGGAGTTTGTTTTAAGAGCTCTGTCAATTTAGGACACAAGAACTTAGTACTTTTTGATTGTGATACTGTGACGAAACCATATAAAATAAATGGTTCAAAAGTATATAATGTGAGTGAGCAAAAAATTAAATTTGAACAGATTTTGCCACAGTATTAAATTATACATGGATAAGAGTGATTGTTATTGGGATAGAATGGAGGAAATAAAGGACTGGGTTAATAATTATGTTTTATTTAATAATACTGAGTCATATGAAGAAACGTACGTTCTCGTGATGACTGCTTCGTATTTAGATAGTTTGCAAAAGCAAAATGTCCTTAATATGAATATTCCGAATGAATCGAAGTATCGAGAAAAAATTTTGGAAAAGGAAGAGTATAAAAAACTAATTGCATACAAAAGAGTTAAAACATTAGATCGAGAATAAAACAAGTTTAAAAATGTAAAGACTTGACAAAGCTTGTTTAAAATTATGTTTAAAGATTTCCCGGCAAAGTTAGGTAAAATTTTATTCTTGTTAACTACACCGCTACATATTATAATAGGAATTAAAGAAGAGAAGGAGTGGCATTATGGAGAAAACTTTTGAGCAATTGCAAATTAAGGATGATTTTATGTTTAGTGTTATCATGAGAAATCCTAAGTTTTGCAAACCATTTTTGGAACGGGTGCTTGGAATAAAAATATTCCGTATTGAATATCCAAAATCACAGGAGGCAATTGATATTTCTTCAGATGCCAAAAGTGTACGTCTTGATATCTATGTAGAAGACGGAAACAATACGGTTTATAATATTGAAATGCAGACAACGGAGAATAGGAATATTCCAAAGAGAACAAGATATTATCAGGGTATGATTGATTTGAATATCTTGGAAAAGGGAGAAAATTATAAGGATTTGAAACGAAGTTTTGTCATATTTGTTTGTACTTTTGACTTATTTAATGAAGGACGGCATATTTATACATTTGAGAACCGTTGCCTTGAGAATCCGGAATTAGGGCTTGGGGATGATACGACAAAAATTATTTTAAATACAAAAGGCACTATAGATGATGTTACGCCAGAGATGAAAAAGTTGCTTGATTTTATTGATGGTAAGGAGCCCGAGGATGACTTTACCAGAGAGTTAGATGAGGCGGTACGGTCTGTTAGAAAGAATGAAAAATGGAGGTTGGATTATATGACTTTGCAGATGAATTATCAGGAAAAGTATGAAGAAGGAATTGAATACGAAAAACTGGAAACGGCAAGAAGACTGATTGAATTAGGAAAATTCTCCTTGGAGGATATTGCTGTAGGAACAGGTCTGCCACTTGAAAAAGTAAAGGAGATTGCTGATATGCAACCAGATTAAATTATTTGTTTGGTTTGCCTTATTTTATATGGGCTTCCAGCATTTGCTTTATTAAATGACTCTAATTTGGCTTTATTTATGAAATCGCACTAGACGTTTGAAGGTTTGGTGCGATTTTTTACGTGGAAGAAATGAATGGAATGAGTGATTTATTTGGTATTTATCCGAATACAATAGAAAGTCGATTAGATATATCTAAGCAGAAAACAGCTTCCGATGCGTATACTACCTATGCAGGGACATATGAGCCGCCGGTTCTTAGCGAACACAAGCGCAGCGCAGTGTGAGCTTAGAACCGCTGCGTGCGAATCTAAGCGCAAGCGGTTCCTGCATAGGCAATATACGCAGCGGAAGCGTCCTGAAAGCATTTCGGCATAAATGCAACTAAGGATTACTTGCAAAAGCATTATGAAAATGAAATTTGTGAGAAACATCTTCTTGTGCTATACTAAAGAAGATGGGTTTACCCTCTGAAATTAATAAATTTATGGTGATATTATGACTGACGCAAAAATGCATTATGACAAAATGACAAAAACGCCGCTGGCAAAGCTGATCATCACACTGGGAATCCCAACGACGATTTCCATGCTGGTGACGAATATTTATAATATGGCGGACACATACTTTGTGGGAACACTTGGAGACAGTCCGCAGGCGGCAACGGGAATCCTGTTTACTCTGCAGGCGATCATTCAGGCCTTCGCATTTATGCTTGGGCAGGGCTCCGGAACCATGGTTTCAAAAGAACTGGCGGATAACGAACAGGAAAAAGCATCCACCTTTGTATCTTCCGCGTTTTTTACAGGTCTAGGCGTAGGAATGCTGCTCCTTATTTTCGGAATACTTTTCCTTTCGCCGTTTATGCGCCTGCTGGGAAGTACGGAAACAATCCTTCCTTATGCAAGGCAGTACGGATTCTGCGTTTTGATCAGCTGTCCTGTGGCGATCGGTTCTTTTATCCTGAACAATAATCTGCGGTATGAGGGCAAGGCGTTTTATGCCATGATCGGACTTGTAACCGGCGGGCTCCTGAATATTTTCGGCGATTACCTGCTCATCCGCGTGTTTCATATGGGCGTTCTGGGAGCCGGTATTTCAACGGCGGTTTCCCAGTTCATCAGCTTTTTTATCCTGTTTTACTTCTTCCAGAAAATGGCGCAGAGCAGTATTCTTTTTAAGGCGATCAGTAAAGAAAAATCCGTATATCTTACGATCATGAGCGTAGGATTTCCGGCCCTTATAAGGCAGGGGCTTGCGTCGATATCCAACGGACTCCTGAATAATCTGACGAAGCCTTTCGGGGATGCGGCGATCGCGGCTATGAGCGTTGTCAACCGTTTCAGCTCGTTCCTGATGTGCGTTGGTCTGGGCGCCGGGCAGGGTTATCAGCCGGTCGCATCCTTTAACTATGAAGCTAAAAAATATAAACGTGTGAAGCAGGGACTTCTGGTTACCATGGCAATTTCTTTCTGTTTCGTTGCCTGTCTTGCGATTCCGGGAATGATTTTTTCGAGGGAGATCGTCCGCATTTTCCAGAAGAGTGAGGCGGTGATCGCAATCGGTGAGCATGCGCTTCATTTTGCCTGCATCGGCACGATGTTTTTACCGCTTTCCGTACCTGTGAACATGCTGTTCCAGAGTATCCGGAAACCGCTGATCTCTTCGATACTTTCCCTGCTTCGTTCAGGACTTATGTTTATTCCGACACTGCTTATTACGACACATTATCTGGGGCTTACCGGTATTCAGATTTCCCAGCCGCTGGCGGACATCATGACAGGATTTATCAGTATTCCGTTTATCGTAGTATTCCTTAGGCAGAAACAGGGCGAAGAAAGCAGGCTATAATGGTGCGCATCCGGAAAAATTGTAAAGAATATTCGAAAATACGGCAGGAATATCCGCAAATATAATGGGGAATATCCGCAAATATAGCGGAGAATAAAGTTGTATAGTGAATGGAATTTTGTTAAAATAATAGAGATAATTTTTTTGTTACGGAAGTTAGAAGGTAAAATACGATTTATGCGAGGTGTGACATGGGAGATTACGTTTTAAGCTGTTGTTCAACGGCAGATCTGACAAAAGAGCAGTTTGACCGGCGGGGGATCCGGTATATCTGTTTTCATTTTGAATTGGGCGGCGTCCAGTATTTGGACGATATGGGCGAGACTGTACCGCCGGAAAAACTTTATCAGGATATGTTAGACGGTGCATCGACAAAGACGTCGCAGGTTTCTGTCGGTGAGTATATGGAGCATTTCCGGAAGATTTTGGATGAAGGGAAGGATGTTCTGCATCTTACGCTTTCTTCCGGGATATCCGGCACTTATAATTCCGCCTGTACGGCAAAGGAGGAACTGGAGGAAGAATATCCGGACCGGAAAATCTATGTCGTAGATTCTCTGGCTGCGTCTTCCGGTTTCGGTCTTTTGATGGAGACTCTGGCGGACAAGAAAGATGAGGGAATGGGGATTGACGAACTGTATCAGTGGACGGAGGAACACAAACTCAATCTGGTGCATTGGTTCTTCTCTACAGACCTTACATTCTATATCCGGGGCGGACGTGTCTCCAAGGCAGCAGGAATTATCGGTTCGGTTTTAAATATCTGTCCGCTTCTCAATGTGGATTTTGAAGGCCGTCTGATTCCGCGGGAAAAGATCAGAACCAAGAAGAAGGTAATCCGCCGGATCGTGGAAAAAATGGAATCCGACGCGGAAAACGGATTGGATTATGACGGAAAATGCTATATTTCCCATTCCATGTGCGAAGAAGACGCAAAAGAAGTGATCGCCCTGATCGAGCAGAAATTTCCAAAGCTCAAAGAGGGCGTAAAACTCTATCCGATCGGCGCTACCATTGGAAGCCATACCGGTCCGGGAACCGTGGCACTCTTCTTCTGGGGTAAGAAGCGAGTGGACTGAAAATGATATTGAAAAAGTGTTTTCTAACAGATCAAATGTGTTCCAACAGCCAGTCTTTGAGGTAGGCGTAGACGTCTGTCCGGTCTGTTTCATTCAGCAGTTCATGGCGGTCATTCTCAAAGAGACGGCAGACAACATCCTGTACGCCGGCCTGCACCAGCTGCTGATAGACGCGCTTTACGCCTTTTCCCATATCGCCGACCGGATCGTCTTCTCCGGAAACCAGAAGAAGCGGAAGTTTTTTCGGAATTTTCCGGATATTTTCCGGCTGATTATCAAAATATACTGTATGAAAGAGCGCTTTGTATGCATTCAGCGTGAAGACAAACGTACATTTCTCGTTTTCATAATATTTTTTCACAATTTCCGTATCTTTCGTGAGCCAGCTTCTTTCCGGATCTTCTCCGTACAGGTCAAATTTCCGGTACGGTCCTGCGTAGGAAAGCTTCTGGACGAAGGTGCTTCGGTAAAACCATCCATGCTTTTTTGCAAGGGATTCGCAGATGGTAAGTCCCAGTGTAGTGGCGGGATCCGGAATACTTCCGGTTCCGCAGATGATGGCGCCGGTCAGTCCTTCCCCGTGTGCGGTGAGGTACATACGGAGCAGATAAGAACCCATGCTGTGTCCGAGAATATAGTACGGCAGTCCCGGATATTTTTTCTGTGTGCCGATGCGGAGACGATGGATATCCTTGATCATAAAGCTTTCCGGATGGTCGCTTTCTGCGATGTATCCCCGCTTATCCAAGGTGGTAACGGAATCTCCATGCCCCAGATGATCGTGTCCCACAACCAGAAACCCCTGAGATACCATGTATCCGGCAAATTCATCATACCGTTCGATATATTCAACCATGCCGTGAACCAGTTGAAGTATGGCAATCGGCTTTCCGGTAGGCTCCCAGCAGACTGCATGTATGGTGGTCTTCCCATCTGAAGATGGAAATGAAAGATTTCTTCTCATAATTCTATCCGTCCTTTCTTTTTTATCAGTCTGGGTTCAGTATAGCAACAATTTTTAGTTATGAAAAGAGAATCTTGACGTAAGATATGAAATTTCTTATAATTGATTCGTAAAACATACAAAAATAGTATGATTTCTTGGTTTGGATATAACAAAAAGAAAAACGGAGGAAGAAAAATGAAATTTTCAACAAAAAGCCGATACGGACTTATAGCGCTGACAGACCTCGCCGTCAATTCAAAGAACGGTCATATTTCTCTGGCAAGCATTGCGGAGAGGAACCACATTTCTTCTCTGTATCTGGAACAGGTATTTGCGAGTCTGAAAAGAGGCGGAATTGTAAAGAGCGTGAAAGGACCGCAGGGCGGCTATCAGTTGAATCATGCCCCAAAAGATATTCCGATTTCCAAGGTTTTGGAAATTCTGGAGGGAACCTATCATATCAGCGATGAACAGGACATGGAAAACCTGTTTTCTCAGAGTATTCAGACAATCGTTATAGATAAGATAAATCAGGAAATGGACCGCGTTCTGGAAAATATGACGCTGGAAGATTTAGAGCAGGAATATACGAGGCGTTCGTCTGTATCAGATATGTATTATATTTAATTTAATAAATGGAGGATGTTAAAATGAGAATATTAGTAACCGGAGGAGCGGGCTATATCGGCAGCCATACCTGCGTATCGCTTCTGGAAGCCGGATATGAAGTCGTTGTTGTGGACAATCTGGATAATTCCAGTGAAAAATCAATCGAGAGGATCCAAAAGATTACAGGAAAGGATCTTACTTTTTATCAGGCGGACATTTTGGACGCCGACGCCATGGACCGTATTTTCGGTACGGAAAAAATAGACTGCGTGATCCATTTTGCAGGATTAAAAGCAGTAGGAGAATCGGTTCGTGAGCCGCTTCGCTATTATCATAATAATATTTCCGGCACATTGATCCTTTGTGACGCTATGAAGAAGCATGGAGTGAAGAATATTATCTTTTCTTCTTCCGCTACGGTTTACGGCGATCCGGCAGAGATTCCGATCACGGAGAAATGTCCAAAGGGAACGCCGACCAATCCTTACGGCTGGACAAAGCATATGATTGAGCAGATCCTTACGGATTTCCATACCGCCGATCCGGAATGGAATGTAATTTTACTCCGGTATTTTAATCCGATCGGCGCGCATAAGAGCGGTCTGATCGGCGAGGATCCGAAGGGAATTCCGAATAATCTGCTTCCGTATGTGGCGCAGGTGGCTGTTGGAAAACTGAAATGCCTTGGTGTATTCGGTAATGATTATGATACACCGGACGGAACCGGCGTAAGAGACTATATCCATGTGGTGGATCTGGCGGACGGTCATGTAAAAGCCATTGATAAGATAAAAGAAAATCCGGGAGTTAAGATATATAATCTGGGAACCGGAAACGGCTATAGTGTGCTGGAAGTTGTAAAGGCGTTTGAAAAAGCCTGCGGACATGAGATCCCATATGAGATCAAGGAACGGAGGGCAGGCGATATTGCTGCCTGCTACGCTGACGCATCATTGGCTAAGGCGGAACTTGGCTGGGAAGCAAAATACGGTATTGATGAAATGTGCGAGGATTCATGGCGGTGGCAGAAGATGAATCCGAACGGATATGAAGAAATGTCTTGATAGGGCGGAAAATGTCTGTTATACTTTTATCGTTATAAGAACAGTGGGCTTTTCAGTGCCGAAACAAAAATTCATTTTGTTTTGGTTAAAAGGGAATCAGGTGTGAATCCTGAGCGGTCCGGCCACTGTATGCGGGGAGGAAAGCCGCAGAGCCATTGCGCCTGAAAGAGGTGTGAGAAGGGCGGTTGTACGATGATCTGCAAGTCAGGAAACCTGCTGAAAAGATTGGTGAATGAGCTTCCGAGTAAAGCGTATTGTTCACAGAAATAATAACTCTTCGTGAAACGGAGCGTGTGTTTGCCATGCCTGCTTTTTATAAAGCAGGCATTTTTGTGTCGTGTTCACCAATCGGTATCAGACCACCGACCAGCGGTCGATCAAAATAATGTGCAGGGACGGCACATAGATAGGAGTGGACAATATGAAGAAAAAAATCTGGAAACGTCTGGCAGTTTTGTTAGCTTACTGTATGGCATTGAATTGTTTTGCGATTCCTGCCGTAAATGCGGAGGAAGCGGGAAAACCTGCCGGAATGCAGTCAAATGCTTTGGAATGTGCGACGAACGGAGACGCAGGGCAGGAGCCGGCAAAAAAGAAAGCTGCAAATGCGGACGGGACGGAGACAAAACCGGGCGAGACAGAACCGAGCGGAACTGAATCAAGTGAGGTAGAGTCCGGCGAGACGGAACCAACCGAGCCGAAGTCAGGCGAGACAGAACCAACGAGTGAGAATCATCCTACTACATCCGAGCAGAAACCGCAGGGGAATGCAGCTTCCCCAATAGCTGAAGGCGCAGCGCAGCCGGTTTCTTCGGTCATGAATAAAGAAGGAGAGAATACATCCGGTGGATATGATTATCCGGACGGCGCCTACCAGTTAGATATTATAAGCGGATTTAAGATGTTTAAGGTTTCCAGCCCTTCCACTGCTTCGGTAAGCGCCGGAACGATCACTGTTACAATGCCGACAACCAGTAAGACTTATGACAGGATTTATCTGGGGAGCAAAGAGGACGAGGTAAAAGAACCGGTCATTTCCGGCGTAGAAAATACGCAGGGCGGATATGATTTTACCTTTGCGCTTCCGAACGGCTGTCTGGGTAAAAGCATAGATTTTGTACCGGGAAAATCAGACGGCAGCTGGTATACGAAGAATCAGTATCAGCTTACATTTCCGGCTGAGCTTACAAAGAAAGAAGAAGGCGGTGACTCCGAGCAAGGCGGCGATTCCGGGCAAGGCGGAGACGACGGACAAGGCGGTGATTCCGAACAAGGCAGCGACAGCGGACAAGGCGGTGATTCCGGGCAAGGCGGCGACAGCGGACAAGGCGGTGACTCCGAACAGGGCGGAAGTACAGAGCAGGTTCCGCTTCCGGATGGAAACTATCAGACAGATGTAACTTCCAATCAGGCAATGTTTCGGGTGACGGGCTGTGTGCTTTCCGTACAGAAGCAGGGAATGACTGCAGAGATTACCCTGAGCGGTACCGGTTACGATTATCTTTATCTTGGTACTGCAGAACAGGCGGCTTTGACTTCATCCGACGCATGGATCCCATATGTGGAAAAATCGGACGGAAGCTATGCCTATACGCTTCCGGTTTCGGCGTTGGACACACCGATCAAGGTTGCGGCACATTCCAAGAAAAACGATAAATGGTATGACAGGGAGCTTACCTTCTTGTCACAGAGTATGAAGCGGCTGTTGGATGACGGTATTTATGATCTTCCGAATGTTATCTCAAGCGCAAGTATGTTTCGGGTGACTGCCTGTACGCTGACGGCGAAGCAGGGAGTACTTTCCGTTACCATTACCCTAAGCGGTACAGGGTATGACTATCTGTATCTGGGAACCGGAGAAGAAGCAGGAGCAAAAGATCCGTCCGCATGGATACCGTATGTACAAGACGCAGAAGGAAAATATACATATACGTTTGTAATCCCGAATCTGGATACACCGATAAATGTTGCGGCACATTCCAGGAAAAATGATTCATGGTATGACCGGACGCTTACCTTTTCTTCCGAAGGGATGGAGAAAACAGGAAATATCGAGGTAGTTCCGGGTGAATCGGAAAATCCGGGTGAATCAGGAAATCCGGGAGACTCTTCATCGGGTTCCGGCAGCGATGATTCTAATACCGGCAGCACCCAGACTCCGGATACCGGTAATGAAGATGTTGGACAGAACCCGCCAGGATCAGATTCTTCCTCCGGAAACGGAACCGCTGAAGATCAGGCGGACGCAGTCACTGCGGATACGGAATCGAAATATGAAGATGATGTAAACGGCTCTACTGCAAGTGTAAACAGTCATACAACGCTTGCAGACGGCGTATATAAACCGGACCGTTTTTCATGGTCCGGCGGCACGGGACGCGTCAGTCTTTCCTGCCGGAAAATAACGGTAAAAGACGGAAAGGCATATGCAACCATTGTATTCAGCAGTGATTCTTATACATATGTAAAAGCAAACGGACACAAATATTATGGAACGATAGCGAACGGAACTTCCACGTTTGTGCTTCCGGTTGAATTGAACAGGAATAACCGGATACTGGGGCTCACGACAAAGATGTCCGCTTCTCATGAAATTGAATATCAGATTTTTGTATATCTGGCTGCGGCGACTCAGTCCGGTTCGGATGGAAATACCGGGATCGGCGAGGGGCTGGATGAAGAAGCGCCGGAGATCGTGGGACTGGAATATGAGTCGGAGACAAAGGCGGCACATGCGGAATATTTCCGTATGTATCATTATGCCGGAGGAATTACGCTCCTTGAGATTGACATGACGAAGGATACCGCAAGGGAAACGGATACGGAAGAAGCGGATAAAGAAAAGGCTGATCCGGACGCAGAAATATCGGATGAAACTGACGGAAATAGAATAGATGCACTGGATGAATCTGACGGAAAAAACGTAGAAATATCAGAAGAAATCACTGAGCCGGAGGCAGTAGAAGAAGCAGAAGAATTAAATGAATTAGAAGAATTAGAAGGAGAAGAGTCGGAAGCTGCAGATAAGGCAGAGCAGGTATCACAGCTTTATTTGCAGGATGTTGTCAAATATCTGATCGTACCGGAAGATGCGGAAATACCTGCCGGACTGGATAAGGAACTGATCGTGGTAGAGCTTCCGGCTGAGAATGTTTATCTTGCTTCGTCCGGCGCATATTCCCTGATGAATGAATTGTCAGAAACAGACCGGATAGCAGCTTACGGTTGTGAAAAAACGGAGTGGCCGGACAGTCTGGCAGCATTGCCGGATAAAGAAGATGAGGAAATGATCTTTGGCGGATATTATACGGATCCGGATCTTAAATTGCTTCTGAAAGAAAAAACTGGTCTTGCGGTTCTGCCATCCGATATTTTACCAAGAGAAGAGACGGAGGATACAAAAATTTCGGATGCTTTGGCGGAGGATGAAAATGCGGAAGAACCGGCGGAGGATGAAGATACCCGTCTGGAGGAGATCACTTCTTATTTTGCAACGCTTTCCATTCCGGTCATTGTAAACCGTTCCATGGATGAGAAGACGGAACTTGCACAGTATGAATGGATCAAGGTGTACGGCGCACTGTTCGGCTGTGAAAAAGAAGCAGACGCATTATATGAAAAGGCGCTTGCGGAGCAAACGCAGGAATAGCAGAAGGAGAACGACATGAAAAAGATAAATCTAAGATCAGGATATCTTCGGAGATGGCTGCATGTGTTTCTGAGTATCGTCTTGCTCTTTTCTCTGGCTGCCTGCGGAAAGAACGGAGAAACAAAGCAGGAGGAGAGCAGTCAGTCAGAAGAAAATATTCAGGTTTCTGAAGAAGGCGGGAAAGAATCGGAGGAGGTTCCTTCGGATGCACCGGAAATAGAAGGGCTTACTTTTGAATCAAAAATGAATTTATCCTATGCAGAAGGCTTTGATGTGTATTATTATAAAGGAGGATACGCTCTGCTGCGTGTCTATGACAGCGCAGATTATCTGGTGGTTCCGGAAGGAGCTAAGGTGCCGGATGTAACCGGTACGGATTATGTCCTGCTTCAGCAGCCGCTTGACACGATGTATCTTGCGGCAACCTCGGCGATGGCGCTTTTTGACGCTATGGATGCTATGGATTTTATTCATTTTTCCGGCACGCAGGCTTCCGGCTGGTATGTTGAAAATGCAGTTACGAAGATGAATAACGGAGAAATACTCTTTGCAGGAAAATATGATGAGCCGGATTATGAACTTCTTGTGGATGAAAACTGTGATCTTGCGATTGAATCCACGATGATCTCCCACAGTCCGAAAGTGCAGGAAATGCTGGAAAAACTGGACATACCGGTCTTTGTTGACCGTTCCAGTTACGAAGGACATCCGCTTGGACGGACGGAATGGATAAAAGCATACAGCGTACTTGTGGATAAGGAGCCGGAAGCAGAAGCATTTTTTGAAGAACAGGCTTCGGTGATGGATGAACTTCAGGAGGTTGAAGACCGGGATCTGAAAGTTGCATATTTTTATATTCATTCCAACGTTATGGCGGTTGTGCCAAGCAGTTCCGATTATATTGCCCGTATGATCGAACTTGCAGGCGGCAGCTACGCATTTGCGGATTCCATCAAAGAAGGAGAGGAACGTGCTTCCGTTTCTCTTACTATGGAAGAGTTTTATGCGGCGGCGCGTGATGCGGATTACCTGATCTATAACGGAACGATTGATACGCCGCTTCAAAGTACGGAAGACCTGATCGCAAAGAATGAGCTTTTTTCTGATTTTAAAGCAGTAAAAGAAGGGAATGTCTGGACTACGGGACGCGATCTGTATCAGTCTACCGATATTGTCGGCAGGATGATCCTGGATATAAACCGGATCTTGACAGGCGGTTCTTCTTCGGACATGACATTTCTGAAAAAGGTAGATTAGGAGATAATGAATGCAGAAGAAACGGTACATATTTATATTTCTGATACTGATCGCAGCATTCTTAGCGATAACGGTATTGAATATTAATACCGGAAATGTGGAAATTTCTGTTTCCAGAATTTTAAAGATCTTATCCGGGCAGGAAACCGGTTCGCCGGAGGCAAACATCATATGGAAGATCCGTCTGCCGAGAATCCTGATGGCGGCGATCCTTGGCGGGGCGCTGTCTTTGTCCGGTTTTCTGCTTCAGACCTTTTTTGAGAATCCGATTGCCGGACCGTTTGTATTGGGAATCTCATCTGGTGCAAAAATGATGGTTGCGTTTGCTTTGATCTTTTTTCTGGAGCATTTTCACAGGGTTTCTTCTTATACTCTGATCCTTGCGGCGTTTATCGGTTCTTTGATATGTACGGGATTTATCCTTTTATTTTCCAGAAGGATCCATAATATGGCGGGGCTTCTGGTGGCAGGGATCATGATCGGTTATATCTGTTCGGCGGTTACGGATTTTGTAATTACATTTGCGGATGATACGGATATTGTAAATCTTCATGACTGGTCGCAGGGGAGTTTTTCCGGAATGAGCTGGAGTAATGTGCAGGTGGCGTCCATCGTGATCGGAATAGCAGTCGTCCTGACATTCTTTCTCTCAAAACCGATCGGCGCCTACCAGTTGGGAGAAGCCTATGCAAAAAGCATGGGAGTCAATATTCGGATATTCCGGACGGTACTGATCGTTCTTTCCAGTATTTTATCCGCCTGTGTGACTGCGTTTGCAGGTCCGATCTCTTTTGTGGGAATCGCAGTTCCGTATCTCATCAAGCACAGTATGAAGACCTCGAAACCCCTGCTTGTGATTCCGGCAACGGTTCTGGGGGGAGCCGTATTCTGTATGATCTGCGACCTGATCGCACGCATGGCATTTGCGCCTCTGGAATTGAATATCAGTACGGTAACATCGATCTTCGGTGCGCCGGTTGTAATTTTCATGATGTTGAAACAAAGGAGACACGGGCATGAATGAAAATTATCTGAACCTTGACCGTCTTTCGGTGGGATATAACGGAAATTCTATCATCCGGGACATCAGTCTTACGATAAAAAAAGGAGAGATCATCACCTTGATCGGTCCGAACGGAGCAGGGAAAACAACCATTTTAAAAAGTCTGGCGAAGCAGTTAGCACTCATAAGCGGTGTGGTGATGATCGGAAAGGACAACCTGGCGGAATTATCCTACAAAGCGCTTGCAAAAAAAATGGCGGTTGTTTTGACGGAAAGACTTCATCCGGAGCTTATGACGTGTTATGATATAGTGGCAACCGGCCGGTATCCGTATACGGGAAATTTCGGAATCTTAAATTCCGGGGATGAGGATGCTATAAAAAACGCTCTGCATATCGTTCATGGAGAAGATCTGGCAGGGAAAGATTTTAATGCCGTAAGCGATGGACAAAAGCAGAGGATCCTTCTGGCGCGGGCAATCTGTCAGGAACCGGAGATCATAATCCTGGATGAGCCTACATCCTACTTAGATATCCGTCATAAACTGGAACTTTTATCCATATTGCGGAGCATGGCAAAAGAAAAACAGATAACGATCGTTATGTCATTGCATGAGATCGACCTTGCAGAGAAACTTTCTGACCGCATCATCTGCGTAAAGGGAGAAACGATTTCCGGATATGGCAGACCGGAGGAGATTTTTCATACCGATGTTATTCATGATCTGTATGATGTAAAACAGGGATATTTTGATACGGATTTTGGGAGCATGGAGCTTCCAAGGATAGAAGGGAGTCCAAAGGTATTTGTCCTTTCCGCCTGTGGAACCGGAATCCCGATATACCGGAAACTGCAGCGGGCGCAGGTTCCGTTTGCAGCCGGAATCCTGTATAAAAATGATATTGACTACCGGATAGCGACGTTTCTTGCGGCGGAAGTGATAGCGGAAGAACCGTTCCGCGAAATCAGCGACAAAACCCTTGAAAAAGCAATGGCTGTGATGAAAACCTGCAGGCATGTGATCTGTGCCGAAGTGGAGATTGGCGATTGCAATAAAAAAATGGAACTTTTGATAAAAGAAGCAAAAACAAAGCCGGAATATATCTTTCCGGATGAAGAATAAGATTACAGGAGGAATATGAGATGAGGATTCGGAGAGCGAAAGAAACGGATATTAAGAGGATTCAGGATTTATTGTATCAGGTCTGTATGGTACATCATCTGGGGCGTCCGGATCTCTTTCGGTATGGCGGAAGGAAATATACGGAGCCGCAGTTGAGGGAAATCCTGAATGATGAGAAACGTCCGATCTTTGTAGCGGAAAATGAGGAGGGACTGGTAACGGGTTACGCCTTCTGTATTCTGGAGCAGCATAAGAACGACAATGTAATGATGGATATGCAGACGCTTTATATCGACGACTTGTGTGTGGATGAAAAATTGCGCGGACAGCATATCGGAAAAACGATCTATCAGGCAGTTCTGGATTATGCCAGAGAGATCAACTGCTACAATGTGACGCTCAATGTCTGGAACTGTAACCCGCCGGCTATGCGTTTTTATGAATCCTGTGGGTTGAAACCGTATAAAGTAGGCATGGAAACAATCCTGTGATCGTTATAGTTTAAAACTATAACTGAATCAATTTTTTATATATTATCACTTTTCGCTTTACCCCTGTATAATGTGAAGCATGAAAGAGATCATCTGAACGAGAAATCGGTATCAGAAATAAAATGCAATCAGCAGGAGGAAAAAGCAATGTCAAAATTAAGTGAAAGAAATTTAAAATTTGAAACCAAGCAGCTTCATGTAGGACAGGAAAATCCTGATCCAGTGACGGATTCGAGAGCCGTTCCGATTTATCAGACTTCTTCTTATGTATTCCGGAACTGCGATCATGCGGCAGCACGCTTCGGACTTACGGACGCCGGAAATATTTACGGAAGACTGACGAATCCGACACAGGATATTTTTGAACAGCGGATCGCAGCCCTTGAGGGTGGTGTTGCTGCCCTTGCCGTTGCATCCGGAGCGGCAGCCATTACATATACCTTTCAGAATCTGGCGCAGAGTGGCGACCATATCGTAGCAGAGAAAACCATTTACGGCGGAACCTATAACCTGCTGGCGCATACGCTGTCCCAGTATGGGATTTCCACCACATTTGTAGATGCGAATGATCTGGATGAAGTAAGAGCCGCCATTCAGGATAATACAAAGGCAATCTTTATTGAAACTCTGGGAAATCCAAATTCCAACGTTGTGGATATAGCAGCTTTGGCAGATATCGCCCATGAGAACCGGATTCCGCTGGTCGTTGACAATACCTTTGGTACGCCGTATCTTATCCGCCCGATCGAATACGGTGCGGATATCGTGGTTCATTCTGCGACGAAGTTTATCGGCGGGCACGGAACCACGATCGGCGGCGTGATCGTGGACAGCGGAAAGTTTGACTGGGAGGCGTCCGGCAAGTTTTCGTCCCTGACCGATCCGAATCCGAGTTATCATGGCGTAAGCTTTACAAAAGCAGTGGGAGCGGCAGCCTTTGTGACAAAGATCCGCGCAATCCTTCTGAGAGATACGGGGGCAACGCTTTCACCGTTCCATGCATGGATCTTCCTGCAGGGATTGGAAACTCTGTCTTTACGGGTAGAGCGGCATGTGGAAAATGCTTTGAAGGTCGTAGATTATCTGTCGAAGCATCCGCTTGTGGAAAAAGTCAATCATCCGTCCCTCCCGAACGAAAAGACGCATGATCTATACACGAAGTATTTCCCGAACGGCGGCGGTTCGATCTTTACCTTTGAAATAAAAGGCGGCGCCGAAGAAGCAAAGAAGTTTATTGACAGTCTGCAGGTATTCTCCCTGCTTGCAAATGTAGCGGATGTGAAGTCGCTTGTTATTCATCCGGCGTCTACCACACATTCCCAGTTAAACGAGCAGGAACTGGAAGATCAGGGAATCCGGCCAAATACCATCCGTCTCTCCATCGGTACGGAAAATATTGATGATATTCTCTTTGATTTGGAGGAGGCATTCAGCAAGATCAGTAAGTAATGTCCAGAACGGTGCCTGCAAAAAAAAGATAAGGCAGGAAAAACATGAAAGAGGAAAATAAAAAAAATCCGGACCGGATCGTGATCCGCGGCGGCAGAGTGCATAATTTAAAGGATATTGATGTTGATATACCGCTTCATAAGATCGTAGGGATTGCCGGAGTTTCCGGCTCCGGCAAATCTTCACTTGCCCTTGGGATCTTATATGCGGAGGGTTCCAGACGCTATCTGGAATCCCTGTCTACCTATACCCGGAGAAGAATGACGCAGGCGGAAAAGGCGCAGGTCGATGAAGTTTTGTATGTTCCGGCTGCACTGGCGCTTCGTCAGCGGCCGGGCGTTCCG
>CANRMC010000023.1 GCA_947631605.1 uncultured Lachnospiraceae bacterium
AATGCTCCCGCCGATATGCTCCGCGATAGCCCATGCGGCTTCATTTGCGGATTCCAGAAGCATACCATATAGCGCATCATTCAAAGATAGCTGCTCGCCTACATCCAGAGCAATATGGGAGCTGTCACGGTCAATGCCCCAGACAGCGTCTTCCGACATGGTGATCGTATCGGTCAGATTTCCCTGTTCTAGTGCGATGAGAGCCGTCATGACCTTCGTAATGCTGGCAGGATAGTAAGCAGAGTATGCGTCTTTCTGATATAATATTTCTCCCGAATCCAGATCCATGACTATCCCGGCGGAACAGGTGATCTCCGGTGCGTCTGCGGGATAGATGGCTGTCGTTTTATTTATTTCATTTGATGTGTCTGCGGTTGAAACAGAGTTTTCTTCCGTTTCCGTTGCAACGGTCTCCGGTTCCTGCTGTGCTCCGGTTTCGCCGGCCGCCGGTTCTGCAGCTTCTGCCAGTCCGGAAAATGACAGGAGCAGGCAGAGCATGTATATGAGTATATGTTTCTTCATGATAATCTCCAAATAACCTGCAATATGCATAGATATTATAATTATGCAATACTTCTTCTTAAAATACAAGAAAAAGATATGGAAAAAGAAGAGCGTGCAGTGTTATAATAGCACCGGTGATTTCAGGCGGAAAAGGCGTGAAAAAATACGGGGATAAAAAAGGAGAATTTATGAGGCTGAGAAATGTTACCGGCTCCAGGGAGCGGATTCTGGAGAGTGAGTTCGTAATAAAAGATGAAAATGCCATGAAGGGAAAGTGGCACACGGTTTTTGGAAACAAGAACCCGATCCATATTGAAATCGGAATGGGAAAAGGTATGTTTATTCTGGAGCAGGCGAGAAGACATCCGGATATTAACTATATCGGAATTGAGAAATATTCCAGCGTCCTGATCCGGGCGATCGATAAGCGCGCGCAGGAAACTGAGATGAAGAACCTGTACTTTATCCGAATGGACGCAGAGTATATTGAAAATGTGTTTGAGAAAGGAGAAGTTTCTTATATTTACCTGAACTTTTCTGATCCATGGCCGAAAGACCGTCATGCTAAACGCAGACTGACCTCCGTACAGTTTCTTTCCAGATATGAAAAGATATTGGCTACAGGAGGCGAGGTGGCATTTAAAACGGATAATACAGGACTTTTTGACTTTTCACTGGAGCAGATTGAAAGTGCCGGCTGGAAGATCATAAACTGTACCAGAGATCTGCATCATTCAGAATATATGGCGGATAATGTAATGACGGAATATGAGAAGAAATTTTCGGCCGCAGGAAATCCGATTTTAAGAGTGGTTTTTCAACCGAAGAAATAAGGATCGAAAATTCAGAACATTTGTGAATAACCGGCAGGGTTTTGTATATAATATAGAAAGAATTGGAACTGGAAACGTTTTATGGGACAGAAATTAAAATATAAGATCAACGCCGGACTTTATCGGAACCGGTGCCTGAATCTTTCGATCATTGAATTTGCCAAACGCCTGCAGGAACTGGATATGTGCCTGAATAGTAAAAATCACAGGAAAAAAAGTAAATTTTGTAAAATTTTAACTAAAAATAAAAAATGTTGAAAAAGAGGTTGCATTTATAAAAAACATGTAATATAATCTTCTACGTGTTGAGACGGGAGTCTCAAAATGTTGAAGCGGGAGCTTCAAAATGTTGAAGCATGAGCTTCAAGAAAAGCTGATACGGGCCGCTAGCTCATTTGGTAGAGCACCTGACTCTTAATCAGGGTGTGCGGGGTTCGAGCCCCCGGCGGCCCACTTCGGGAGGGCTGAGGACTTTGTTTAACAAGGTTTTTGGCTCTTTTTTTGTGCGAAAATAAAGTGTTTTTTACGATATAGTTGTGTTACAATGAGTCCAGTGTGTTACGCAATTTGAATGAAGCATCATATATTATATCATAATATGATAAGCCGTTTTTGGTACGGATGATTGAAAGGTGTTATTGGAGGATAAGGTATGAGGTTATACGTTGCCCGACATGGACAGACACAGTACAACTTAGAAA
The DNA here is from genome assembly GCA_947631605.1 of uncultured Lachnospiraceae bacterium. Lineage (GTDB taxonomy): Bacteria > Bacillota > Clostridia > Lachnospirales > Lachnospiraceae > CANRMC01. Next base: position 2,039 of record CANRMC010000023.1, read on the forward strand.
AGCGGATCTGCGGCAGGGCGGATGTTGCACTTACCAACAGGGGCGTCCTTCAGGCGGAGGAACTGGCACAGAAGCTCATTGGATATAGTATCGACCTTATTATTTCGTCCCCGCTTCAGCGGGCGAAAAAGACAGCGGAGATTGTCGGCGAAAAAACCGGCGCTCCGATCATTTACGAGGATCGGCTGGCGGAACGGGACTACGGGAAAACCGACGGAACCTATGAGGGAACGCCCGGCTTTACCCATACTTTCCAACAGTTCGGATATCAGTATCCTGACGGTGAGACGCTTCTGCAGGTGGTTCAGCGGGTATACAATCTGATTGATGAGATAAAATATAAATATGAAAATAAAAATATTCTGCTTATCAGTCATGGTGGGGTATGCAGGGTAATCAATTCTTATTTTAACAGTCTGTCCAATGACGAATTCTTTGATTTCTTTCTGGAAAACTGTAAAGTATTGGAATATGAGCTGTAAATTCTCTGCTGCATACAAATTTCGCAGATTTTTGACGATAAAATGAAATACTATTCTTGTGATTATGGAAAATCTATGATATACTACAAGCGATGGGGTGTCCATCGCTTATTTTTGTTTTTAATAGGAGGGTATCAAATGATTTGTCCAAATTGTGGAAATGAAGTGCCAGAAGGTTCCGCTTTCTGCACAAATTGTGGAACGCCAATGCAGGCTCCGCAGTATCAGCAGCCATATTCACAGGCTCCGGATCAGCAGTATCAGCAGCCGTATCCACAGGCTCCGGATCAGCAGTATCAGCAGCCGTATCCGCCACAGCCGCAGTATCAGTCTGTACCGAAATCCGGTGCTGCTGTAGATTTTGGCGGAATTATCGGTTCTTTCAAAACGAACCCGTTGAATATCGCAACTTATGTAGGCGTTATTCTTCTGTTTCTTTCTTCATTTCTGCCGGGTTGGGTTCATGCAAAGGCTTTAGGAATGAGCGAATCAGCAGGTCTTCTTGCATCCGACGGCGGTATTTTGAAACTGTGGGCACTGCTTCTGCTCTTGACAACTGTTGCAATATTCTTTGTTGCATCTGCTGATTATATTAATATTCCGGCAGTAAACAATATATTGGATAAGTTTAGGAGCCTGCCGTTTTCCCAGTTCTATCTTCAGGCGGTTGCTTTGATTGTATTTTTCCTTTGTACATTCAATAAAAATTTCCGTATGGTAATTGATGAAGTGAAACAATACAAAGATTGGGGAATTAAGGGTGGTTACGGATATGCATTCTGGTTCTGTTTGATCGGAATCATTCTGACGCTGGTTGTTCCGGTTATGAAGACCATCAAAGGCGAGAAGTAATTTCTTACATAATGAAACTAAGAAAAGGACGGTACAGTTTGCTGCCGTCCTTTTTTCATGCACTTGCAGGCAGTGAAAAAAAATACTATAATGACGATATTGTAATTCCAAATAAGAAAGGACAGGGAAAGACGGCATGGTTAGGGAGACAATCTGTGCGATCGCAACCGGTATGGGAAATTCAGGAATCGGGATTATCCGTCTCAGTGGAAAAGACGCGATTCCGATCGCAGACAAGGTATTCCGGGGCAGGAAACGGATAGCGGATATGCCTTCCTATACGGCGGCATATGGAAATATTGTGCTGGAATCCGGTCAGGTGCTGGATGAGGCGGTCGTCCTTGTCATGCGGGCGCCGCATACCTATACGACGGAAGATACAGTGGAAATCGACTGTCATGGTGGCAGTATTCTTCTGAAAAAAGTGTTGGAGCTTCTGTTAAGGAACGGCGCGAGAACGGCGGAACCCGGTGAATTTACCCGCAGGGCATATCTCGGCGGAAGAATCGATATGAGTCAGGCGGAAGCAGTCATGGATCTGATCCATGCAAAAAATGAAATGGCGCTTTCTTCCTCGGTTCACCAGTTAAAGGGTGCATTGGGGGAAAAAATACGGGAAATGCGGGAAAAAATCCTGTATCATACCGCATATATTGAATCTGCGTTGGACGATCCGGAGAACTACAGTCTGGAAAGTTATCCACAAAAGCTGGATAAAGATGTGGATAACTTGTTAAAAGATGTGGATAACCTGTTGAATTCTTACGAAAACGGCAGACTTTTTCAGGAGGGAATCCGGACGGCGATCATAGGAAGACCAAATGCAGGGAAGTCCTCGGTCCTTAATATGATTCTGGGAGAAGAGCGTGCGATCGTTACAGACGTGGAAGGGACCACGAGAGATACCTTGGAAGAAGTCGTCAATCTGAACGGGATTTTACTTTATCTGATCGATACGGCGGGAATCCGGGATACTGTTGATATTGTGGAAAAAATAGGTGTTGATAAGGCAAGGGAAAATATCGGAAAAGCGGATCTTGTGCTATACATTGTGGACGGTTCCCAGCCTTTGAATGAGAATGACGAATGGATCATAAAAGCGCTCGCCGGTAAAAAAGTGATTACACTTTTAAATAAAAACGACTTGAAAACGGTTGTGGACCGTTATCATTTAGAAAAGTTGTTAAAGCAGAGTATTTTTGGAGAAGCTTCCAAAGAAGAACCGGTAATTCTGGAAATTTCCGCAAGGGAAGGCACAGGAAAAGAGGCGCTTATTGAACGCCTTACTAATATGTTTTTTAATGGAAAGCTTTCGTATAATGATGAACTGTATCTCACAAACGCCCGTCATAAAGAGGCGTTGTCTGAAGTAAAGGAGAGTCTCCTCCGTGTGAAGCAGAGTATTGAAATGGAAGTCGGAGAAGATTTTTATACGATCGACCTGATGGCGGCATATGAAAGTCTCGGCAGAATTATCGGCGAAGCTCTGGAAGATGACCTCGCGGATAAGATCTTCGGTGAATTCTGCATGGGAAAATAGTTTGAGGTAGGATAAGAATGGCACATATAGAAGAAAATTATGATGTTGTGGTTGTGGGCGCAGGTCATGCGGGCTGCGAAGCGGCTCTGGCGGCAGCAAGAATGGGAATGGAGACGATCCTTTTTACCGTCAGCATGGACAGCGTCGCGCTTATGCCATGCAATCCGAATATCGGAGGAAGTTCCAAGGGACACTTAGTACGGGAAGTTGACGCACTGGGCGGTGAAATGGGAAAAAATATTGATAAGACCTATATCCAGTCCAAAATGCTGAACCGTTCCAAAGGTCCTGCGGTTCATTCCCTGCGGGCGCAGGCAGACAAGGTGGAATATACAAAGCAGATGCGCCTTACCCTTCAGCGGCAGGAGCATTTGACGCTCCGGCAGGCGGAGGTTACGGAACTGATCCTGGATGAAAAGAAGGTTGCAGGGGTAAAAACATATTCCGGCGCGGTTTATCATGCCAGAGCGGTAATTTTATGTACCGGAACTTATCTTAAGGCAAGGTGCATTTACGGGGACGTTGTTACGCATACCGGACCGAACGGTCTGATGGCGGCAAATCATCTCTCGGATTCCATGAAAGAAAACGGCATATTTATCCGGCGGTTTAAAACCGGAACGCCGGCGCGGCTGGATAAGAAAACGATCGATTTTTCGAAAATGGAAGAGCAGAAGGGCGATACGCATATCGTTCCGTTTTCATTTACGAATAAAGAGGAGGATATCCGACGGGAACAGATTTCCTGCTGGCTTACTTATACAAATGAAGAAACGCACGACATCATACGTGCGAATATCGACCGTTCGCCGCTTTTTTCCGGTTTTATTGAGGGAACCGGACCAAGGTATTGTCCGTCAATTGAAGATAAGGTTATGAAGTTTCCGGATAAAACCAGACATCAGCTTTTTATTGAGCCGGAGGGAGAATTTACAAACGAGATGTATCTGGGCGGGATGTCTTCCTCTCTTCCGGAGGACGTTCAGTATGCGATGATCCGTACTGTTCCGGGGCTGGAGAAGGTTAAGATCGTCCGGAATGCATACGCGATCGAATATGACTGTATTTCCGCCATTAATCTAAAACCGTCGTTGGAGTACAGGGATATTTCCGGACTTTTTCTGGCAGGTCAGGTAAACGGAAGCTCCGGCTATGAGGAAGCGGCGGCACAGGGACTTATGGCAGGGATCAATGCTGCAAGGAAATTGCAGGAAAAAGAGCCTGTGGTGCTGGACCGTTCGCAGGGATATATCGGAGTTTTGATAGATGATCTGGTTACCAAAGAAACGCAGGAGCCTTATCGGATGATGACCTCGCGGGCGGAATACCGGCTTTTACTCCGGCAGGACAATGCGGATCTCAGGCTTACGGATATCGGTTATGAGATCGGTCTAATTGATGATGTGCGGTACGCGGCGTTTTGTGAGAAGCGGAACCGGATCGAGGAAGAACGGAAGCGTTTAAAGGAGACAATGATAGGCGCGAATAAAACCGTACAGGACTTTCTTTCCGCTCACGGCAGCGCGGAATTAAAAACAGCAGTTTCTCTGGAGGAACTGATACGAAGACCGGAACTGGATTATGACAGTATTGCTTCTCTGGATCCGGAGCGGCCGGAGGGGCTTTCCGAAGAAGTTGTGGAGCAGATCAATATTTCCATTAAATATGAAGGATACATTACCAGACAGATCCAGCAGGTAGAGCATTTCCGGAAAATGGAGAAAAAACGGATACCGGCGGATATTGATTATGAGGACGTGAAGAATCTCCGGCGGGAGGCAAGACAGAAGCTGGAGGCTGTGCGCCCGGAATCTTTGGGGCAGGCTTCCCGTATTTCCGGCGTTTCTCCGGCGGATATATCAGTGCTTATGATCTATCTGGGTGCATAGTGCAGATTATCTGGGAGTATAGTGCAGATTCAGAGGTTTTCAGCAGATATATAATGTGCTATAATAAATTATCGTATTTAAATAAGCATTACCGGCGTATAGGGTATAGGGGTTTTTCCGGTAACAAGTGAGAAGGTAATGGCAGATGAACTATATCGTATTTGACCTTGAGTGGAACCAGAGCGTATACGGACACAGCGGAGAGCATCCCCGCATGCCGTTTGAGATCATTGAAATCGGTGCGGTTAAGGTAAATGAAGATTATGAGATTATCAGTGAATATTCCAGTCTGATTAAGCCAAGGATATATAAGAAACTTCATAATTCGATCCGTTCCATGCTGAACTATGATGAGAAGGAACTAAAAAACGGAAAACCGTTTGCGGAAGCCTGCGCAGAATTTCTGGAATGGTGCGGCGAGGATTATATTTTCTGTACATGGGGCGCATCGGACCTTTATTATCTGCAGACAAATATGGATTTTTATTATATGGATCGTTTGGAATTTCCGCTCAAGTATTATAATCTGCAGCAGATATTTGCAGATATTTATAATAGCGATCATACGATCTGTAAGCTGGAGAAAGCGGTTCAGATGATGGAGCTGGATGCGGACGAGCCGTTCCACGCGGCCATTAACGACGCCCGTTATACGGCGAGGATTCTGGCGGCAATACGTCCAAAGGACCTGTTTGAACGGTACAGTTATGATATTTACCGCCATCCGAAGAAAAAAGAGGATGAGATCGTTGCCTTTCATGCCGGATATATGGAGCAGATTTCCAGCGAGTACGATACAAAAAAAGCGGCCATGGAGGACAAGGATCTTACCACGATCCGCTGCTGTAAATGTAAGAAAAAATGTGCAAAAAAAATCAAATGGTTCCAGACTACCCAGAATTCTTCGGTTGCAGTAGGCAAGTGCTGGCACCATGGATATATGCTTGCGAAGATGAAATTTAAACTGGCAGGAGGAAGCGACGATAATATTTTTGTTGTAAAGAAAGTCGTTCCTACCGATAAAAAAGGATATGAAGAGATCCGCAAGAAACAGGATGACCTGCGGGAGAAACGAAAGCAGAAACGCCGTTCCAAGAAAGAGAACAAAAAAGAGCACGCATCATAACGGCTGTTTGGATGCGGTTCCCGGTTTTCGCGGGAAGTTCTTCGGCGTAGGTTTTATTTTCTGAATCGTAACGAAATTTCTCTTTATATCGGAAGAAGGAAGCGTAACGGTTGAAATATCCGTCATTAATCCGCCTAATATGCGAATTGCATGTTGGGCGGTTTTTGTTTCCTCCGATATATCGGAGGATTTATAGGCAATGAAATAACCGTTTTTCTTTACAAAGGGCAGGCAGTATTCGGAGAGTGTGGAAAGATTTGCTACTGCTCTGGAAACACAGAAATCAAACTGCTCGCGGAACATTTTATCTTTTCCCCCTTCCTCCGCCCGTCCATGGACGGCTGTAATATCCTGAAGTCCGAGGGCGGCGATCACCTCTTCCAGAAAAACAATCCGTTTATTCAAAGAATCATACAGGACAACCGAAAGCTGCGGAAAAGCAATTTTTAAAGGAATACCCGGAAATCCTGCGCCGGTTCCGATGTCGATGAGCCGTAAAGCTTTGTGATCCCAGTCCTGACAAACGGAGACTGCCGGATAAATGGCTAAGCTGTCTGCAAAATGTTTTAAGATCACATCATCTTTTTCCGTAATGGCAGTCAGGTTCATGACTTTATTTTTTTCGATCAGCAGCCGGTAATAGGTTTCAAACCGGGCAAGCTGTCCGTCTGACAGGGAAATATTTAATTGCTCGGCATATTTTCTCAATTTTTCCATAGGTTTAACTTCTTTCCTTCAGTGCGGAAATGATAAAAGGAACCACCTGTTTTTTTCTGGATACTACGCCCTCAAGAAGCAGGGAGCCGGAGGTGCCGTCTGAGTCGCGGATCGCGTCCGGAGAGATTCCAAAGGACTTTGCCAGCCGTTCCTCCGCATCCGGAACAGGGCTGTAATAAAGAAGAATGGTGGATTGTGAATAAATGTTCGTGAGCATGAGAAAGACGGATTCTGCCCCAAGGTTCTCATGGTTTTTCCGGATATAGTCCAACATTCTTGATTTAATATCCAGTAAGGCCTCTTCCGTAAATGCCGTCACCTGTCCTACGGCAAGCGTTCTGTCTCCGTCGTTAAACACTTTGTAGTCCTGATAAAAGATTTCCGCCTCTGTTTTGGTGGAAAGCTGGGAGCCGGCGCGGAACATTTTTAAGGCAAAGTCTTCGATATTGATTCCTGCGATCTGCGCCAGTGTTTCACAGGCCGCTTTGTCAAACGGCGTGCAGGTCGGCGACCGGAACATTAAAGTGTCGGAAATGATAGCGGCACAGAGAAGCCCTGCTACTTTCGCCGGAATTTCCAGATTCGATTCGCGGAAGATATTATAAATGATCGTAGCTGTGCAGCCCAGCGGCATGTTCCGGAAAAAGACCGGATTCATAGTCTGGAGACCGCCTAATCTGTGGTGGTCGATAATTTCCAGAAGCTCTACTTCGTCAATGCCGTTTACAGCCTGGGAACGTTCGTTATGGTCGACGAGGATTACCCGTTTTGGGATCGCATTCAGGTAATTCCGTTGGGAAATGAGTCCGAGACATTCGCCGGAGGCGGAGAGAACCGGGTAATACTGATACCGTTTCTTTGCCATGACGGTCCGGATGTCCTTGATATAATCGTCGCAGGAAAAACAGATTAAGTCGTTTGTCTTCATGAAATGCCGGATCGGGATACTCTGGTTGATGAGACGTGCGACGGTATACGTGTCGTAAAAGGTTTTGATGATCGTGCAGTTTTTTTCTTCTGCCAGATGTGTGATAGTCTGGGAAACCGGTGTGCCGTCGCAGACAATAATGCACTGGGCGTTCATTTCGATGGCGCAGAGCTGGGATTCGTAACGGTTTCCGAGGATTACGATATCATTCGGTTCAATATAGGATTCCATAAGGTCCGGATTGGCTGCGGCGATCAGTACCTTTCCTTCGGTTACTGCTTTGTCCGGATTTCCGGTTATCAGCTCGCCGTTTAATGTTTCTACAATATTGGAATAAGGAGTGTCTGCGGTTGAGATAATATAGTTGTCATAGACCTCCATATAGGATTTTGCAATGTCGCTTACGGTGATCACGCCGGTCAGGTTGTTTGAGGCGTCCACGATAGGAAGGGTGGAAAGGTTGTCGGCGTAAAGAATCTCCCATGCTTTTTTGATGGACATTTCGCCGGAAACGCCATTGATATGGCGGTACTCCACATCTTTTACCTGTGTATAGACGTTATTTACATACTGCGGCGGCTCCACGCCAAAATAATTCAGGACGAAAGCGGTTTCTGCATTTACATGGCCGCAGCGCATTGGCACATAGTTTTCGCCGGTCATCAGTTTTTTCAGTTCCGCATAGCAGATAGCGGAACAAATGGAGTCTGTATCGGGGTTTTTATGACCGATAACATAAATCGGATTTGAAGTATTATTCACCATGACATCTCCCTGCTTTTCTCAAAAATCAATACAATCATATGATAAAACGGCTGTGTTTTCAACATAAAAATAACATACAGGGTTATTATATGTGGGGAATGTAGAAAAATACAAAGCGGTGGGATTATCTGCTTTACATTTCTTTATGGTCTATGGTAAAATGTACTTCACTTATTATGAGCAGGGATTTTTTGGAGGATAGAATATGGAAAATGGTTTGAAACCGGTGCTTGTTGTTATGGCAGCAGGAATGGGAAGCCGCTTTGGCGGTTTAAAGCAGATAAAAGAAGTGGATAATGAAGGACATGCTTTGATGGATTATGCTATTTATGATGCAGTAAAAGCAGGATTTGAAGAAGTGGTTTTCATAATCCGGAAGGATTTTGCCGAGGCGTTTCGGAAAGCGGTGGGAAACCGGATTGAAAAAATGGCAAAAGTCACATACGTATATCAGGAGCTGGATATGGTTCCGGAAGGATATTCGGTTCCGGAAGACAGAAAGAAGCCTTGGGGAACCACCCATGCGCTCTGGTGCTGTCGGGAGGTTCTGAAGGGAAGGAGTTTCCTTACTATCAATTCCGATGATTACTATGGAGCGGGCGCTTTGAAGCTGGGATATGATTTTCTGGTAAAGGAAGCGCCGGCGAATATACATGGAGTGATCGGTTACGAAATGGTAAATACCCTGACGGAGAACGGAACGGTTTCCAGAGGCGTCTGCGTGGTAGATGAGAATAACAATCTGGTCCGGATCGACGAGCGGAAGGAGATCAAGCAGGAGGCAGGGCGCGGCTATTATACGACGGACGGCGGCGTGACTTATCATCTGATTCCTGTCGATGCGGTTGCTTCCATGAATATGTGGGCGTTTCGTCCTGCTTTTATCGAGGATATCTGTAACACATTTGAAGCACGGTTCAAAAAAGGGATTGATGAATATCCGGATAAATTTGAGGAGACGATTTCAGAAGCGGTTCAGAATATCCTGAACCGGTCAGCCGGCTCTGTAGAGGTTCTTGTTACAACCGAAAAGTGGTTTGGCATGACTTATCTGGAAGATTATGACGCTGTCTGCAGGAAGCTTGCGGAACTGACCGCTGAGGGCGTTTATCCGGAGAAATGGTGATCCAAGGAACCAAAAAATAGAAGCAACGTATATTATAAATGTGAGTTTATTTAAAACCACTGCATTCGGAAGGATTTTTACGGGATAAAGTGTTTTAAGAAATAACTATAATTCTCCTGCCAAAGTACAGGATATGCCGAATGTTTCAATATCAGCCATATGAAAGACATTTTTGTTTTTCATATGGCTGATGGCGTTTTATGGAAAAAAGCGGTTCTTTTTTCAATTTCTTCTTATTTCCTGCCGGAAAATAGAATACGGATATCATTTACAGGCTTAGGACAGGCATATTACAATGAACGGAAATAAAATGAAGAAAAAGGAAAGAGACATCAAAAATGAAAAAACGATATTGGATCATGCTGTCCCTGCTTGGGCTTGCCGCATTATTCTGGGGACTGCATCATCTTAAATGCTATAATATATATATCAATCAGAAATATGTGGCAGCCGCCTTTTCAAAGGAAGAAGCGGAAGCTGCGTTCCGAAGCGCCAGAATGCAGCTATATGAAAATGAAGGAAGATTCATGTCGGATATGGATACGCGGATTTCGGCAGGTATTTTCGGAACGGATGCAGTGGAGGGAAATGAACTTACCCAGCGTATTTATACAGAACTGGAACAGATGTCAGACGCAAGTCCGGAGGACGGATGCCGGATTAAGATTGGGAACTACCGTGCCACTTTGCCGGATGAGGAGAGTGCGAAATGGGTGATCCGGCAGGCAGTGCTGCATTATGTCAACTTGGCGGAAGAAAAAAAAGAGGAAAACCGAACTTCCTGCAGGATCGAACAGATTAAAATTCATGACGCTTTAAGTATTGAGCCGGTATCCGCCTCGGATGAAGAAATCACTTCCCCGGAGGAAGCACTTCGTGGTATAATAGACGAAATGGACAGGCTCAAATACGGGATCAGTTTTGACAGGATCACCACCAGCGAGGTTTATTATGAGGAAGAGCCGGTTTATCAGGAAACGGAAACGCTCTTTGACGGAGAGTCGGAGGTCTATCGGGAAGGAACGTTCGGCGTAAAGGAGATTACCGCCAGTGAACGTTTTGTAAACGGAGTTTCTGCATACCGGTCCGTATGGAGCGAGGCTGTCCGGACGGAAGCAGTGCCGGCGATCATTTATATCGGCACCAGAGAAATGCCGGAATACGGCTGGCCGGTGGAGAAAGCCTCGATCACGTCCGGTTTCGGGGAACGCTGGGGAGCGGTTCATAAAGGGATCGACATCGGCGTTCCGATGGGAACTTCCGTTAAGGCCGCAAGAGGCGGAACCGTCCTTCGTGCAGAGCGGATCGGAACCTATGGAAACTGCGTGATCATCGACCATGGAGACGGACAGGAAACCCGATATGCGCATCTTTCCGGCATTTTAGTAAATGCAGGCGATGAAGTGGTGAAGGGACAGGAGATTGCCCGTTCCGGAAACAGCGGGAGAACGACTGGTCCGCACCTGCATTTTGAGATACGGGTAGACGGAGAGCCCATTGATCCGATGCGGCTTTTGGATTAATACAGGGATTTACGGAAGGGGATAAAGCAGATAATGAGGTGTGATAATTGCGGAAAAGAAATAGCCGATAACAGTGCATACTGCGAGTATTGCGGCGCCGAGCTGGCAGAACCTGTCGTCTTGGATCAGAACAGTCTGGAAAAAGTAAAGCAATATGAAAAAGAAAAAAAGCAGAAGGAAAAGCAAGATGCCAGAGAACTTTTAAAGAAACAGGAAGAAGAACGGCGCAAGAAACGCAAAGAAGAAAAGAACAAAGAAATTCCTTTTTATGAAAATCCCAAATCTTTCCTGATATGTAAGATACTTTCATTTGCGGCAGGAGGTTTCATGCTGCTTGTCCCGTTTTTACACTGGAAATATCTGTGGGTAAACGACGGGATCGGAAAAAGCCAATATACCGGCTTTTCGCTGCTGGATCAATGCAAGGTTCATGAAGTGCCTGCTGTTGTGATCAGTATACTTTTTATTTTGAACGGGATCATAATGCTTTATTTCGCATTTCAGGATAATAATGAGACCGCGCGGGAACCGAAGATCAAACTAAAAGAAACACAGCTTCTGATTTTCAGGATTCTGCCTGTTATTGTCGGTATCCTGCTCTTAATCGTATATACGCATATAGCAGTTTATAAAAATTCGGCGAAAAATTTTTGGGAACTGAAACTGAGTTACCAGTCTTCGATTGACGTATCGAAAGCCTTTCATCCGGAGTTGAAAGGCTTGTTCTGCAGAATGGGAAACGGCGCGGCGTTTTTAGGCGTGGGGTTAAGCATTCTGCTATACATATTCACACAGGGATTCCGGTTTGTATTGAATACTTTGAATGAAGAGGATGACGCGGATTAATGCAGCAGGGTAGCAAGCGCCTCATAAAAGTCCGGATATGATTTTCGGACAGCCATGGGATTTTGAATTGTGACAGGCCCTTTGCAGCGGGTGGAAACGATAGCCGCCGTCATTGCAATCCTGTGATCGTTTGCGGAATCGACAGTTCCGCCGGTAAGACTTGGTTTACCGTTTATTATCAGGGTGTTATTTTCTTCAGAAATGTCGGCGCCAAGCTGTGACAGAGTTTCGATCACCGTTTTTACCCGGTCGCTTTCTTTTATACGAAGACGCTCGATATGATGGATTCTGGTAGTTCCTTCTGCCAGCGCGGCAACGCCTGACAGGATCGGAACCAGATCCGGAATGTCGGAGGCGTCTATTTCTATTCCTTTTATAATCCCTGCTTTTACCGTAATATCCGTCAGACCGTTTTCTTTCGTATGGCTGGAAATATCTGCTCCGAATTCCGAGAGAATGGAAAGCACGGCTTTGTCTCCCTGTAAGGAATCCAAATTCAGATCTGTTACTGTGATCCCGTTTTTATGCAAAGCTCCGGCGCAGAGGAAAAAGGCTGCGTTGGACCAGTCCCCTTCTACCGTATAAATCCCTTTGGAATGATAGGTCTGTCCGCCTTTTATCCGGAAAATGCCTGTAATATCGGATGCGAGCGGCTCCGGATATTGGGCCGGCGAAAGTTCTGTTATCTGAATACCGAACTCCCGCAGGACATGAAGGGTGATATCAATATACGGGCGGGATTCCAGTTTTCCTGTGATATGGATCTCACTGTCTGTTTCCGCAAGAGGAAGCGCAAAGAGAAGTCCGGTTATATACTGGGAGGAAATATTCCCTGCGATCCGATAGGTGCCGCCCTGCATTCTGCCCTCGCAGATAAGCGGATTGCTTCCCTGAGGGGAAAGAGAAACGCCATGGGCGATCATTTCTTCATAGAGCGGCGACAGGGGACGCTCCGGCAGTCTGCCATGGGCGGTTATTTTTGCACCGCAGCCGAGGATTCCGATCACCGGCAGAAGAAAACGAAGCGTAGAGCCGCTTTCTCCGCAGTCGATCGATGCTCCCTCTATAAAGGAATCCGGCGGGGCGATATGGTATACTTCGCCTTTTTTTTCAACCTGTATTCCAAGTCCCGCGAGACAGAGAGCCGTTGCTTCAATGTCTTTTGAGGTTGTCCGGCAGATGATCTCTGTCGGCTGTTCCGAAAGAGCGGCGGCGATCATAAGGCGGTGCGCCGCAGATTTGGAAGCGATCGCCGGAACTGTGCCGGATATATGATATTGAAAAGAATTCAGAGTTTTCGATTCTGTTTTTTCCATAAATTATTTCCCGTCTACTTCTTCTTTACATATTTTTCCTTCATGCAAAAGCCGCCACAGCTCCTCTGCGTTTTCACTGGCAAGCGCATTCCGGTATTCACTGAGAAAACCGATGATGTAATCCAGTTCTTTCACCAGATTATCTTTATTTTCCAGAAAAAGCTCCGTCCACATGGTTTCATTTAACCATGCAACGCGCGTCATGTCTTTATAACTGCCGGCGGAAAAACCTTTGTGTTCTTTTGCCGTCGGACTTTTGATATAGGCGTTTGATACCAGGTGTGCCATCTGCGAGGTAAAAGCGATCATCTCGTCATGCTTTTCGGCAGAGCAGACGGTAATACGTCCGAATTCGCAGGGCGCAAGAATCTGTTTTATATGGTCCAGAAAGCTTATGTCATCCGTATGCTCAGGCACGATCACCATGGAAGCATTTTTAAAAAGTTTTCCGGAGCTGTATTTATAACCGGAATATTTTTTTCCTGCCATAGGATGTCCGCCTACAAAGGTGAAGCCGTATTCGTGGGCAACTGCCTGACATTCTCTGCAGATATCCTGTTTGGTTCCGCCGCAGTCCATAACCAGCGCGGTTTTTTTGATCTTTCCGGCGTGTTCCTTCAGATAGGAAATGATCGCCTTCGGGTACATGGCAAGCAGCAGAAAATCACATTCCGATATGCGGTCTTCTGTCAGGATGGCGTCCAGTGTACCGTCCAGAACCGCAAAGTGATTGATACTGCTGTCAATATCATATCCGAGGATCTTGTAATCGGAATTTTCCCGGAAGGCTTTTGCAAAGGAAGCGCCGATCAGTCCAAGCCCGACAATCCCTACTGTTTGAATATGAAAGTCTGATGACATTTATCTTACCACCTTTAGTATCTGCTCCACATTTTTCATAACATCGGAGAACTGTTCCGGCGTCAGTGACTGGGCGCCGTCACAAAGCGCTTTCTGCGGATTGTTGTGAACTTCGATCATAAGTCCGTCTGCACCGCATGCCGCAGCTGCAAGCGCCATCGGTTTTACCAATCGGGCAAGACCTGTGGCGTGGCTCGGATCAACGATGACCGGAAGATGCGATAGTTCTTTCAGCATCGGGACCGCAGACAGATCCAGAGTATTGCGGGTATAAGTTTCGAAGGTGCGGATTCCCCGTTCGCAGAGAATGACGTTTTCATTTCCCGCAGCCATGATATATTCCGCACTCATAAGCAGTTCTTTCAGGGTGCTGGAAAGTCCGCGTTTTAAAAGAATCGGTTTGTTGAGTTTTCCCAGTTCTTTCAGAAGTTCAAAATTCTGCATATTACGGGCGCCCACTTGGATCACATCTACATCATCGAAAAGCGGAAGGTGGGTAATGCTCATGATTTCCGTTACGATCGGAAGTCCGGTTGCCTGCTTTGCTTTCAGCAGAAGTTTGATCCCTTCCTCGTGCAGTCCCTGAAAATCATATGGAGACGTGCGTGGCTTAAAAGCGCCGCCCCGAAGAAGGGTAGCGCCGGAGGCTTTGACGGATTCCGCAACTGCGATGATCTGTTCTTCGGATTCTACGGAGCAGGGACCTGCAATAACAGCGAAATTTCCTGCGCCGATCTTTGTATTGCCTACGGAGATTTCCGAATCCTCCGGGTGAAATTTCCGGTTTGCCTTTTTGAAAGGTTCACTGATCCTTTTTACGGATTCCACCATATCGAGGGATTCCACCAGATCGCCGTCAATCCGGCTGGTATCGCCGATCAGACCTACAATGGTCTGGAATTCGCCTTTTGATATATGAACCTGCAGCCCCTGTTCTTCAAACCAGCCGGTCAGGGACTGGATCTGTTCGTCTGTAACATCACTTTTTAATACTGCAATCATAATATGATCTCCTCTCTTTGCTATTTTATAAAGAAACGCTGCAATTGTCTATAAGGAATTATGGTTGGTTTAACGCTTTAACGCACTAAAGTATAACACTGCCGATTCCCGAAGTCAACGGTATATTTTAAAAATTGTTTAAAATTAAAATTTTAAAAATTGTTTAAAATTAAAATTGACACGAACCGTATAAATTATTATATTAAATCGTAGAATAACGGTAAAATATTCTAGGCGTTATCGTATTGTATGTCCGGATCCGCCGGATCATTTCATACGATATGAATGGGAGGATATAAGAAAAATGGAAATTCTGCTCAGTATATTAAAAGTTGCCGTTGGTTTTGTGCTTCTTATCAAAGGCGCTGATTTCTTCGTAGACGGAGCGGCGTCGGTAGCGGGGAAGCTGGGAATCCCTCAGATCGTGATCGGTCTTACGATCGTGGCGTTTGGAACCAGCGCGCCGGAGGCGGCGATCAGTATCAGTTCTGCCGTAAAGGGAAGCAACGGAATTTCCATCGGAAATGTAATCGGCAGCAACATTATGAATATTTTGCTTATCCTTGGACTTACGGCTGTTATACGAACGCTGCATGTAAAAAAGAGTACAGCGTGGATCGATATTCCGTTTATGATCTTTATTTCCGTTCTCCTTGCGGTCTGGGGAATCTTCTTTGGAGAATTGAACCGGGTAGCCGGCGTTATTTTCTGGGTTCTTCTGATTGCGTTTATTGTCTATCTTATCATTTACTCCAAGAAGACGGATACGGAGGACGAGACAGAGATAAAAGATTTAGCCGTCTGGAAGATCATCTTATTTATTATCGGCGGTCTGGCGGCGATCGTGTTCGGAAGCAATATTACGGTTGACGGCGCAAAGGTAATTGCCGCCGCGCTGGGCGTTTCCGACCGGATCATCGGACTTACGGTAGTCGCATTCGGAACATCGCTGCCGGAGCTTATTACTTCCGTTACGGCAGCAAGAAAGGGAAATGCGGATATTGCAGTCGGAAATATCGTAGGAAGCAATATTTTTAATATCCTGTTTGTACTTGGCACCTCCTGTCTCATCATCAATCTGCCGTACAAATCCGCGAGTGCGAATTTTACGGTTGACGGTCTGATCGGACTTGCGGCAGCCGTTCTTCTCTGGCTCTGCGTTTTCAAAACAAAGAAGCTGGGAAAAGCAGGCGGCGCTGTTATGCTGGCAGGATATGCTGCGTATTTTGTATATCTTCTGGTTTAGTTGAAATTTACGGGATTTGAGGGTATCATATGATAAAAAATCTAGCGGCGGTTGTTATCATCATCGTTTTAGCTGTGGAGCTGTATCTTGCTTCCAACGGGCAGCAGCATAAAAAAAAGAAATTATTATCCGGCTGGAACCGGGTAAAAGGAACGATCATTTCCATAGAAAAGAAACCCGATGAATTGACAAAGAAAACCATTTACGAACTTTATATAGAAACGGAAGCCGGAAATAAGGTTTATGCGAAAGAAGGAATCTTCTGTATATATGAGGAAGGGGAAACCGTAGAACTTCAGGAGAAGGACGGGTACCATAAACTTCTGGGTAACGACCGGGTTTCCAAAAGAGGAAAGAAAGAAATGTTTTGGGGCATAGTCCCGATACTTATAATCGTGGGAATCAGTCTGGTTCTCAGCATTTTATTTTGAAACGAAAGGAAGAGAGAAAATGGTCATCAGATTAAAAGACGGATCAACCAAGGAATATGAAGCGCCAATGTCCGTGATCAGCATTGCGGAGGATATCAGTGAAGGACTTGCAAGAATGGCGTGCGCCGGCGAGATAGACGGTCAGGTTGTGGATCTGAGAGAAATCGTGGACAAGGATTGCGAGCTGAACATCCTTACATTTAACGACGAGAAAGGAAAGGCGGCATTCCGCCATACGGCCTCCCATATTCTGGCACAGGCGGTTAAACGTCTGTATCCGGATGCGAAATGTACGATCGGACCATCCATAGAGGAAGGTTTTTATTACGATTTCGATATGGCGCCTCTTTCCAGAGAAGATTTGGATAAGATAGAAGAAGAAATGAAAAAAGTCGTAAAAGAGGGTGCGGAGATCACAAGGTTTACCCTTCCGAGAGAAGAAGCGATCCGGTTCATGGAGGAAAGAAACGAGCCGTATAAGGTAGAACTGATACGGGACCTTCCGGAGGATGCAGAGATCAGCTTCTACACACAGGGGGATTTTACGGACCTTTGCGCCGGTCCGCATTTGATGAGTACAAAGCCGGTCAAGTATTTTAAGCTCACTTCTTCATCCGGCGCATATTGGAGAGGAAACGCAAACAATAAGATGCTGACGCGTATTTACGGAACCGCATACACCAAGAAAGCGGATCTGGAAGAACGTCTGGAATATCTGGAAAATATCAAACTGCGGGATCATAATAAAGTAGGACGTGAAATGGAGATCTTCACGACCGTGGATGTGATCGGTCAGGGACTTCCGCTCTTTATGCCAAAAGGAACGAAGATCATTCAGACGCTTCAACGCTGGATCGAGGATCTGGAAGATAACGAGTGGGGATATGTGCGGACCAGAACTCCGCTTATGGCAAAGGCGGAGCTGTATAAAATATCCGACCATTGGTATCATTATAAGGACGGAATGTTCGTACTGAACGATACGGATGATGAGGAAGCAGATGTAACGGAAGACGGCAAAGAGGTTATGGCGCTCCGTCCGATGACCTGTCCGTTCCAGTACTATGTTTATAAGGCAACCCAGCATTCCTATCGGGATCTGCCATACCGTATGGGTGAAACCTCAACCATTTTCAGAAATGAGGATTCCGGAGAAATGCATGGACTGACAAGAGTCCGTCAGTTTACGATTTCCGAAGGACATCTTATCTGTACGCCGGAGCAGATCAAGAGTGAGTTTGAAAACTGCGTGAAGCTTGCAAAATACTGCCTGACGACACTTGGTCTACAGGATGACGTTACTTACCGGATGTCGAAATGGGATCCGAAAAATCCGGATAAATATCTGGGAACCGCCGAGGAATGGGATGTTGTTCAGGACGCAATGCGGGAGATACTGGACGATATCGGTCTGGAATATACAGAGGAGGACGGCGAGGCGGCCTTCTACGGACCGAAGCTGGATATTCAGGCAAAGAACGTATATGGCAAGGAAGATACCATGATCACGATCCAGCTTGACATGTTCCTTTCCGAGCGCTTTGATATGTATTATATCGACCAGAACGGTGAAAAGAAGCGCCCATATATTATTCACAGGACATCAATGGGATGTTATGAAAGAACCTTGGCATGGCTGATCGAAAAATATGCAGGCAACTTCCCGACCTGGCTCTGTCCGGAGCAGGTGCGTATCCTTCCGATTTCCGAAAAGTTCCAGAGCTATGCGGAATCCGTCCTTGCAGAGCTGAAAAAGGCGGGTATCAAGGCAGCGATTGACGAGCGGGCGGAAAAGATCGGTTATAAGATCCGGGAAGCCCGTCTGGATAAAATCCCATATATGCTGATCCTCGGCGCAAAAGAAGAAGAAAATCAGAATGTATCCGTAAGACACAGGGGCGATGACGGCGACATGGGAAGCATGCAGCTTTCTGATTTCATACGGGATGTAAAGGAAGAAATCGATACAAAAGCGATCAAGTACGTCAATATCAGCAAAAACAAATAAATGAAATGTTTAAATAACCTCTTCTCTGGATAAACTTTCCGGAAAGGAGGTTATTTTTTATGAACAGAAAATCAAAAATATACATTTTGCTGCTGGTCTGGACCGCAGCCGTCGTACAGTTTTTTATTAATAAGGGTATCGACCGTGAGGAAAAAATGATCGAAGCCATTGCGTTATATGACGTGACGGAATACGAATCGGAGATTTCCGCATACGGGTTTTACGGAAACGGTTATATATCAGAAGGAACGAGAGAGCAGATGCTGATCCGCCTTGCGGAAAAACTAGGCGTTACGTCTGATTATGAGATTACAGCCGAACATTCTCTGGACGGAGATGTCGTTTCTTTTCGGAAGAAAGGACTGGAGGGAGATACCCTGCTTCAGCTTGTCACTATGAAAGAGGAAACAAACGGCAGCTTTAATTATGAAAATTATCTGTCCATGGAAATCCGCCTGCATCAGAAAGTGGACCTTTCTTATGCTGTCCGGCGGGAAGTAGAAGAACTCTATCTTTCCCTTGGAATCGAACCGACTATGAATCTTTATGTAGGCGGCGTAAAACCGGGTGGAATAAGCGATGAGGAAATGAAGCGGCAGACGGCGGAATTTTTCGATCTGATGAAGGCAGACTTTGTCTGTGAGGAGCAGTTCGACAATGTTTATACTATTTACGGATATTCGTCCGATCTGGATGATTTTGTTTACCAGAATGATGAAAAGGTAAATGTCAATATCGCATTTGTCTATGACGAAAGCAATGACCGGACGCAGATCCATATGGCTGTTCCGTTTGTGGACCGTTCGTATTAAAAGCGTATAAAGTTTTATCACTTTTATATGGAAAAATCAGCCGTTTACAGATATAATAAGAAAAGAATATAAGACGTTTGTCATTAGGAGGTTTGTAAATGGTTAAGCATATCATTATCTGGAATCTGAAACAGGATATGACGGAAGCGGAAAAACAGGAGGCAAAGGGCAAGATCAAAGCCGGACTGGAAGGCTTGAAGGGCGTGGTGCCGGGCCTTCTGGAGATTACTGTGCATACGGAATTTTTGCCATCCTCCAACGGCGACGTGATGCTGGATTCCACGCTGACGGATGCGGAGGCGCTTGCGGCATATCAGGTGAATCCGGATCATTTAAAGGTTGCACAATATGTACGCTCGGTAACGGAAAGCAGGAAATGCGTTGATTTTGAAATGTAAAGGAGTGAAGTCATGAAAAAAGAAACGAAAGTTGTAAAAGCAAAGGCAGCGAAGCCGGCAAAGAAAGTGAAAGAAGTAAAAAAACCGGTGAATGCGGATAAACTGGTCCGGAAAGCGGTAAAGAAACAAAAGAAGATTGATAAGAAAGAAGCAAAGAAAGCTGTGAAATACGGCAGTGCGGAAAAATTTCTTGCGGTCATGGCAGTTCTTTTATGTTTCCTTTCCTGCATAGCCGACAAAGTAAAGGAAGCGCTCCGCGAGAAACAGGCAAAGTAGGTGAACGAGATGTATTATGTACCGGACGGAACAACAAAATGCGGATATTATGAATGCAGCGTCTGCGGCAGCCGGTTCCTTTCTTTAGAGACAGAAGATATGATCTGCTGTCCGGACTGCGAAGCGGACTTTGATCCGGAAATCGGGCCGGAGGAGGCGTCAGCGGTCGGACAGAAAACGGCAAAGCTGATCTCGGTCTGCGAGGGAGAAGACGTAGCGAAGATGGATACTTTGCTCAGTCTTGCGATAACCGGCGGTAATTACGAGTGGATATAGGGTTGATAAAATCAAAAACCAATGGTATTATGAATAAAATTCTGAAAAATGCGAAAGGGGATATAAAAAAATGAGCAAGAGTTTTGAAGACCTGATTAAAAAAGTCTCAGAATGTGAGAGAAAGAAAGTTGCAGTAGCAGTGGCGCAGGATGACGCAGTTCTGGAAGCAGTTATGGCTGCGAAGGAGAGAGATATTGCGGATTCCATTCTTGTAGGCGACGCAGATAAGATTAAAGAAATCGCAGATTCTATCGGTATGGATCTGGCGGATTATGAAGTCATTGATGTCAAAGATATCACAGAAGCCGCTCTCACTGCCGTAAAGCTTGTGCATGACGGCAAAGCCGATATGTATATGAAAGGTCTTATCGATACCAAGGGATTCCTGAAGAGCGTTCTGGATAAGGAAGTGGGACTCCGTACCGGAAGAGCTCTTTCCCATGTCTGTGTATTTGAGCTGGAAGGGATCGATCATCTTCTCTTCCTTACAGATGTTGCATTTATTCCATATCCGACACTGGAGGATAAGGTTCATATCATTAATAATACCGTGGAAGTATGCGAAGCGTGCGGCGTTATGAATCCAAAGGTAGCACCGCTGGCAGCCGTTGAAGTTGTAAATCCGAAAATGCCTGCAACCGTAGAAGCAGGAGAGCTTACCAGAATGAACGAGGCAGGCGAGATTACCGGATGTATCGTAGACGGTCCGCTTTCTTACGATCTGGCTACCTGTCCGGAAGCTGCAAAGCATAAGGGGGCAACCGGAAGAAAGATCGTCGGAGATGCAGACGTACTTCTTTTCCCGGATATCCATGCCGGAAACATTACATATAAGGCAATGGTACACAACGCAAAATCCATGAACGGAAATCTGATCACCGGAACGGCAGCGCCGGTTATCCTGACTTCACGTTCGGATTCTTTTGAAGTAAAGGTAAATTCACTGGCTCTGGGCGCAGTTGTAGCAGAAGCCATGAAGAATAAGAATAAATAATCGATGATCGGAGGAAAGGAAAATGTCATATAAACTCTTAATCATTAATCCGGGTTCCACATCAACAAAAATCGGTGTATTTCAGGACGAGGAACTGTTATTTGATGAAACTCTGCGGCATACGACAGAAGAGATCAAACAGTTTGATACGATCGTGGATCAGAGGGATTTCCGTAAAAAGGTAATCTTAGATCTTTTGAAAGAGAAGAATTTTGATATTCAGTCACTGGATGTTGTAGTCGGACGCGGCGGTCTGCTGAAGCCGATCCCAAGCGGTACGTATGAGGTGAGCGATTCGCTGGTTTATGACCTGCTTACTGCAAAGGGCGGCGAGCATGCCTCAAACCTGGGCGGTATCCTTGCCAAGGAGATCGGCGACGAGATCAGGGTTCCGTCTTATATCGTAGACCCTGTGGTTGTAGATGAGCTTCAGGATATCGCTAGATTTTCCGGCGTGCCGGAACTTCCGAGGATCAGTATTTTCCATGCGCTGAACCAGAAAGCAGTTGCAAAGCGTTATGCAAAAGAAAAGGGCGTGGATTATGAGAGCCTGAATCTGATCGTTGTACATATGGGCGGCGGCGTATCTGTCGGCGCACACCAGAACGGAAAGGTTATCGACGTATTTAATGCTCTGGACGGCGACGGTGCATTTTCACCGGAGCGTGCAGGCGCAGTTCCTCCGGGAGCGCTTGTAAAACTCTGCTTCTCCGGTCAGTATACCGAGAAGGAAATTATGAAAAAGCTGGTTGGCGGCGCAGGCTTCAATGCATATCTTAATACAAATGATGCACGGGAGGTTGCAAAGCAGGCGGAGACAGACGCATTTGCAAAGAATGTACTGGATGCATTTATCTATCAGGTCAGCAAGGATATCGGAGCGCAGGCAGCAGTTCTGTCCGGTAAGGTAGACCAGATCATTCTGACAGGCGGTATTGCATATGGACAGTATGTAACGGATGAGATCAAAAAGAGAGTCGGATTTATTGCGGGCGTTACCGTATATCCGGGTGAAGACGAGCTTCTTGCTCTTGCACAGGGCGCTCTGCGCGTTATGAACGGTGAGGAAGCTGCAAAAGAGTACTAATATAAAGAACCTAATGTATTGGGATGAAGAAAAAATATAGGAGGTAACATGGACGAAAATAATCTGAATGGAAGTCCGGACATGAATCCGGATCAGTCAAATGGCTATGATGCCGGTCAGCAGGGGTATGACGCGAATCAGTATAGCCAGCAGGGGTACGACGCGAATCAGTACAGCCAGCAGGGATATGACGCGAACCAGTACAGCCAGCAGGGATACGACGCGAATCAGTACAGCCAGCAGGGATACGGTGCAGACCAGTACGGCCAGCAGGGATATGACG
>CANRMC010000024.1 GCA_947631605.1 uncultured Lachnospiraceae bacterium
TTCTGTTTCAGGAACACGATCATTTTCTTTGCGGTTTCCTCGTCTTCAACAACGATATTCTGTATATTCCCGCCCAGTGCGGTCTCTATCGCCGTCTCATATTTCTTCTCTACATCCAGGATATCCGCAACTACGCCGATGATCTTCCGGTTGCTTTCCTTTTGCTCCATGATACGGCGGATACTGTTTCCATAGCCGTCATACCGCTCTGTCAGATTGCGTAAGGCTTCCTGTTTGGACTTTAAGCTGATGATCTGCTGATTCAGCTTGGAAAGTTCTGATTTAACGGAATTATTCCGGTCAATATTTATGCGCAGCGAATCCTCGCAGGCAGAAAGCGCCGAGTTGTTCTTTTTGACCGCTTCCTCCGTTGACTGAAGGGCTGCCTGCTGCCTACTGTATTCTTCTTTTTGAAGCATTTCATCGCTTTTCGCAGAGAGAAGCTTCTGGTTCAGTTCCGTTTTCCGGTAACTGATATTTTCCAGCATGGTATCATATCTTCCGACTTTCGCTTTCAGGGTTCCGCCTTCGTTCAGAAATTCAATAATGTCTCCCTTTGCCTGTTCGATCGCGGCTTCATCATCAGCGATCTCCTGTAAGATATTTTCGGATTCCTGCTTTGCCTCTTCGAGTATGTCGTCGGCGGAATCCAGTTCTTCATCCATTGTACTTTTCTTTTCGTATAATTCTTCCAGTTCATTTTGGGAACGACGCAGGGATTCCGCAAGTCTTTCCATTTGAAGCTGAATATCAGCCTCACTCTTTTTTGCAGAGGAAATCTGCTCGGAAACGACTTTGATCTCTCCGTCAAAACGCTCGTTTTCGAGTTTTTTATTATGGATGCTGTTTTTTGTTTCATCCATTTTCTGAGATAGTGTTTCCAGATTGGCCTCAATCTTCTCATATTCTGTTTTGGTAAACGCAAACTGCTCCTTTAAGCGGTTTGCATCATTTTCCACGATGGAGAGTTTTTCCTGATAATCCGTGAGCTGCTGTTTTGCATGATCCACTTCCAGAAGGAAGGAATTTACATCCAGTTTTTTCAGTTCTTCTTTTAACTGCAGGTATTTCCGCGCTGTTTCTGACTGCTCCTTTAAAGGACCTACCTGCCGTTCCAGCTCCTTGATAATATCCGTGACGCGGCTGAGATTTGCCCGTTCGGATTCCAGTTCTTTTTCTGTCGCCAGTTTATTTCTTTTATATTTTACGATTCCGGCAGCTTCGTCGAAAAGTTCCCTTCGTTCCTCCGGCTTGCCGCTCAGAATCCTTTCAATCTGTCCCTGTCCTATAATGGAATATCCTTCTTTACCGATACCGGTATCAAAAAATAAAGCATTGACATCCTTCAGACGGCTTGGAGAACCGTTGATCAGGTATTCGCTTTCTCCGGAACGGTATACGCGCCTTGCGATCGTAACTTCCTCATAATCAATTGGAAGTCTGTGGTCGCTGTTATCCATGGTGATCGCCACATAAGCAAACCCCTGCGGCTTCCGAAGCTCTGTACCTGAAAAAATAACATCTTCCATTTTTGCGCCTCGGAGCTGTTTTGCACTCTGTTCGCCCAGTACCCAGCGGACCGCGTCCGCGACATTACTTTTACCGGAGCCGTTTGGTCCTACGATTCCGGTGATCCCATGGTCGAATTGAAATATGATCTTATTTGCAAAGGATTTAAATCCGTTTACTTCTATACTTTTGAGATACATTCTGGTTTATGTCCTGTTCTGTTTATTTTCTTTCGTTATCAAGCCGGATAAGAGTCCTATGAGCAGCAATCTGGTCAGCAGCTTTCTTGGAATGACCGGAACCCTTTTCATATCGAACCCCGTCCAGACAAACCTGTACGACATATTCTTTATTATGATCCGGTCCCGTCTCCTGGATCAGTTCATAGGTAAGCGGGAGGTTATGTTTCTGGGAATATTCCTGCAATCTGGATTTTGCGTCAACAAACAGGGATTTATGCTCAATATCCTGCAGGAGGAAGCGTTTGATAAATGCCTCTGCCGGTTCCAGTCCTCCATCCAGATAAAGCGCTCCTGTCATTGATTCAAAAAGATCCGCAAGAATGGATGCTCTTTCGTTTCCGCCGGTTATCGTTTCCCCATGACTGAGATATAAATATGAGCCGAAATTCAGTTCCCTGGTAACCTGCGCCAGCGTATATTCACAGACCAGACTGGAACGAAGTTTGGTAAGTTCCCCTTCCGCCATATCCGGAAACATGGAAAAAATCTCCTTACTGGACACATATTGCAGAATGGCGTCCCCAAGAAATTCGTATCGTTCGTATGAAGGGATCTTGATGGTTAAACACTCATTTGCGAAGGATTTATGCGTAAATGCGATATCCAGATGTTTTCTGTTTTGGAAATGATAGCCCAGAATCTTTTCTAATTCTCCGTAATCCTGTGTTCCATATTCCATGATCTCTGCCTCCGATTTTTGATTATTCTTCCTGCGATAATCCGCTTATGATCTTACCGCTTACATCATTCATAACAAATGTACGGCACTGCTTAATAGTGCTGATAACCTCCGCTTCCTTGGAATTCCCATGGATCTTTACAACCAGACCTTTCAATCCGAGCAGCGGAGCCCCGCCTTTATTGCTGGCGTCAAACTTTGCAAGAACCTTTTTCAGGGATTTCTTTATCATGAGCGCGCCGATCTTACTCTGGAAACTGCTCATCATAGCGCCTTTAATTTCTTTCAGAAGCGTTTTGGAAAGTCCTTCATACAGTTTTAAAATAACGTTTCCGACAAATGCTTCCGTAAGGATTACATCTGCTTCACCGTAAGGAATATTTCTTGCTTCAATACTTCCGATGAAATTAATATCCTTGCAGGCTTTTAACAGAGGATACGTCTCTTTTACCAGAGCGTTTCCCTTTTCCTCCTCCGTGCCGATATTTACGATCGCTACCCGCGGCTTCTTTACTCCTTCGATATTTTCCATATAAATGGAACCCATCTTTGCAAACTGAACCAGAACTTCCGGTTTTGCATCTACGTTCGCACCGCAGTCAATCAGAAGCGACGGTTTCTTTGCAGTCGGGATGAGCGGCGCCAGCGGCGTCCGTTTTACGCCTTTTGCCCTTCCTACGATAAACTGTCCGCCTGCCAGTATTGCACCGGAACTGCCGGAAGAAATAAAAGCGTCCGCCTTCCCTTCTTTTACCAGATTAAGCGCAACAACCATGGAAGAATCTTTCTTTGTACGGATCGCTTCCACAGGCGCGTCGTGACAGGTGATCTCATCCTCGGAATTTACGATCTCCAACCGTTCTTTATCATAGGTATATTCGCTCAAGAGATCCGAAAGCTCTTTCTCGTGTCCGCACAGAAAAATCTTCACGTCCGGATTCTCGGCAAGTCCTGCAACTGCCCCTTTTACCATAACGGACGGACCGTTGTCGCCGCCCAGTGTATCGATCGCTATATTAACTATCTGACTCATATATGTATCTCCTTCTCATAGTTTCTTTCGAACATTCTGACATACGCTGTTATTATATACTTTTCTAAAAATATACGCAACAATTTTAAAAATAGGGCTCTGCAAAACTTTGCAAAGCCCTAGTCTTTGTTCATTTTCAATTATTCAACAGAGATAATCTCTTTTTTATTGTAAGAACCGCAATTCTTGCATACTCTATGTGGAACCATAAGCTCGCCGCACTTGCTGCACTTTACTAAATTCGGTGCAGACATTTTCCAGTTTGCCCTGCGCTTATCTCTTCTTGCTTTTGAACTTTTATTCTTTGGACAGATTGACATTTCCGATTACACCTCCTTGAAAAATCACACTTGCTACATTATACAAATTGAAACCGTGCTTGTCAACATAAATTTACAAAATTTACTGATTTCCTATAAATGCTAAGGTTTCTCTTGCGATTGCCAGTTCTTCATTGGTCGGTACCACAAATACTTTTACCTTGGAATCTGCTGTGGAAATCTGTGTAAGCTCTCCCCGTTTTTTGTTTGCCTCTTTGTCCAGTGTAATGCCAAGATAGGTGAGCCGCTCACAGACAGCCGCCCGTACAGCGCTGTCATTCTCGCCGATACCAGCAGTAAAACTTATGGCGTCTACACCGTTCATCGCTGCCACATAACCGCCGATGATCTTTGCCGCCTGATAACAGAATACGGAAAAAGCAATCTTGGAACGCTCCTCACCGTTTCTGATCCCTTCGTCAATATCCCGGAAATCACTGGAACGCCCGGAAATTCCCATAACGCCGGATTCCTTGTTCAGGATATTCATGATCTCATCGATTGATTTATTTTCTTTCTTTGCAATATACTCAATAATAGCAGGATCAATACTTCCGCTTCGGGTTCCCATTACAATACCCTCCAGCGGCGTCATACCCATGGAAGTGTCGATGGATCTGCCTCCCTGCACAGCGCAGATACTTGCGCCGCCTCCTAAGTGGCATACGATCACTTTTGTATCTTCCTTCGGTTTATCCAGAAGTTCGATCGTCTTTGCAGATACAAAACTATGGCTTGTACCATGGAAGCCGTATCTGCGGATCTTATATTTTTCATAATAGGAATACGGAAGACCGTAAATATAAGCCTCTTTCGGCATAGTCTGATGAAATGCCGTATCAAAAACAACAACATTCGGAATGTCCGGCATTAATGTCCGGCATGCTTCAATACCAATGAGATTTGCCGGATTATGGAGAGGCGCAAGGTCGTTACATTCTTCGATTGCTTTTAAGACTTCATCATTCACAATGACGGAAGCAGCAAATTTTTCACCGCCATGCACAACTCTGTGACCGACAGCGTCAATCTCGTCCAGAGACTGAATGACGCCATGCTCGGAATCTAACAGTGCGTCGATCACAAGCTTTACTGCCGCATTGTGATCCGGCATCGGAGCTTCCACGTTAATCTTATCCTTACCGGAAGCCGTATGGTTTAGAACGCCGTCAATTTTGATCCGCTCACAGATACCTTTCGCCAATACCTGCTCGGAATCGGAATCGATCAGTTGATATTTTAAGGAAGAGGAACCGCAGTTGATCACTAATATTTTCATGTTACACTCCTAATCTGATTATTTTGCTTCATTTGATAATCTGCTCTGCGCCTGTGCCTGAACCGCAGTGATCGCAACAACGCCTACAATATCATCGGCACAGCAGCCTCTGGACAGATCATTGACCGGCTTTGCAATACCCTGTGTGATCGGACCGTAGGCGTCTGCCTTTGCAAGTCTCTGTACCAGCTTATAGCCGATATTTCCCGCATCCAGATCCGGGAAAATAAGTACATTGGCGCGGCCTTCGATCGGACTGTTCGGAGCCTTGGAAGCCGCTACCTCCGGCACAATGGCTGCATCCGTCTGAAGTTCACCGTCGCATTGCAGTTCCGGATGTTCTTTTTTCAGAAGCGCCGTTGCCTGACATACCTTATCGACATCCGGATGTTTTGCGCTTCCCTTTGTGGAATGGGAAAGCATAGCAACGATCGGTTCTTCTTCAACCAGGAGCCGGAAAGATTCCGCAGAGCTTTCAGCGATCGCCGCCAGCTCCTCCGGATTCGGGCTCTGGTTCAGTCCCGCATCGCCAAATACGAACGTACCGTTTGCGCCCATATCGCAATTCGGTACTACAACAAGGAAAAATGCGGATACAAGCTTGGTATTCGGCGCTGTTTTTAAGATCTGAAGCGCCGCGCGAAGTACATTTGCAGAAGAATTGACTGCACCGGCAACCATGCCGTCAGCATCTCCCGCTTTAACCATAATGCAGCCGAAATACAGAACATTGTTCAAAAGTATCTCTTCCGCATCCTCCGGCGTAATTCCTTTACTTTTCCGCAGTTCTACAAAAAGTGCTATATAATCGTCAAGCTTATCACAATTATAAGGATCCACAAAGCGTGCGCCGGTAAGATCGAATTCCGGTGCCTGACTGGTAATCTCCTGTTTATCACCGATCAGAATGATGTCAGCAATGCCTTCCTTTAAAATCTTGCTTGCAGCCTCCAGAGTTCTTCTGTCGGAAGTCTCCGGGAGTACAATGCACTTCCGTTCTTTTTTCGCACGTTCTTTTACTGAATCAATAAATTTCACAATAACCCTCCTCACGTCGTAACCATTATATCAATTATAGTAAAAAATTCGAAAACAGACAACAGAAAAATCAAAAAATATCCCTAATATGTATTATCAAGAACCAGCCGTCCTCTGCCGTTTCGTTTTGCATAATACATCGTCGCATCGGCATGGCTCATCAGAAGCTGCGTAGAATCGCAGGTTTCCGGAAATACCGCGAGACCGATGGATACATTTACATCTATGGTATAATCTTCAAATTTTACTTTCGTAGTTTTGATCTTTTCATGCAGTTTCTCAAGAAGCGGCATTGCTTCTTTGCTCGTTTTGCCCGGAAGGATCAGAAGGAACTCTTCACCGCCGTACCGGCAGGCGATCCCGTTATATTTCTCGGCAAATTCCTGATCGACGCCGGCAACCATTTTTATGACCTCGTCTCCTGCCAGATGTCCATACGTATCATTTACGCTTTTGAATTTATCGATATCAAAAAGGGCAACCGCAAGCGTACTGTGTTCTTCGTCCGCTTTTTTGCAAAGTTCCGTGAACATCCTGTTAAAATATACGCGGTTGTAAATCCCAGTTAAACCGTCTTTTCTTGCTATATCCTGCATCTGCAGATAAAGCTTTGTGCTTCGGAGCGCGGATGAAAATTCCATAAGGAAGGATTCGTAATAAGCGTATCCGCTCGCAAAGAAATTCTTTTTATTGGAGGCTACCATCAAAAATCCGTAGATAACTTCGTTTTCATATGCTGGAAATACCACAACGTCGCATAAGGCCTTGTCCTTACAAAAATCATAATTCGCCTGAAAATCCTCGATCAAGGCAACCGGTTCTAAAATATTCTGTTCCACGATCAGAGCAAAAACTTTTTCGAAAGTTTCCATATCTTTGACCGTCGTCTCTGAAAGCTCGGTTTTAACAACGATATTTGGTTTTTTGTTCATATAAACGTCTTTTGCGATATAGAATGCGCAGACCGACGGTTCTTTCGATTTCATAATAACATCCGTCAGAAGATTCATATCTTCCGTTACATCAAAACCGGAAGAAAAAGATTTCATAACTTCAATCTGGGAACGGATCTCATCATTCATCCGGTTCAGTTCGCTGTTCATTTTGCCAAGATTGAATTTCTGGTAATTGATCTCATTATTTACATCTTTCAGACGTTCCTGATATTCGATCAGCTTTTTATTGTCTTCCTGCAGCGAGACATTTTCATAGTTCAGGGAAACATTCTGTCTGTCATATTCACGCATCCGGATGATCAGAAAATCCGTCAAATGCCAGATTGCGGCACCGATCAGGATCATTGCCGTAAAATCAATAATGATCCATTCCAGAACGTGGAAATGATGAAACGCAGGAAGAAGGCCTGCGAAGATCGCAAGGATGCCAGCTACCCGCTTGGCATTCAGATAATAATTATCAAAGACGCTGTTAAATACTACAAACTCAAATAATAAAACAAGCTGAAAAACAAGAACAACCAGATATTCCGTAACTGTAAGGTCCGTAAAGTAACAGCCGGCGGTGTATACCAGAATCTCTACAAAACACTTCGCGCCGTACCAGAAATCGTCAAAGACACGTTTTTTCCGAAGAAGCAGGATGTCCAAAAGCAGAAAGACAATCGCAGAAACGCAGTAATAAAGCGCAGAAATAAGACCGTTGGAAAGATTCGCCCAACGGAGCCAGATAAAAAATAAAATAAAACAGGTATATTGTATTTTATGGAAAATGCCGAGATGTGTAAGACATTTTTTTTCAAATTCCTGCTGCATTCCGCCATACCTCCGGACTGTAAACCAATACAATGATTATATCATAGACACCGATAGAAAAACAATCATTCCGGTGAAATTTATCCTTTTTTTACATCTTGTTCATAATTTAAAAACAGGCGTATCTGTTCGATAACATCGGAAAAAGAACCGTTGTTATCGAGAACCCTGTCGGAGCCGTTTCTGTAATAAGAATCATCCGGCTGGCTGGCAAATACCGAGCGGCATTTTTCTTCCGTATAATTCCTTTGTTTTTGAAGCCGTTCCATACGGATCTTCGGATCAACCTGCACAAACCAGATCTCATCGCAGATCGAGCGGTAACCGTCCTGCAAAAGAAGCGCTGCTTCTATGACAAAATAAGCCGTTTTTCCTTCGCTTCTTTTTTCTTCTATAAGGCGGAGGATCTCCTGCTTCACAGCCGGATGTGTAATGGAATCCAGATATTTCAGGGAGTTTTTATCATGAAATACAATGTCCGCCAGTTTTTTCCTGTCGATTTCCCCGTCCTCGTCCAGAATTTTTTCACCGAAATAGCCGACGATCTTTTCGTACGCAGGCAAACCGGCGGCAAGGAGTGTATGCGCTGTCTTGTCTGCCTCCACGATATATGCCTGATAATCTTCTTTCAGAACATTTAATATGCGGCTTTTTCCTGAACCGATACCGCCTGTAATTCCGATAATCTTCATAAGTCCACCATCTGATCTATTTTGCGTCATACCAGCTTCTGCCCTCGTGCATATCAATGTAAAGAGGAACCAGAAGCTCGGCTGCATGCGTCATTTTATCTGCAAGAATTCCTTTTACTTCTTCAATCTCATCCTCATGGGTTTCTATCAGAAGTTCATCATGTATCTGAAGGATCATTCTGGATTTCAGATTCCGTTTCTTTAATTCGCTTCTTACATTCACCATGGCAAGCTTGATGATATCGGCAGCGGTTCCCTGAATCGGCGAATTCATCGCTACCCGTTCGCCGAAATTTCTTGTCATAAACTGATTGGATTTCAGCTCCGGTATCGGTCGTATACGGTTGTAAAGCGTTTTTACATAGCCGTCTCTTTTGGCTTCCTCGACCTCGGTATCAAGAAATTTCTTTACGTCTTTATAAGTTTCAAAATATCTGTCAATATATTTCTGGGCGTCCTTTCGGGATATATCCAGATCCTGTCCCAGACCGAAAGAGCTGATCCCGTATACAATACCGAAGTTTACGGCTTTTGCCTCCCGCCGCATTTTGGAATCCACTTTATCAAGCGGCACGCCGAACACTTCGGAGGCGGTAATGGCGTGAATATCCAGAGATTTCTTGTAAGCCTCAATCAGGGTTTCATCTTTGGAAATATGCGCGAGTACACGAAGCTCGATCTGGGAATAGTCGGCGTCCAGAAATACATAACCGTCTTCCGGAATAAAGACCTTTCGGAGTTCGCGCCCCAGTTCCATCCGCATCGGTATATTTTGAAGATTCGGTTCTGTCGAGCTGATCCTGCCGGTTGCCGTCACTGTCTGGTTGAATTTTCCATGGATCCTTCCATCCTCCCGGATATAGACGGATAACCCCTCCACATAGGTAGAGTTCAGCTTTGTAAGCTGCCGGTATTCGAGAATGGCAGGGATGATCGGGTGTTCGTCTTTTATTTTTTCCAGAACTTCCACGCTGGTGGAATAACCGCTCTTTGTCTTCTTTCCGCTTGGAAGCCCCAGCTTTTCAAATAATATATGTCCAAGGATCTTTGTGGAATTGATATTGAAGTCCTCTCCGGCAAGGTTATGGATCTCATCCGTCAGCTCGTTGATCCGGGTTTTTAATTTTTCTCCGTAATCCAACAACGCCTGCCTATCCACGCGGATACCGTATACCTCCATGTCATGCAGTGCAAATTCACATGGAAGCTCCATATCATAATAAAGTTTTTTCATATCAGTCTCAGCAAGCTTTTCCTCAAGGATCCCGCTTGCCATTTCCGCCGTATAGGCTTTGTATGCAAATAACCGGAGGAAATCCTCGTCGTCAAAGGAAAAAACGGTCAGTTCCTTCTTTCCCGTCAGTTCTTTTTCGTCTTTTACGATATGTTCCAGATAATCTTTCATCAGGTAATCATAATCATATCCCTGGCTTAACGGGTTCAAAAGATAAGCCGCTACCTGACAATCAAATAACGGATCCGAATCCGTAAGACGGAAGGTATCGATATATTCTTTGAAATCAAGAAAAGATACCGTAACATTCCCATCCAGAAGTTCCCGTATTTCATTTATGATCATATCTTCGGTTATAAAGTTTTCCACACGCACGATCGTTACGTTTCCGTCAGAGGAAACAGCCGCTCCGATCAACTGCCTGTCCAATATGATCGGGAACAGACCGATCCGCTTTTTCCCTTTCCACTGGGAAAGAAGTTCCATAAATACATTCAGATCTGAGGTGACATCATAGGCAGGAA
This sequence comes from uncultured Lachnospiraceae bacterium, assembly GCA_947631605.1. Lineage (GTDB taxonomy): Bacteria > Bacillota > Clostridia > Lachnospirales > Lachnospiraceae > CANRMC01. Next base: position 10,323 of record CANRMC010000024.1, read on the forward strand.
CAAATTCCTTTTTTGTACCTTCCTGAAAATCAAAACGGTTTAAAATACTCTTAAATTCAAGTTTTGCAAATAATTCATAAGAATCCGGATTGAACATATCTTCTGAAGCGACTGCCGTGTCGGAAACGGAAAGCTGTAAGCCGCAGTCCGTTTTAATTTCCGAAAGGGTTCTGGAAAGAAATGCCTGCTCCCTGTAGGTGATCAGATTATTTCGAACCTTGTCCGGTTTCACTTCATCAATATGCGCATAAACATTATCGATCGTGCTATAAGCGGCGATGATCTTTCCGGCTGTCTTTTCACCGATCCCCGGTACGCCCGGTATATTATCGGAGGTATCTCCCATAAGTCCTTTCATTTCTATAAATTCAACAGGCGAAACCCCGTAAGTTTCTTTTACATCCGCCGCAAAATAGTTCTCAATCACCGTTGCATGAGCTTTTGTTTTCGGAATCCGTATCTGTATCTTCTCTGTCGCTAACTGAAGCAAGTCCCGGTCGCCGGAAAGTACGGTTACATCATAGCCTTCATTTTCACCCATTCTGGAAAGAGTTCCCAGAATATCGTCCGCCTCATATCCTTCCATTTCGGAAATATGGATATGCATGGCAGAAAGCACATCCTTTATCACAGGAAACTGCTCCCTTAGTTCATCCGCCATAGGTTTTCTCGTTCCTTTGTAGCCGTCATACATCTTATGGCGGAACGTAGGCGCTTTCAAGTCAAACGCCACACAGATATGCGTCGGATGTTCTTCCTCGTAAACCTTAAAAAAAATGTTCAAAAAACCGAGGATTGCATTGGTATGCAGTCCCTGACTGTTTGTCAGGTCCGGCAGACCATAGAACCCTCTGTTCATAATACTGTTTCCGTCAATTAAAAGTAATTTATTCATTGTCTCGTAATCACCCCGCCTATATCAAAGATTTCCTGTTCGGCATTTGTTACCGCATCATAGATTTTGATCTTATCATAAAGGGTAAACGTCTGTTTTTCCTCCGCCTCCCGCTCTGTCTCAAGCCGGTCGAGTGCAGGAAGGAACAGATCGGCGTTCAGCTCCCGATAAAAATAATAACTGCTCTGATTGTTCCGTTTCGTTTCCTGTTCAAATGCGTAAACCCGATTCAGACATTGTTCATAGAAAATTATCATAACCGCTATCAGGCTGAAACATACTAACGCAAATGTAGAAACTTTGATTCCTCTTCTGCCCTTTACCTTATTCTGTAGGTGGTTCAGTTTATTTTCCAGATCGCGGCTGAAATTTGACGACAGCTCTTCCTGATTATCCAGTTGTTTCATGCCTACGATCAGGGTGTAATAAATCTCCAGCTCTTCATGGCATTTCGGACAGTTCTTCATATGGAGAACAAATTCCTCCTGCTTATGCTCCGGAACCTTTCCCTCGATAAACGGCATGATATAGGATTGTGCTTCCAGACAGTTCATCGTTTCACTCCTGACATATACTGGTATCAGTATAGCAAATACAGCCTTATAATTCCAGTCGTAATTACGAAAAAAGCCTTCCGAAAAAACGGAAGGCTTTATAGTTTGATTCATATTGATCAGTGTGCGCGTGCAACCGTCTGCTCAGGTCCGTTCAAATTGAACTTTACGGTTCCTGACATCGTCGGAGCCATAAGGATCTTACCGGTTCCACGATATACATTCACAAATCCCTCGCCGCTTAAGCCGGAGCCGATCAGAGACTTGGAAGACTTTTCAACCGTAAACTGAAGGGAGGAGGACCATGCGATTGCCATATTGCCGTCAATCTTAACTACATCATCCTGTAATACGAACTCAAACAGCTCTTCTCTCGGAACCGGACTTTCCAATACGCAGAAGCCCTGGCCGGATAAGCTTAGATTAAACAGTCCCTCACCGCCTAGAACTGCGGAAGAAAGATTCTGTCTTCTAACAACTGTCTCATTTAATTGAGCGTCACAGGCAAGGAAAAGACCATCGTCTAATACAATGCCCGATCCCCATGCACCAACATCCTCGATCAAAAGGTGGTGATATGTAGGCTCAAGCATCAGATAGCCGGAACCCTGATATACAGGCTTTACTGCGGATTCACCGGTAACTGCGCCTTTTACCATCTTACCGAACAGGTTCCCCACGCCTGATACTCCGGAAGACATTTCCACTGCGCCGGTCAGCCACTGCATAGCGCCTGCCTGCACCTTCACTGCGGAATTATTTAAAACACAGAGTGCCTGACGCTTCTTTACATTCATCTTCTGCATGAAATAAGATGTGGATGCATAAGAAGGAGAAGTACTAAGATCCGTCTGGTGCTCATAGATATAATACTGTCCGCCCTGTGCGGTGCATTTCATGTTTTCATTGTTAAATACATTATTTAATTGAACCATAAAACAAAATACCTCCACAAATCATTAGTTGTTGATCAGTTTATCTTCTTCGTTATTCCAGCTGTAAAGCTTTCTTACTTCCTCTCCAACCTTTTCTGACGGATGCTCGGCAGCCAGCTTTCTCATAGCCTTGAAGTGAACCTGTCCGCCTGCTTCCGACATATCAAGCAGGAATTCCTTTGCAAAAGAACCGTCCTGAATATCCTTCAGGATCTTCTTCATTGTCTTCTTTGTTTCCTCTGTGATAAGCTTCGGTCCTGTTACATAATCGCCATACTCAGCTGTATTGGAAATGGAATAACGCATGCCTGCAAATCCGCTCTGGTAGATCAGATCAACGATGAGCTTCATCTCATGAATACATTCAAAGTATGCGTTTCTCGGATCATAGCCTGCTTCGCAGAGCGTTTCAAAACCTGCCTGCATCAGCGCGCATACGCCGCCGCAGAGAACTGCCTGCTCACCAAAGAGGTCGGTCTCTGTCTCGGTACGGAATGTTGTTTCAAGAACGCCGGCTCTTGCACCGCCGATTCCTAATGCATATGCCAGTGCCAGATCCAATGCTTTTCCGGTCGTATCCTGCTCTACTGCAACCAGACAAGGAGTTCCCTTACCTGCCTGATATTCAGAACGTACGGTATGTCCCGGAGCCTTTGGAGCGATCATTGTTACGTCTACATCAGCCGGCGGCTTGATGCATCCGAAATGAATATTAAAACCATGAGCAAACATAAGCATATTGCCCGGTTCCAGATTTGGCTCAATATCATTCTTATATAATTTTGCCTGTAATTCATCATTGATAAGGATCATGATGATGTCCGCCAGCTTTGCAGCCTCAGCAGCCGTATAAACCTTAAAGCCCTGCTGCTCAGCTCTTGCCCATGACTTAGAACCCTTATACAGTCCGATAATTACGTTACAGCCGGAATCCTTTAAATTCAGCGCATGCGCGTGTCCCTGGCTGCCGTAACCGATAATTGCAATTGTTTTACCTTCCAATAAAGATAAATTGCAATCTTCCTGATAGAAAATTCTTGCCTCTTTGTTTGCCATTTTTCATTCCTCCTGAAACTTAAAATAATAATTATATGTAATTACTATAAGTCTGTGAGATATAGTAATAGATATCGGATCAGCCTCTTACAAGTCCGGTAAGTCCGGTTCTTACAAGCTCCTGAATCGTAAATCCGGACAAGAGATTGATGAATGCTTCAATCTTGCTATTGTTACCGGTAAGCTCGATCATCAAAGACTCCGGCGATACATCGACAACCTTTGCACGGAATACATCTGCGATCGGGATGATCTTCTGCCTCTCGCTGATATCGGCTTTTACTTTTACAAGAACCAGTTCCCTGCATACGGAGGAACCGTCTTTCAGTTCGGTAATATCAACCACATCTTCCAGTTTGTTCAACTGTTTCTTTATCTGACTGAGAATCCGGTCATCGCCGCTGACGGCAACAGTCATCCTCGAATATTTCGGATTTTCAGTCACGCCGACAGATAAACTGTCAATGTTGTAGCCTCTCCGACTGAACATTCCTGAAACCCTGCTTAGTACACCGGACGTGTTGTCAACCAGAAGTGATAATACCATTTTCTTCATATCGTTCTCCACCTTTCAACGCTAATATCAAAAAAGTTCACTAACCGTTATTTTAGCAACATAAAACGTCAATGTCAATATCTTACACTTTGCTTTTTGCACCCTTTTTACGGAAGGAGGCGCTGAACCAGTTTTACACATTCATTGGCGTCTTTGGAATATCCGTCTGCTCCGATCTCATCTGCAAAACTCTGAGAAATAACGGCGCCGCCAATTATGATCTTTGCCTTTATTTTCATCTTTCTGCCATATTCTATGACTTCTTTCATCTTCATCATAGTTGTTGTCATAAGGGCGGAAAGACCGATAATGTCCGCATGATATTCCTTTGCCTTATCTATGATCTCCTCTTTCGGAACATCCTTTCCCAGATCGATCACTTCATATCCGTAATTCCGAAGCATGAGGATACACAGATTTTTACCGATTTCATGGATATCTCCCTCAACGGACGCAAAGACGATCGTGCCTTTCTTCTCATTGTCTGCTCCAGTCTGAAGGAGCGGCGTAAGTAATGCAATTGCTTCATCCATGGCATTGGCGCCGGATATGAGCTGCGGCAGAAAGTATTTTTTTTCTTCGAACAACTCTCCGACTCTGGTGATCGCCGGGATCAGTTCGTTGTCAAGAATGTCCCTCGGAGATATTCCCTGATCCAGACGTTTCTGAACCTCATCTCGGATTCCTCGCTTATTTCCGTTTATCACACAATCATAGACCGGCGATACCGAAACTCCTGCGGCAGGCTGCGGCTGATCTTTCAGAGGAGAGGGATTCGTCGCTTTCTCCGTAAGAAGAAGCGGCTGCACATTTTTTACATATCGATCATCCGCATCTTCTTTGGCAAGAAGAAGATCCGAGGCATAGATTGCATTCATAAGCTGCGTCTGCTGCGGATTTGCGATTGCCATGGTAAGCCCGCGGGCAATCGCCATCGTAAGAAACGCGGTATTTACGTTAATTCTTTCCGGAAGTCCGAAGGAAATATTGGACAGTCCGCAGATAGTCGGAAGCTTCAGTTCGTCGTGACAATAAGAAATGGTGTCCAGCACATGGAGCGCTGCCTCTTTATTTGCCCCCACCGTGGAAACAAGTCCGTCAACCACAAGATCATTCATCGTAAGTCCTTCTTCTAATGCGGTTTTTACGAGTAAAGACACAAGGTCTTTTCGTTCATCGGCAGTTTCCGGAAGTCCCTTTTCGGAAAGCGGGAGCAGAATACACATAGCTCCGTATTTTTTCGCGATCCGAAACAGCGGTCTGCATTTCTTTTCTTCATAGGAAACGGAATTGATGAGCGCCCTGCCCGGATAGATACGGAGGGCGTCTTCCATAATATCTACATGGCTGGAATCAATACATAACGGAAGGTCCGAAACCTGCGTCACCTCATAAATGGTTTTCCGCATCATTTCCTTTTCGTCAATACCATTCATTCCCATATTGATATCTAATACTTTTGCTCCGGCCTCCTGCTGCGCTGCCGCCATTTCACATACCAGATCAAGGGAACCCTCCCGTAATTCCTGCTGCAGCTTTTTCTTTCCGGTCGGATTGATCCTTTCTCCCACGACAAGAAACGGTCCGTCCAAAGGAATCGGCTGGATCTTCCGCTCCGAAGAAAGAACCCTCGGCGCGGCCGGCTGAATTTCCGGCGGTTCCATATTTCTTACGGCGTGCTTTAATGCTTTGATATGTTCCGGACTGGAACCGCAGCAGCCGCCTACGATCGATGCGCCCGCAAGAACGAGCTGTCTGCCATAATCCGCAAACTGTTCCGGTTTCATGGTATAAACGGATTTTCCGCCGATCAGTTCCGGCATACCCGCATTCGGTTTGGCAAATACCGGAACTGCGGCATATTCTTTCATTCTTCTTACAAGATCGATCATCTGCTCCGGTCCGGTCGAACAGTTGAGTCCGACGGCATCCGCCCCAAGTCCCTGCAATACCGTAACAGCCGTCTCCGGCGAAGTTCCGTACAGGCTTTTCCCGTCCGGGAAGCTCCGGAGCCGCTTCACGGACTGCGATCAGGGCGGCTCTTGACTCCTGAAGGCTCATCATAGTTTCTATCACAATCAGGTCAACGCCGGCTTCATAAAGCGCCGATGCCTGCTCCCGATAGACGGAAACCAGGTCTTCAAAAGAAAGGTCGCCGATCGGATAAAGCTGTCTTCCGGTCATAGTCATATCACCGGCGACATATCCGCGGTGATTATTCGCCGCGATCACCTGTCTGGAAAGCGCGACAAGCTCCCGATTCATACGGATCGTTTCCTTCTCCAGATGATATTCGGCAAGTTTTATCCGGTTACAGGTAAAGGTCGGGGCATAAATAATATTAGAACCTGCGGAAATAAATTCCGCCTGCAGCTTCATAATGACCTCCGGATGTTCCAAGATCCATTTTTCCGGACATACGCCAAGCGGCATTCCGCGTTCCATAAGGTTGCTGCCTGTTGCTCCGTCCAGCACTAATATTCTATTTTCTGTCAATTCTCTGAATTGTTTTTTATTCATTGTTCAGTCCCTCGTCTATCAGTAAATTGTCGCCATCCGCTGCCGCAGTTGCAAGCTGGTCGCAGCGCTCGTTTCCCGGATTTCCATCATGGCCTTTCACCCAGATAAAGCGGACATTATGCATTTCCTTTGCTTTTAAAAGCCGCTTCCAAAGGTCAACGTTTAATACCGGTGAATTTTTTCCCCGTTTCCAGCCTTTTTTGATCCAGTTATCTATCCAGTGATCGTTGAACGCCCGGACAAGGTACTGGGAATCGGAATATAGGTCTACATCACATGGTTTTATCAAAGCTTCCAGACCGGCAATGGCTGCCATAAGTTCCATCCGGTTGTTTGTAGTTTTTACATATCCTGCCGAATACTCCCTTACATGAAGGTTTCCGTTGGTATCCGTATATTCCAGTCTTGTCCCATAACCGCCGGGACCGTTGGGATTTCCTCTCGCAGAACCGTCCGTATAGATGATTACCTTCATATGAAATCCTCCTCTTTGGAAAGATTGAGAAAGAACGTATCAATCAGTGCAGAAAATTGCTTTTGCACCTTATTTGCCGTCTCCTGCACCTCATCATGTTTCAGTTCACCGGAACCGATCCCGCTTGCCATATTGGTAATACAGGAAACGCCGCAGATTTCAAAGCCTGCGTGCTTTGCCGCAACCGCTTCGCAGGCGGTGCTCATTCCTACGGCAGACGCTCCCATGCTTTCAAACATACGGATCTCGGCCGGGGATTCATAATTCGGCCCCGTAGTCTGAAGATATACGCCCTCTGAAAGCGGTATATTCTGAGATTTGGCGGCGGATTTCAATAATACGCGCAAGCGTTTGCTGTAGATTTCCGTCATATCCGGAAATCTTGTCCCAAACTCCGATAAATTTTCTCCGACGAGCGGCGACGGAACAAACGAAGAAATCTGGTCAGTGATCATCATCAGAGTTCCCGATTTGAAATTCCTGTCAATTCCTCCGGCTGCGTTTGTAAGAACCAGAATGTCTGCTCCCATCATCTTCATGAGACGAATTGGCATAACGACATCCTGCATGGAATAACCTTCATAGTAGTGAACCCTGCCCTGCATCATAACCATAGGTATATCATGGATCTTTGCGAAAATAAACCTTCCGTTATGTCCCTCAACCGTAGAAACCGGAAAATCCGGAATCTCTTTATAGCTGATCGCGGCAGAAATATCCGTCTGTACGGCAAAATCACCCAGACCGGAGCCAAGCACAAGAGCCGCTTTCGGCGTAAACGGTATTTTTCCCTGTATGCTCTCATAGGCATTCTGCAATTTAAGATATATACTACTCATTCCGTTACCTCCAATAACAGACGACCGGAACGCCTGCCTCGATCAGATTATATAGCTCCCTTGCTTTCGATACCGGAAGATTGATACAGCCATGCGAACCGTTTGTAATATAAATATTACCGCCAAATGCGCCTCTCCAGTCTGCGTCATGGAACCCGATCCCGCGGTTAAACGGCATCCAGTAGGAAACCGGCGTTTCATAGTCTTCGCCGCGGAGAACGGCATTTCGGGATTTATATTTCACGCAGTACAGTCCGCCCGGCGTTCCCCTTCCTTTATTCGTACAGCCGGAAACAAAATCGCTTTCAAAAACCAGCATACCGTTATTATAGAGATACATATGCTGCGCGGTAAGGTCGACCTCCGCATATGTCTTTCCGATATCATTTCCTTTTTTATATACATAGCCGGTTTCTGTAAAAGCAGGCGGACGGCTGACAACAGAGCCGTTTTTAATATCATTATACAACGCGTCGGTTTCGGTTTCGATATCCATGAGCCAGCCGTATTTCTTTCCGGTCACTGTGATCGAATATCCGTCATGCGTTGTGAAAGAACGATCGGTGCCATATGTATCGTGTTCTCCGGAAAAATCCTCCAGATAGGTCCTTATCCTGCTTTTTTCCAAAACACAGTGATAAGAATCATCAATTTCTATCATGTCAAATATATCTTCCGGCTGGACTGTAAAATTCGTAACATCATATTCGTAGGTGATCCTGCTGCTTAGATACCGGTTTATAACAGAAAGCGCTTCTTCTACTTCCGGTGAAAAAGCGGTATATTCCGCCTCCCTGTAACAGCCTTCTTCTTCTAACTGCAATTCGGAATCCAGATGAGAAAGCGCATTTTTCAGGCAGTCATAAAATTTAGTTAAGTCAATGCTTGTCCCCGGATCTCCCTCCATACAGACCGCCTTCCGGTTTTCTATTTTAATCACCGGTTCCTCCGGCTCCTTCATTTTTTCTTCATCCAGATAAGAAAGCCCGTCACAGAGATTTTTTAAATGTTCTTCATTATAAGAGACCTCATACTCGATCACATATGGCTCATTTTTGAAAAAGAGAAACCATAAAAACGGATTCTGGGACTTCTTCACCTCTGATAGCGCCGGTTTTGAATCCGCAATTAGTCCGATATCATCTTTCCGGATCACTGCCTCCCCGTTCCGGAAGTAAATATGGAGCGAATAAGAGTCATTCAGATCCTCCAGTTTTCGGGAAGCATGCTTCACGGTCTGAAAAGAAACATTCTGACCGTTTATGACCGTATTCGGAAGAAAGCAGAAATGAAATACCGCTGTCATTATCAAATATCCAGCTGCAAAAAAAGCCAGAACGGAGAATAACACAATGTATCTTACACGCCTTTTCCTATGTTGGTTTGCGAACGCAGCTTCGTCCACAAAGGGTTCAAAATTATCCGTTTCTTCCATTCGTAATTCCTTCTCGTAATTCCTTCTTATTTATCGTTCTTCAGATGAATCTGAACAATCTCCGGCAGATTCCCGATACGTACCGGAATAGAGTGCTGTCCGAGACCGCCGGAAAGAATCATCTTTCTTCCGTTTCTTTCATAAAGTCCTTTGTCATAACGCGGAAATAAAGTGAGACGCGGGGAAACCACTCCGCCAAGGATCGGAAGCCGGATAATTCCGCCATGCACATGACCGGACAAAGTAAGATCTGCGCCCCACGCTTCATAAACCGGAAAATAGTCCGGATTGTGGGCAAGAAGTATTGTAAAATGCTCTTTATCAATGGCGCCCATTTTTTTGTTCAGATAATCCGTATCCATGTCCTGAACAAAGAAGCGTTTATAATAAAACCGATCCAGATCAAGTCCGTAAATCCGTAATGCCGCATCACTGTACTGTAGCAGGATATTGGTATCTTCCAGTATGCAAATCGCAGGATCAAGATTTTTTCGGTAATCCTCCCAGAGAGTGCCGAAAATCTCCGTATGATTCGAAACCCTTCTTTCATGGTTTCCGATTCCGTAATAGACCGGATAATCATGAGCAATGCCGTTCAGAAGGGAGGAAGAAGCCTCCGTAGACACGCCTTCTCTTCCGACGATCATATCGCCGCCGATCAGAACACATAACGGATCTATTTTTTTAATCATCTGTATGATCTTCTGATTGTACTTTCCCCCGCCTGCGTTGTGAAAATCCGAAAAAAATACCAGCGACTTTCCATTCAGGGCAGGAGGCAGTTTCGGAGACCTTATCTCATATTCCGAAATTTTAATGCGGCTGATCTCCCGCCTGCTTTCCAATATCACAACAAGCAAAAGAACGAGAACTATGATACTGATTATCAAAAAGAGTTTCATTTGTTTCCCCCGATCAGAAACTTGGATTTTATGTATTTCAAACTATATAGGAATGATATTTCCGGTATATTCTCATCCGAGAGGATCGGAACTTCGCCGATTATCCGGTCGTCGATCCTGTAAACAACTTTTCCAACCGTATCACCGCTCGTAATAGGCGCTTTCAAATCCGGTGCGATTTCAAAAGACTTTGTAATACTGTTTTTATCTTCGTCAATCAGAACCAGGGTATATTCTTCAATATTCCGGTTTTTGACATAGTCCTTGGTTCCTCTCTCCACCGGAATCTCCGGGAGTCCCTCCAACACCTGCGTATCCGTATAAACCTGACACTTTGCGAACCCGTAATCCAGAAGTTTTCCGGCTTCGGAATTTCGAATTTCCTTCGTTTCCGCCTTCATGATGACTGCGATCAACTGAATGTCGTTCCGGTTCGCGGTCGCTGACATACAGTATCCTGCCTCGCTGGTGAATCCGGTCTTTAAGCCGTTGGCGCCAGTATACTGGTTCAAAAATTTATTGGTATTTGCCAGACCGAATTCGGATTCTCCTCTTGCCGTTTTATGTATAATAGAATCCATCCAGATCGTTGAATAATCAAAAATATCCGGATGCTTATTAATAAGCTCGGCAGACATCAGGGAAATATCCCTTGCGGTCGTAAGATGTCCATCCGCATCCAGTCCGCAGGCATTGACAAATGTGGTATTTACCATGCCAAGCTCTTGTGCTTTTTCATTCATGCGCTGAACAAACGCTTCCTCGCTGCCTGCGATATGCTCCGCCATGGCAACCGCCGCGTCATTTCCGGAGGATACTTCGATACACTTGATCATATCCCGTACCGTCTGCTGTTCGCCCTGTTCAAAAAAACACTGGGAACCGCCCATGGACGCCGCATGCTCCGTCACTGTAACAGTATCGTCCAGACTCATTCTGCCGCTGTCGATCTCTTCAAAGATCAAAAGAAGCGTCATGATCTTCGTAACAGACGCCGGTTTTAATCTCTCGTCCGGATTTTTCTCATAGAGTACCGTACCTGTTTTTGCTTCAATCAGTATGACTGATTCCGACTGCAGTGCCAGTACATCCTGACTGGTTTCCGCCGGCTCCGCATATACCGCGTGGCTGCTACAGATAATAATACTAAATACTGTGAGAATTGCCAATATTTTTTTTAATATCTTTCCTTTCATATTTCCCCCATCCTTCCTATCTTACTTTCGTCCAATTCCTATATTTAATTTATCTTATGATACAAGAAGCCTATTTATTATTTTATTTTTCATTTTGCTTTACTAATACACGCATTTCCTTTATAATAGAACAGGTTTTGCGAAAACGACCGCAAACGCATACGAAAAGGAGGACGTAACATGAGTATCACATTTGTAAAAAAGCTTCCTTCTGCGACTGAAGTGAAAAATGACTTTCCAATGACAGAAGAGCTTGCAGCCATTAAGCGGGAAAGAGATGCTGAGATCCGGAAAATCTTTACCGGCGAAGATAATAGATTTATCTTTATCATCGGACCTTGCTCCGCTGATAATGAAACCGCTGTTTTAGACTATCTGACAAGACTTGCAGGGGTACAGGAAAAGATCAGGGATAAAATACTTATCATTCCGCGTATTTATACCGGTAAACCGAGAACCAACGGAACCGGCTACAAAGGTATCCTTCATCAGCCGGATCCTCTGATGGACGCAAATATGGTGGAAGGCTTATATGCACTCCGAAAAATGCATATCCACGCCATCCGGGAAACCGGAATGACAGCCGCCGATGAAATGTTATATACAGAAAACTGGAAATATGTCGACGATATTCTCTCCTATGTTGCAATCGGCGCGCGAAGCGTTGAGGACCAGCAGCACCGCTTCATCTCCAGCGGCATGGATGTGCCGGTCGGTATGAAAAACCCGACCAGCGGCGACTTTACGGTCATGATGAATTCCTGTGTCGCAGGACAGAATTCCCAGACCTTCTGCTATGCCGGACACCAGTGCACAAGCTCCGGAAACGACCTGACGCACTGTATCCTGCGTGGAGGGCTGAACAAGCACGGAAATTCCATTCCGAATTATCATTATGACGACCTTATGCGCCTCGTCGAGAGTTATCAGAGTTTCCCAAATCTGAAAAACCCTGCCTGTATCGTAGATGCAAACCATAACAACTCCGGCAAGAAATGGGATCAGCAGCCGCGTATTGTGGAAGAAGTCCTGCTCTCCCGCCAGCATTCCAAGGATATCCATGACATGGTAAAAGGCGTCATGGTGGAAAGCTATATCGAAGACGGAAACCAGCCGGTTGACGGCGGCTGTTACGGAAAATCCATCACGGATCCGTGTCTGGGATGGGATAAGACAGAAAAAATGCTTCTGGAAATGGCAGATAAGATCATATAATTTCATTCCAAGAGGGCGAAAGAACGAAAAGGAAATTCTTTCGTCCTCTTATTTTTCAACAATCCCCGTATTCTGCATAGAATAGGATAAAAGCCAAAACAGGTGATTTTTTATGTGCGGAATCGCGGGTTTTTTTAATCCCTACGAAAACTATACGGAAAAGAACACCTACTGCTCTACGCTGCTTTCTGATATGATCGCTTCCATGCAGAGACGCGGTCCGGATGACGACGGAACTCTGGTAACCGATCATGCCTGTCTTGCCCACGCAAGGCTTTCCATTATCGACCTTCTGACAGGACATCAGCCGATCACGGTGACGGAAAACGAAGTCCGGTACCACATCATCTATAACGGAGAGCTGTATAATATGCCGGAGCTGAAACGGGAACTTATAAAGGACGGTATCTCTTTTGAAACGACTTCCGATACGGAGGTGGTCCTCAGAATGTACATAAGATACGGCACGGACTGTCTTCGGATGTTGAACGGGATTTTTGCTTTTGCAATCTATGACGAAGGAAAAGATATCCTTTATCTGGTTCGGGATCATTTCGGCGTAAAACCGCTTTATTTTTCCAGACAGGGAGATACCGTATACTTTGCCTCACAGATCGATACGCTTTTTACGGACCGGATCATCAAACCGGAAATCGACAACCGAAGCTTAAATGAGATTTTTACGCTCGGTCCGTCCAAAACGCCGGGCTGCGGCGTATTTAAAGGAATTCAGGAAGTAAAGCCCGGTGAATATATCACGATTTCCAAAGGTATTTTCCATCGGGAGTTTTACTACAGGATAATTTCCAGAGAACATACCGATTCCTACGAGGAAACGCTGGAAAAGACAAGGCATTTAGTGACAGACAGTATCCGGCGGCAGATGATCTCCGACGTCCCGATCGCCACATTTCTCTCCGGCGGAATTGATTCCTCGATCGTAACGTCCGTATGTTCCTATTATCTGAAAAAAGAAGGAAAGACTTTGGACACCTATTCGTTTGACTATACGGATAACAGCAAATATTTCCAGTCCAATTCCTTCCAGCCTTCCCAGGACCGTCCGTACGTGGATATTATGAAGGATTATGTCGGTTCGAACCATATTTATCTGGAATGTGATCATGAGTCCTTAGCAGACCTCTTATACGAATCCGTAGACTCCAGATGTCTGCCGACCATGGCGGATGTGGACTCCTCTCTTCTTTTCTTCTGCCGGAAGGTTTCCGAAAAACATAAAGTTGTCCTGACAGGGGAATGTGCGGATGAAATCTTCGGCGGTTATCCATGGTTTTACCGGAGCGATCTGATCTCGGCGGAATATTTCCCATGGATCATCAATTTTTCCTTCCGAACCGGTCTTTTGAAGAAAGAAGTTACGGAATCCCTGCATATGGAAGACTATCTGAAAAATGCATACTATAACAGTATCAGTGAGATCAATGTCCTGCCGTGGGAAAACGAAATGGAAACCAAGCGGCGGAGGATCGGCTACCTAAATATCCGCTGGTTCATGCAGACGCTTCTCGACCGTATGGACCGGACTTCCATGCGTTCCGGTCTGGAAGCAAGAGTTCCGCTTGCCGACCATAGGATCGTTGATTATGTGTTTAACGTTCCATGGGAATATAAATATCAGGAAAATCAGGAGAAACATCTTCTCCGCCACGCCTTAAAGGGTATCGTTCCGGATGAGATCCTTTTCCGGAAAA
>CANRMC010000025.1 GCA_947631605.1 uncultured Lachnospiraceae bacterium
GATCGCCACCACGATCTGCGCGCCGTAAAAATACAGGATTTTTACATTCTGCAGCCGAAGAAACAGGATCATAAAACAAAAGAAATGTATCAGAAAAATGTAAACGATCTGCTTATTCAGGTTCTTATTTCTGGAAGCAGTATCCTCCGCCGTAAAATAGGAAAAACATTTCACGGTATAAAGCGCCATGAGGATCAACACCAGATATTTTGAAATTTCACAAATAATATTTACCATTACTGTATTCCCCGATTATAATGTCCGGTTGTATAAGCCGCAGGCTGATACGGTCTGCCCCGGAAAAAGCTATGATAAAAACCGGTAACCGTTTCCTTCAGTTCTTCATCCGACTCATTCGTAAAGTCCAGCCGGATCTTCGCGAACCGGTCTAAAGCGTTATGCAGACTAAGCGGCAGTCCGTTATAAATAATATTATAACACATTCTGCAGTTGGAAAAACAGGAAAATCTGTTTTTCCGGTCGTCTTCAAGCGTTCTTTCCTTTCCTCCTGAAAGACACTGGGCGGTTATCATCAGCGCTTCTTTCCCATAAACGCACATCTCAATGTCCGTTTCTTCGTCAGGATATGACAGTTCGGATAATTCCCGCTGATTCAGTTCCCTTGGCAGGTCAAAGACAAGACGAGCCGTATGCTGCTTTGCGACATCCGAAAAATGACGGACAGCATGATCATTGTAGGCGTAAAGGGAAGCGGCAAGCACCCACTCTTTCTGATCGGATATTTCCGGGTGCGCCAACATATATTGAAACATATCGATATTTCTTATCAGAAATCCATCCGTCGCTAAAATAAGACGGCTTATCTCATCATCATTTAATTTTCCATCCTCCCGAAAGATATAAGGAAGATTTAGAAAAATCTTCGTTCCCAGACTCCGGAACTTATCAGCCAGAGAAAAGTATACGTCCTCCGTCATATTCATGGCTTCCAGATAAACAGCGTCTACGTGGATCCCGGTTTTTATACAATCCAAAAGAGCCTCTGCCTGTTCTTTATTCTGCAGGGATATGCGGAACTTCTTTTCTCCTTTTTTATGATAAGGGAAAATTCTTAATATTTCATTGATTTCTTCTTGTGATTTCATGAAACCTGTCCGGCGGAACCGTTCCGCGCATTTTTCTTCCAGTTCCTCCAGCGCCCTGCGGCGCAGACGGTTTATGGCTGAAACAGGAAGAAATGCGCCGTTTTCAAGCTCAATTTCTATCCGTTCCGGTTTAAGATCCGTATTTCCCAGCTTCGTAATTTTTTCCAGAACTACATCTTTTGTGATCGGCTGATTTTCCGCCGCACCCACTGTTTCCCCTGTTGTACGGCTTTCAATCTTCTCTCCGAAGCAGGTCATGGAAAGTGTAAGTTCTGCGGGTTTTCCAACGGCAAGGATTACGTGCATATCAACCGGTATCTTTCGTTCCTTTTTTATCAGATCTTCATCAATTTCGTTCAGAAGCTTCAAACATTTCGTGCGGAATATTTCGTCGTTTTTCTTGATCTTTCTTCCGTTCGGTACGCGGAGAAAGACGGATTCTCCGCTATCGGCAGAGATTCCTGATGTAAATTCCACTTCCTCTTTATCCTTTGTACGGATGGAAAATACATCCTGCTTATAAATCGGTTCCAATGCCGTAAAACAGACTCCGCCATCCGATACCTGTTCCACGTTTCCTACTTTCAGTCCCTGATTTCCCGGATGATATATATCACGCATACTGCTGTCATTTCTCATAAAGAAATAACCTTCCGTAAAACCGCCGCGGTTAAAAATATCCAGCAGGCGTTTCTGATACGCTTCCGCCTTTTCTTCCGAGAAATTTCCGTCATAATAGTCACATACCATAGTCCGGTAAGCTTCCACGCAGGCGGCGGTATAATACTCGTTTTTCATTCTGCCTTCGATCTTAAGAGAATCCACGCCTGCTTCGATCAGCGCCGGAACATATTTCAAAGCGCACATATCCTTCATGGACATTTCATATTTTCCGTTATATTGTTTTCTGCACGGCTGGGCGCATATTCCCCGGTTACCGCTCCTTCCGCCGGCCATAGAACTGAGCAGGCACCGCCCGCTGTAACAGAAACACATCGCTCCATGAACAAAGGTTTCCACCTCTATATCTACAGTTTCTTTGATGTTTTGTATCTCCTTCAAGGAGAGTTCCCTTGCCGTAACAATACGGGAAGCGCCGCAATTTTTCGCATATGCCGCGCCGTAAGAGGAACAGATATTCATTTGTGTACTACAATGAATGGAAAGATCCGGAAATTCTCTTTTTACAAATGATAAGACGCCCAGATCCTGTATGATAACCGCATCCAGACCATTCTGATACAGCGGAAAGAGAAATTCATACAACTGGGAAAATTCGGAATTTTTTAATAAAGTATTGATCGTAAGATATACTTTCACGCTATGCATATGGGCATAACGAATGACGCGGAGCAGCGTTTCGGGATCAAAATTACCCGCATACGCTCTGGCTCCAAACATGGTTCCGGCAAGATAGCAGGCGTCACAGCCTGCATTTACCGCCGCATAAAAAGAATCTAACGTACCGCAGGGTGCAAGTACCTCGATTTTATTTGTCATTATTTCTGTCCTTTTCTGCCTCTAACTGCACGATCTTCCGCTGAAGGGCGTTTACCTGTTCCTTGTATTCCTCAACCAGCTTTAACGCCGCCTCATGCTTGATCTGCGCTTCGATCACTTCATGACGCAGGTCATAGAGCTGCTGCTCTTTCTCGGTATCATCCTTTGCCACTTCGTCCGCTCTGCTCTTTGCCTTAAAGTAATCATCGGCAATATTCAAAGCAAGCAGAACTCCCTGATATTCCGAATTCATCCTCCGGTACTGCTCGGATGTCTTACATTCGGAAATCTTGCTGTTGATGTAAGTTGCAATATTCTGCAGATAATCTTCGCCTTCGTAACCGCTCAATGTATAAACCTTGCCGTTTATCACAACCGGTATGTCAATCTTCTGCGCCATTTCATAACTCTCCTTTTATTCTCCGTTTTCTAACATATGTTCCAATCCGAAATGCCGGTAGCAAAGTTCTGTTACAACCCTGCCTCGCGGCGTCCGGTTAATAAAACCGTTCTTGATAAGATACGGTTCATAGACTTCCTCCAGCGTGCCGGGATCTTCTCCGATCGCTGCTGACAGCGTATCCAGTCCGACAGGCCCTCCGTTAAAATTATAAATAATGGTATCTAAAATGTGGCGGTCGGTCTGATCCAGTCCGGCGCTGTCCACATCCAGCTTGTTCAGCGCTTCTTTTGCTACATTATAATCGATTCCGCCCTGATGTTCAACCTGTGCGAAATCCCGCACCCGTTTTAACAGCCTGTTTGCAATTCGCGGAGTCCCTCTGGAACGCTTCGCAATCTCCAACGCGCCTTCTTCGTCAAGCGCAACACCCAGTACCTTGGCAGACCGGAGCAAGATCAGCATAAGCTCGCTCACATTATAAAACTCCAGCCGGTCCACGACACCGAAACGGTCCCTCAGCGGCGCCGACAGCATACCTGCTCTGGTAGTCGCACCGATCAGTGTAAACCGCGGCAGATCCAGCCGGATAGAACGGGCACCCTGTCCTTTTCCGATCATAATATCAATCGCAAAATCCTCCATGGCAGGATAAAGTACTTCTTCCACCTGTTTATTCAGACGGTGGATCTCGTCAATAAATAACACATCATTTAAGGACAGATTGTTCAAGATTGCCGCAAGCTCTCCCGGTTTTTCAATCGCCGGTCCGGAGGTAATCTTTAAGTTTACCCCCATTTCCTGCGCCACGATACCCGCAAGCGTCGTCTTTCCCAGTCCGGGAGGTCCGTACAAAAGAACATGGTCCAGACTTTCTTTTCTTTTTTTAGCGGCTTCGATGAAAACTTTTAAATTCTTCTTCGCCTTTTCCTGTCCGATATATTCTGCAAGAGAGGTCGGCCGCAGTCCTGCTTCCGTCCGGTCCTCTTCCGGAATAATATCCGCTTTTATGATTCTCTGTTCCATCCCATATCCATCCTAAATCACTTTCAAAGCAGCCTTCAGAACCTCTTCTACGGTCATCTGTTCTGCGCCCTGTACTTTTTTTACGGCACGAAGCGCCGCTACATTGGAATATCCAAGCGCCGTAAGCGCAAGGGCAGCTTCCGATATATTATCTGCGGCAGCCGTTTCATCACCATAATCATCCATGACAGCAGAACCGCCATATAAATCGTCCATTTTAATCTTATCTTTGAGCTCCATGACTACACGCTGCGCTGTTTTTGTCCCCACGCCGTTTGCCTTGGAAATTGCTTTATGATCCTGTGACAGAACTGCTATCCGTAATTCATCCGCTGTAAGACAGGAAAGAATCGCCAGAGCCGCCTTTGGACCGATACCGCTGATACCGATAAGCAAAAGGAATATCTGCACCTCGTCCCGGCTGAGAAAGCCGAATAAGCTTATCTCGTCCTCCCTGACATACATGTGTGTGAAAAGCTGTACGGTATCATGGAGTTCGGGCAGACGTTTCAGAACATTCTGGGACGTCTGGATTCGAAAACCGATTCCCTGATTTTCCAAGATCACAAAATCTTCTCCGATGTATTCCAATGTTCCTTTTATGTAAGATAACATGCAAACCTCCGTTTCATTCTGTCCGGAATAAAGTTCAGCGACCCGATGTCATACAAACGAGCCGCTGTGTGCATTTTCGTCGATTTACAGGAATTCGAAATCTGCTTCTTCGTCCTCTTCTCCGTCACCGATCATCATCTTGTTCGGTTTTCTGTTATCTTCAATTTCTCCGACAAAGATTTCATCATCATCAGAGTTTGCAGCAGATGTATCATCTGCATTCTTGAAGAACTTGGAAGCTGCGGAGGATTTCTCCGGTTCCGGTTCCGCTTTCTTAGCAGGCTCCGGTTTTGGTTCCGCTTTCGGTGCGGTCTTAACCGACTCGCCCTTTGCCGCTTTCAAAATCTTATCACTTTCTTCTTTTGCCTTTGCAATGATCTCAGCGGCTGTTCTCTGTGCTTCGTCAATAATGATCTTAGACTGCTTTGTGTCGGATGTATCGTCATAACGCGATACATTTTCGGACTTCTCAATCTGATTTTCCATCTCAAAAATCTTCAGTCTGTTTTCTTCAATTACGGCGTTCAGTCTCTTTACCTGCTCTGTCAGTTTTGTATTCTCAGTATATACTTCATCATAAGCACGATATACGGTATCCTTAAATGAATCTACATCTGTAGTTTTATAACCGAACAAGCCCTTTTTAAATGACTGCGTCTTAATGTCAAGTGGTTGTATCATATTGCTTCTTGCCCTCCATACATAGATTTCTATAGTGAATTATATCATATTTTCCAATTCTTTCAACACTTAAAATCTGTTTCCACGCAATTTATTGGTGATATTTTTATGTTTTTATACATAAAATCTGCGAATTTTGTGATACAATGTTGTTTTAAAGGAGGAAGAAAGTATGCTGCGAATAGACGAGATCATATCGGATGACAAAATTTTATACCATAACCGTCTGGAAGAATTCTATCCATGGGATCAGGTGCTCATGTTCGATATCGAGACTACGGGGCTTTCTCCCGCCAACACAAAGATTTATCTGATCGGTATCAATTACAAGGATTCCGACGGCTGGCATATCACACAGTTTTTTAATCAGGACGGACGCTCCGAGGCAGAAATACTGAAAATATTCCTGTCCTTTCTTTCCGGCCGCCGCTATTTGCTGCACTTTAACGGCGATACTTTCGACATTCCCTTTGTAAAAAAAAGGATTGAAATTCTGAACCGAATGTATGACGCCGGTATTCCGGAGTTTCCGGCAGAGATCCAATCAATCGACCTATATAAAATGATACGCCCATATAAGACGCTTTTCGGGCTTCCAAACCTTAAACAGAAAACCATTGAGAAATCTTTCGGTCTGAACCGGATCGACCTTTATAACGGCGGTGAATTGATCGGCATATATAAACAGTTTCTTGTCTTTCAGGGCGAACATGAAAAATCCCTGTTATTACAACATAACAGAGATGATATGGAAGGTATGTATTACCTTTCTTCTATCTTAGCCGTTCCGGCTCTGATGGAAGGCGGATTTGAAATTGCGGAGCTTTCCTGCGATACAGATAAAAGCGGAACCCTTTTCCTGAATATGCAGATCTTTCTCCGGCATCCGCTGCTTTTCCCTCTGACTTTTTCCTATGAGGGAGTCCGGATCAATCTTTACAATTCTTCCGGCGTTCTTTCGGTTCCTGTTTTTTCCGGCGAGTTGAAATATTTCTTTCCGGATCATAAAAATTATGATTATTATCCGGAGCTTGACGAAGCCTACCATAAAAGTCTGGCAAAGACCATGTCAGAGCCTTTCGAAAAAGCAACCAAAGAAAACTGCTATACCCGTCGGTACGGTCATTTCATTCCGCAGTTTAACTTAAATCTCAGGGAAGGCTTCCGCCTTTCCGCAAAGGATTCGGTTTCTTACATCGAGATCGATGATAAATTTCTGGGAGATTCCTCATCCCTGCAGGACTATGCAAAAAATCTGATCCGTTTTCTTGCTGCCCGAAAATAAAAATGGAGCTGGCGGGAATCGAACCCGCGTCCGAAAACTCTTCCATTATGGCATCTCCCATTACAGTCTGTGTTTTGACATTCCCTCCTGCATACGCCCACCGACAGGCTTATGCATTCAGTAGCTTCATAAATCTTCTTACGCCGCAAAGCTTAGGCGTAAGAGGGCTCCGCAAAGTCGGTGCCAGATCCTCAGTCTGCGGAAAGACCGGGGCTGACAGCTGCTTTAATTAAGCAGCGAACGCTAATTCTTTGTCTGCGTTTATATTTAAGTCTAAGTTTTTACGTGGTCCTAGTCCACGAATGGCTTCCATAATTTCTAAATTCCCGTCGAAACCAGTACAACCCCTGATTCATCTATTATTCCGCAGACTCCTCAGATGTCGTGGCGTCACCGGATGTTTCTCCTTCCGGTGTGTTTTCTTCATCAAGTTCCTCATTTACTGTGTCGCTTTCTGCTTCCGCGTCGCCTTCTGTTGCCAGAGCAGCGCCTGCATAAAGGTCGGAATAGTTTTCAACCCAGTAATGACGGAACCATGTATCATATTCCAAAGCCGATACCATACGGTTGGCATTTGCTTTCTCAACACTCATTTTATATGCTTTCTTACCGATCGGGATTCCCAAAAGACCGCCCAGCAAAACTGCGACTACAAATACTGTAACGTATTTTTTTATCCTCTGCCGCTTCATGATCTTCGCGCGGTTTTTCTTCTCCTTCTTATATTTATCGACCTTTGCCTGACTCATCTTATCATACCTCGTACATAAAAAATTAAATCTAGCCTATTGTAAAACAAAATGCAGGGGAAAATCAAGTAGTAATTCCCGCTTATCCCAAATTCCTGACTTTGAAATCACGTTCTGCTTCCCGTTTCATATCCCGTTTAGCAATATCCTCCCGCTTGTCATAGAGTTTCTTACCTCTGGCAAGTCCGATCTCCAGCTTGACAAGACCTTCCTTGAAATATACCTGAAGCGGAACAATGGTATAGCCCTTTTCCTTCTGCTTACCGATCAGCTTATTGATCTCCGAACGGTGCAGCAAAAGTTTCCGGGTACGCAGCGGATCCTTATTAAATATATTTCCCTTTTCATATGGATTGATATGCATATGATAAATGAAAATCTCCCCGCGCTCGATACCGATAAAGGCTTCTTTTATGCTGCAGCTTCCCTGCCGCAGGGACTTTACCTCCGTACCCGCAAGGGATATGCCCGCCTCAAATTTTTCTTCTATAAAATAATCATGGTAAGCCTTTTTATTATTTGCAATGATCCGGCTTCCCTTTTCCTTTGCCATTATTTATTCCTCTTTTTCCACAAAGATAAAATCGATCATACGGCTTACTTTATCGCATTTCAGAACCTGGATCCGTACATTGTCTCCCAGAGAAAATTTCCTTCCGGTTCTTTCTCCTATCATAGCATATTCCGCTTCGTGATAGAAGTAATTGTCGTCCGTAATATTTGACACATTTACGGCTCCCTCGACTGTATTCGGAAGTTCTACGAAAATATTGGACGCGGTAAATCCGGAAATGATCCCGTCAAATTCTTCACCGATATGCTCGGACATATATTCGATTTCCTTTAACTTCACAACATCCCGCTCCGCTTCTTCGGCTCTGCGCTCCTTGATGGAATTATCCTCCGCAACCTTCGGAAGCAGTCTCCGGTAATGCTTCCTCCGTTCTTCCGTAAGCTCCCCATGCAGATTTTCCTTGATGATCCTGTGAATCTGAAGATCCGGATAACGCCGGATCGGGGAAGTAAAATGACAATAGTATTTGCAGGCAAGTCCGAAATGTCCGGTACATTCTGTAGAATACCGCGCCTGCTGCATGGTGCGGAGCGTCATTTTACTGATCATAGCCTCATACGGCTGTCCTTCAATCTTATCCAGCAGCTTCTGAAATTCCTTCGGGTGGATTTTTTCCCTGCCCACTTTAAAATAAAGTCCGAAATTCCGTATAAAATAAGCCAAAGCCTCCACCTTTTCTTCATTCGGTGTATCATGCGTCCGGTATTCAAACGGAATTTCCTGCCAGAAATAATCCTCTGCGATCGTTTCATTTGCCATCAGCATAAAATCTTCGATGATCTTTGTCGCCGCATTTCTCTCATGCTCTGTAATATCAACCGGTTTATGGTTCTTATCTACAATGATCTTAGCCTCCGGTATATCAAAATCGATAGAACCCCGTTTCTTTCTTCGTTCGCGGATGAGCTGGGAAAGCGAAAGCATCCGCTCAAACATAGGCAGCAGTGTCCGATACCTGTCATACGGGGCGTCCTCAGCATTTGTCAGCATTTTATTAACATCCGTATAATTCATCCGCTCATTTACGCATATCACGCCTTCACAGATCTCATGGGAAATTACTTTTCCGCTTTCATCGATATCCATCAGACAGGAAAGAGTAAGTCTGTCACACCCAGCGTTTAATGAACAGATTCCGTT
Source organism: uncultured Lachnospiraceae bacterium (assembly GCA_947631605.1). Classification (GTDB taxonomy): domain Bacteria; phylum Bacillota; class Clostridia; order Lachnospirales; family Lachnospiraceae; genus CANRMC01. The sequence continues at coordinate 9,077 of CANRMC010000025.1, forward strand.
GGAAAGTTTGTGAGGAAGCATTGGGATCACTTTATCCACCAGATATACGCTGGTTCCCCGCTTCAAAGCCTCTTTATCGAGCGGTGATTTTTCTCTTACATAATGGGTGACGTCCGCGATATGGACGCCCAGATGATAAATACCGTCCTCATAAGTAAGCGTGATAGCGTCGTCCAGATCTTTCGCATCTTCCCCGTCTATCGTTACGGTATCCAGCATACGGAAGTCGCGCCTTTCTTTTTTCTCTTCTTCCAAGACCTCATCCGGTACGGAAAGCAGAAAATCCATAACGTCATCCGGAAAATCCACCGGCAGATCGTGGCTCCGCACCACTGTGATAATATCGCTTCCGGGATCGTTGATATGTCCCAGGATTTCTGAGATCACACCGGAAGGTGATTTTTTACTGTCTCCGTAATCCGTGATCTCGACTACGACTTTGCTGCCGTCCACTGCGCCCATGGCGTCATGCATCGGAACAAAAATATCCTTTGCGATCTTTCGGTCATCCGGAATGACAAATCCAAACCCGTCTCCTTTTTCATAGGTTCCGATCACATTCTGTATGCCTCTTCCGATGATTTTTACAACCTCGGCTTCTTTTCTAGGACCGTTTGTTCTGCCCCGGTCCACACGGATCAGCACCTTGTCGCCATGAAAAGCATTCATGGAATCTTTTTCATGCACGAAAAAATCCTCGTCCATTCCTTCTACCGTCACGAAGCCAAATCCCCGTTTGTTTCCGACAAAGGTGCCGGTCAGCATATTTTCCGGCATTTTCATGTATTTTCCGTTTTTTGTCTTTGTAATCTTATACTCATTCAGGAGCGCGTTCAAAACCTCCATCAGGCGTTCCCTGTCCTCCGGTTTTACATCCAGAACATAACACAGCTCCTTAAACTTCATTGGTTTAAATGACTTGTCCTGAAAGAAATCCAGGATCATCTGTTTCTTTTCTTCCAATTCCTTCTCATCCATTGATCCTTCACCCCGTTTTTTAGAAAAAAGAAAAGGTGCTTCAATCACTCAAAGCACCTTGCCCTTAAATCCATTTTGAACTAAGTATGATTGCCAGAACAAAGAAAAGTACGGTTAGCACGATGGTGATCTTGACGATCACTGCATCTTTTGAACGTCCTTTGTTTTTGCTCCAGTAGGTTTCAGTATTCCCGCCCAGCGAGGACAGTCCCTGACCTTTTCCTTCCTGCATCAAAACGACAATAGCCAGCGCTATCGATATAATTATAAATACAATACTTAAAGCCGTTTTCACGATAATAACCTCCTGCTCGATCACCGAATCACACATTGCTCATCATATCATAGTTTAAATTCAGAATCAACTACTTTTTTCGGATTAAAATGATAGGCGTACACTTATTGCCCTGTCCTGCCGGATTATCACGGATCACGGCAAGCATTTCCTGTTCGGTATAATCTGCTTTCATCTTTGGCGAGTAGCCAAGCATTTCCTGTCCCAGATCGTTTGCGTCTACCAGCATACAAGGAATCCCCGTCTTTTCTTCAATCTCTGCACAAACTTCAAACGGATGGGCAGGATTTTCAATCCCGTAATTCCCATATTCCTTGAATACATTCGGATAGAAGCCGTCCAGACCGGAGACATCCTGTCCGACGATTTCATAAAATACGCCGCGCTTCCGGAAAAGTTTACAGAAACCGCCTGCGATCGCCGCATAAATAGTCTTTGGCAGTCCTGCTTTTTTGATACAGTAAGCCATTTTCAGCTCGTTGTTTACGCCGACGCCGTGTGTGCTTTTTGCCGCAAATTTGGAAAGGAACTTCGCCCAGAAACCTACTTTTAAGTCGCTTTTATAAACGATCCGCTTCTGACACAGGGCGATGATCTTTTCACTGATACTGATAAAATCGCCCTCTTCATACAGAGGTTTTGCATATTTTTCCACAATGTCGATATAGGACTCGCCGATTTTCACGAAATGCGTCTGGATCGTATGACGCATATAGATCTGTCCATTTACATCTATCTCAACATTCTTGCCGTTTACGTTTTCAAATTCCATGTTCGGACCTCCAACCAACCTTGTACCTTTATAATTTTATCCTTACGCTTAGTGGGACAATCTTTGTTCAGTTTAATCCATTTTATGTCATAATTCAAGTATAACTTATCGTTCTATCGTTAGTATGAGCAGAATCGGTCTGCATTTTCATGTTATTTATTTCCCCTTATCCGTTAAGACTTACGAAGTAACGCATGATATCTCTTCTTGTAATAATGCCGATGAAAATATTCCTGTCATCTACTACCGGAACAAAATTCTGGTTCATGGCGCGTTCCAGTAATTCTTCCATACTGGTGTCGATTTTTACGGACGGATATTTCCGGCGGAAACTGATATCGGAAATCTTCAGATGTTCCAGGGACTGCGGTTCTTTTTCCATGATTTCTTTTTTTTCAAAATTACAGATAGACCATAAAAAATCTCCTTCACTGATCGTTCCTATGTACTCGTTTTTCACGGATAAAACCGGAATTGCTGTATAACCGTAAAACTTCATTTTTTCCAATGCCTGACGGATGGAATAATCCTCATAGAGATATGCCACGTCAATTTTCGGTTGTAAAAAAAACGATATATTCATAATTTTTCTCCCCTTTACTGGTTTTCATGATATTCTGCAAGACTTTCTGCAACCGCCGTATCGATCTCGATCTTTAATTCCCTTGCGGAAAGGAGCCGGCAGCCGGCGCCCCGGATGATAAGCTGCTCCATTCCGTCGGAGGTTGCAACTGTAATATTATATTTATCCTGATTGGAATGTGCGAATTTTTCAATATACTGGTCGGCAGTTTCCGCTTCCTTTGTATAGACGACATGGATATTCTGGTAATCGACCGTTTCCGTCTTATGTCCTGCGATCCGGTATGCGTCAAAGACCAGAATGACTTCACACCCCTTTAATGCCTGATAATTACAGAGAGTATCCATAAGGATTCCTCTGGCACCGTCCATGTTCTCTGAAATAAGCGCCCTGGTTTCATCCCATGCATAGATTATATTATAACCGTCTACCAGTAGATAATCCACTTCATTTTTCTTAATTTTTTCTTTAGAAATAAATACAGGCGGTTTTTCCTTGTAGCGGCGTTTCTTCTTCAGAGGATCCCTGCGGCGGTTCGCGCCGCCTGCATGATTAAGGATCGCATCGATCTCCTCGATTCCGATCGCTTCTATGCCGTCCTCTCCCGTATTACTATCAATATCTGCGGTTTTCATTTCCGTTTCATTAGATTTTCTTTCGGAAAAACCGGAAACTGCAAAAGGCATATGCATATGAAGATATACCTCGTCGTATGGAACGATATAACCGGCTCCATTCGCACAAAAGACGGAATCAGCCGGATTATCCACATCCGCATGAAAATCATAACCGATCTCCTGAATCACGGCTGATGCATCCTTACATTGGAAATATCCGGCATACATACACTGCATACGTCCCTCGCCATGCGTATAGGAAAGAATCTCGCTTTGATAATTGCGAAGCGTCCGCACCGGTGCGATTCCCTGTATTTCCGTCATTTCAGCATCGCCCTGCGCGATCCGGAATACGGCGTTTCTTGCGTCCAGATCTGTCATTGCCCTTCCTACGGCAGCTTCCGGAAGCTGAAGCCTGAATTCATAATAAGGCTCCAGAAGAACAGACTCCGCCTGCGTTAGTCCCTGTCTTACACCCCGATAGACCGCCTGACGGAAATCGCCTCCTTCGGTATGCTTATTATGCGCCCTGCCGGACACCAGAGTAATCTTCATATCGGTAATCGGCGAACCGGTCAAAACGCCAATATGCTGTTTTTCGGAAAGATGCGTAAGCGTAAGACGCTGCCAGTTCTTATCCAGTATGTTTTCGCTGCAGGCAGTTTCAAACACAAGTCCAAAACCTTGGGGAAGCGGCTCCATAAGAAAATGTACCTCCGCATAGTGTCTGAGCGGTTCAAAATGTCCGACGCCGTATGCAGGCGCCGCTATGGTTTCTTTATATAATATGCTTCCCTCATCAAAGGATATTTCAAGATCATACTTCTCCAGAACCAGACTTTTCAAAATCTGAAGCTGGATCTCTCCCATAACACAGATCTGGATTTCCGCCAGATTTTCATTCCAGATCACGTCAAGGAGCGGTTCTTCCTCTTCCAGCCTTTTCAGCATGGGAAGGAAAACCTCCGGTTTCACACCCTCCGGCAGAATGACGCGGTAAGTAAGAACCGGTTTTAAGAGCGGCTCTTCCAGATTTTTTTCATATCCCAGTCCCTGTCCGGCAAATGTATCCGTAAGACCGGTGAGAGCTGCGATCTCTCCTGCGAGGATTTCCTGTACGGTCTCAAATTTTGCACCGGAATATTTTCGGATCTGATTGATCTTCTCCGTACCGCAAGGCGAATCTTTTACACGCAGAGTTCCTCCGGTCAGCTTCAGAAAGGTCAGACGGGTATTCTGCTCATCCCTCGTGATCTTATAGACTCTGGCGCCGAAAGAAGGCGGATAGTCCGGCTCCAGCGTATAATCTGAAACGGCAGAAAGGAAGAAATCGATTCCGGTCAGATTTCGGGCGGAGCCGAAAAAACAGGGAAACAGCTTCCTGTCCGCGATCATTTTGGAGAGTGTTTGTTCCGAGAGCGCACCATTCTCCATATATTCATCAAAGGATTTATCCGAAAGTACCGCCGCTTCTTCATTCACCGTTTCAGAATCGGCAGTAAAATCTATGATCCCGTTATCGAGCCGTTTTCGCATTTCCTGAAGCAGCGTCTCCTTTTCGCCGTTAAATATATCCATTTTATTTACAAAAAGAAAGACAGGAATCCCATAATCAGAAAGCAGTCTCCAGATTGTTTCCGTATAAGGCTGAACGCCGTCTGTTGCACTGATCACCAATATCCCATAGTCCAGAACCTGAAGCGTCCGCTCCATTTCGCCAGAAAAATCAATATGCCCCGGTGTGTCCACAAGCGTGACGGAAAGCTCGCCGATATTTAGTTTTGCCTGTTTGGAAAAGATCGTAATGCCCCGCTTCTTTTCCAGTTCATATGTATCCAGAAAGGCATCCTGCCTGTCAACGCGTCCCATAGTACGGATCGCGCCGCTTCGGTACAGCATGCCTTCCGATAAAGTTGTCTTTCCTGCATCCACAGGCGCAAGTATTCCAAATACCGCTTGTTTCATAACCGTTACCCTGAATATTACCAAATAGTTTATCCGAAAATACCCTGAGGATTCCGCCATAGGATCCGGCTTCCTCCTTAGGGTTTATTCTATCATAATTTCACTTCACAAGTCCGAATATTCGCAAAAATTTACAAAGTATTTACATTTTTAGGAATAAAGCTCGTTTTCGATCCGGAGCAGGCGATTATATTTTGCGGTCCGTTCTCCACGGCATGGAGCGCCGGTCTTAATCAGCTCCGTACCAAATCCTACGGCAAGATCCGCGATCGTCGTATCTTCCGTCTCTCCGCTTCTGTGGGAAAGTATCGTCTTGTAACCGTTCTCCTTTGCAATCCGGATCGCTTTTGCGGTTTCGGAAAGAGAACCGATCTGGTTCGGCTTGATCAGGATCGCATTGGCTGCTTTCACGCGTATGCCATGCTGCAGACGTTCCGGATTGGTAACAAACAGATCGTCTCCTACCAGTATTACCTGATCTCCGATTTTTTCCGTAAGGGCGGTCCAGCCTTCCCAGTCTTCTTCATCCAGCGGATCTTCAATGGAATAGATCGGATATTGCTTCACGATTTCTTCCCAATGCGCGATCAGACTCTCTGTCGTATATTCCAGTTTTTTCTTCGGAAGCAGATACCGGTTTCCGTTTTTCCACTCGGAAGCGGCAACATCCATGGAAATCATAAATTCATTTCCGTTCCCTGTCCGGTAACCGGCCCGTTCGATCGCCTCAATAATTACATTCAGCGCTTCTTCCTCATCCTTTAAGTCCGGTGCAAATCCGCCTTCATCACCGACGCCGGTAGAAAGCCCTTTTTCCTTCAATACCTGCTTTAAGGTATGATAAACCTCACAGCACCAGCGGAGTCCTTCGGCAAAGGACGCAGCGCCCATCGGAAGGATCATGAATTCCTGCACATCCAGACTGTTTGCGGCGTGAGCGCCGCCGTTTAAAATATTCATCATCGGAACCGGAAGGCCGCTTGCCGTAATTCCCCCGATATAACGGTATAACGGCTGTCCGATGCATTTAGCAGCCGCCTTTGCCGCTGCAAGGGAAGCTCCAAGAATAGCATTGGCTCCCAGTTTTGATTTGTTTCCCGTACCGTCCCGGTTGATCATTATCGTATCCAGCCTGTCCTGTGCGAAAACAGATTCTCCGTTTAAGATACTGTCGATTTCCGTATTTACGTTTTTCACTGCATTTTCTACGCCCTTTCCCATATAACGGTTTCCGCCGTCTCTCAGCTCGCAGGCTTCAAATTTTCCAGTAGACGCGCCGGACGGCACCGCCGCACAGCCTTTTATGCCGCAGTCCGTTTTCACAGTGACTTCCAGAGTCGGATTTCCTCTGGAATCAATGATCTCCAATGCCGATACTTCGGCAATTTTGTTTCCTCTCAACTTCATATTCATACGCTCCTGCATTTATTCCGGTTTTATCCGGTTATCAATTAGTATTCACAAAAACAGACGGACATATGCAGATACATATCTCCGTCTGTTTGTATTTCATATGAAATTTTATAAAAATTATTTTACTGCAGAATAATCGATCTGCGTTACCTTATCGCCGCTGATTAAAAAGGTAAGCTTCGTGTCGCCGTTTGTATCTTCTCCTTCTCCATAGTAATCCAGCACAGTCTGTTTGGCAGCGCCGATCGTTACGCCTTCATTGGTGGAAACAGTATCGTCTTTCAGGGTAACGGAAAGAACATAATCTTTATCTCCATCCGGATAAGTCTTGATTACAAAGCTGTTATAGGTATAGGTTTTGTCCATGCCCTGAAATGCACAGCTCTCGGACTCAAAATAAGAAACCGGATCCCCAAGCTTAGTCTGAAGCTCCGCCATATCCATGTTCGGGGCAATGACCGTTCCGTTATAAGAAAAATTATATCCCGTCAACTGTTTCGCATCATCAACGAGTCCGCTCTGCACACTGCCGCCGGAAGTCTGATCGTCTGAGCTTTTTCCGCAGCCTGTCAAAGATACTGCCAGCATACCTGCCGTAACCAGTGCGAATATGATTTTTTTCATTTTCTTCATCTTTCTTCACCTCATGTTATATTTTCATTTATCAGAACCATGTAAACTTCACAACGCTTATCCTACCCCCAACGGGATAAATTGTCAATCCTCAATCGCTTCCGCTCCGAAACTGATGATCTTTCCGTACTGCTCCAGTTCGTCATACTGCTGCTGTTTCATCGCTTCGTAAAATTCAATTTTTTCAGCATATGCTTCCTGATAGACAGGATCCGTCCGATGGTCTTCGAGATCATATTCTTCTTTCAGGTATTGTCCGAAATAAGATGACAGCTTCTCCGCGCCGGAGAGATTGAGATGAAGTCCCGCATCATACGTGTCCTGCGAATAGTCGATACCGATCTCATCTGCAAGGTCGATAAAATTGATATATTTCAGGTCGTTAGCCTCTGCATAATCCTTTACATTCTGATCCCATTCCGGATACCAATACGGATAAAGCACAGGCGCTTTAATAAGGATCAGCTCTATCCCGTTCTCTTTACAGAGCTTCGTCATTTTATCCAGATAAAGCATCGCCGTATCGCCGAAATCATAACTTACGAGCTGCGGCGGATCCGGAAAATCAGCAGCAGGCTTTACATCCACCCGCATATAATAACCATTGTGTGAAACATGCGGCGTATCAAATAAATATTCAAAATCCGACTTTTTCAGGTCCGTGATCCGGCTGTGGTAACGAAGAAGTGGAAAAAGATATTCCACGAAACTTTCTTCCTCCATCATGGAAGCCTGTATCATATCGTATTTCGTCTTGGACCATTTCAGACCGTCAATATTCATCCGGTTATAAGACTCGCTCTGCGGCTCATTGTATTTCAGGGAAAGAACATTGAAAACTACAACCTTTGGTTTCTCATACCGCAGGGTATCTTCCAACTGGTAATAAGAATGCCAGATCAGCTGCTGCGGGCCGCCGCGGATATAACTGGTTATCCCGTATTCCTCATAAAGCGTGATCGGGGAAAAATTCTCATAGACCTCGCAGTCACCGATGAAGATCACATCATGGTCCGTAGTCTCTTTGTAATATTCCGCGGCAAATGCGCCCTCCACGATACCTTTCGCATATTTCGGCATTACAAGCCGCTGCAAAAGATAAAGACAGAGAATGGAGATCACAACCAGAACAGAAATGACTGCGGCATGGAGCCTTCTACGGCTCTTTTTATGAATATTAACTTTTTCTTCCGTTTCTTTCATCATGTCTTTCATAGACTTACTCCCGGTTAGAACTGATTATAAATAAACTGTGACGAATCATATCCGATACTGTATGCGCCGAACAGGATAATTGCAAGAAGCAAAAGGAACGCTGCCAGATACTGTACCGGAACCGGCTTACACCAGAGTTTTTCCCGAACGCTTCCGCTCCTCTGAACCATGCTGAAAGTAAAGAGGATGACAAGACCTGCAAGAAGAATGATATAATCCACTCCTGTCAGTCCCAGTGCCAGCATGGAGGAACTAAACAGGGTGCTGATATGAAAATGCGTCACCATATTTCCCATCATTTGGAAAGTAAGCGGCACATCCCGATAAACATCAAACATACGGATCGCGCTCATCAGAAGAATGGTACGGATCACCTGGAATCCGTCGTACCACCGTTTTCCGTCCACATGGAACCGATTGTGGAACCGGACATAAAGGGGCTTTAGTTCCTGCGTGATCATGATAACAACAAAATTCATAAGTCCCCATACGATGAAGTTCCAGCTTGCTCCATGCCAGAGACCTGTGGTAAACCATACCACAAAAGCGGATAAGTATACGGGAACCCGTTTGCCGATCACTTCTCCCAGATGCTTCCGCGAAGCTTTTGAAAGTTTCAGCATTGGTTTGCAGACAGTGATCGGATAGAAAATATAATCCGTAAACCACGTTCCCATGGTAATATGCCAGCGGTTCCAGTATTCTTTGATATTCTTGGAAAAATACGGCCGCTCGAAGTTCTCCGCAACGGAAATCCCCATAGCGTTGGAAACGCCGATCGCGATATCAATGCCTCCGGTAAAGTCGGCGTACAGTTGAAATGCGTAGAACATCATAAGGGCAAATACATAGGCGCCCCCGTACTGCTCCGGATTATCTTTCAATGTATTTACGGCAATCAGCATCCGGTCGGCAATTACGAGTTTCTTGAAAAATCCCCATAAAATACGCTGGATCCCGAACCACAGGGTTTTAAATTCAAATGCATGCTGTGCAAACAGAGATTCCGAAAGGTCGTTATACCTGCTGATCGGTCCCTGAACAAGCTGCGGGAAGAACGACACAAACAGCATATAACGGAAAAGATTCTTTTCCGTTTTGCAGGTTCCCCTGTATACGTCGATGATATATCCCATACTCTTAAACGTATAGAAAGAAATACCCATCGGCACTACAAAATTTACAAACGTCAAAGGACTTCCCCAGCCGAAAGAACGGATCGCGCCGTTTATATTGTGTATTACGAAATTGGTATATTTCAGGACGGCCAGAATACCGAGATTTATGACAAGGCAAAGCACCATGGCATGCCTTTTTTTGCTTTTTATCCCCGCTTTGTACTGCTTCTTTTCTTCCCTGCCAAGCTCTTTATGCTCCTTTAGATAATCGTCCTGCTTTTTTCCCTGCCTCTCGATCAACATTCCAAATCCCCATGTAGATATAGAAGTAAAGGAAATGTAGATCAGATATCTGGCGTCGCACAGGAAATAAAAAACATAGCTGGCAATAAGAAGAAGTGACCATTGCCACTTCTTCGGTACCAGATAGTACAAAACCAGTAATATGATTATAAATGCAATAAAACTATAAGATGTAAATAACATGACGTCTCCTAGTCTTCATCCATTAAACGTTCGATCAAAGCATACAATGCCTGTGCAGAATTAAAGTTTTCCGGAACGATCTCCTCCGCCGGAATCGCTACATCATATTCTTCGTTAACCTCTGAAATAATGGATACGATGTCGAACGAATCCAGAATCTTATCGTCAATTAAGGTTGTGCAGGTTTCATAATCCACCTCCGGGTGAAGTTCCTTTAAGATTTCCAATAATTCTTCCATTTTTTGAATCTCCTTTATGATTTGCAATATTTTATATTAAGCGGTCAGTCCGCCTCATAATCCGCCATCAGTTTCTTGCGGTCCAGTTTTCCGTTTGGTGTAAGCGGCATTGCCGGATACTGAATAACCTTGTTCGGTATCATATAACGCGGAAGTTTTTCCTTCAGAAGATTGACCAGCGCCGCCTGATCCATCTCACCGGAATAATAGAGTACGATCTTTTCTTTTTTCTTATCATAGATCGCGCCGCAGCCTGTGATACCGTCCAGCATATTTACATTAAACTCGATTTCTCCCAGTTCGATCCGGTGTCCCATATGCTTGATCTGGTAATCCTTTCGGGAAACAAACATCAGCTCGCCCCGCTCGTTCCAAAGACCGATGTCTCCGGTCCGGTAAATAAGCTCCGGATATTTATCGTTCAGAGGATTTTGCACAAAGGCTTCGTTTGTCTTTTCAAAATCCCTGTAATACCCCAAGGTAAGCGATGTTCCGCGGACGCAGATCTCGCCCGGTTCATTTGGCTTCGCCAGCTGGTTGTCCTCGGTGAGAAGCAGGATTTCCGTGTTATGGAACGGGCGTCCGATCGGGATATGCTCGTCTAACTCAAACTCCCGCTCAACCTTATAATAACAGCACATACCGGTACACTCCGTCGGCCCGTAAAGATTTATAAACTTTGCATCCGGAAGGACCTCCTTCCATCTGCGGAACTGTTTGATCGGAAATACCTCGCTGCCGAACGCGATCGTTTTCAGGTACTTTGGAACTACGGTTTTAAATGTATTAAAAGCAGATATCATCGTAAGGGCGGATACCACCCAGCAGACGGTATTTACTTTCTTTTCATTCAGAAATTCCACCAGCTTCACAGGAAACATGAAATACTGCTTCGGAACCAGATAGGTTGTGGCGCCGAATTTTAACGTCGGGTACAGTTCCTTCAGGCAGGCGTCAAAATAAAGCGGCGTCTGGTTCGCAAAAACCGTATCATGGTTAAACTCCAGAACTTCCGACAGGTTTTCAATATAATCAATAACGGAACGGTGGCAGGCCAAGACGCCCTTCGGGATTCCCGTAGAACCGGATGTAAATACGATATAGATCGGATCCGTATCGAGCGCTTTGCTCCGAATCTCATCCAAACGTAAATCATCAGCCTTGGAAGCTGATATATCGTCATACCGATAAATTTCTCCGCTGAAATCCGGAAATTCCTCCGCGAGTCCATAGGTTGTGTCGTCGCAGATCATAACGCGCGGATTCAGCTTCTGAAAGATCAGCTCGATTCTTGCACGCGGCATTTCCGAATCAATCGGTACGTAATAATTTCCGCTATATACGGAGGCAAAGAACGCTGTGATCATTTTCGGGTGTTTTTCCATAAAAATAACGATCGGCTCTTTGTAATATCCATGATCGGAAAGAAATGTGGCAATCCCCCGGCTCTGATCATAGACCTCCTGAAAAGTCATTTCATAATCTTCATTAGCAAATGCAATTTTGTCCGGATACTTCTCTATTGTTTCATCAAAATATTCCAGTATATTCGTCTGCTGCATGATACATGTATCTCCTTTATTCTATGCGGGGTATTTTCCCTGCCGAACGAATGATCTCGCCCGCCAGAACTTCCATGGCGTCAATATATCCATTGGCAAGCGGAAACTCCCTTTTTATCAGAGAAAGTTCCGTACATCCGAGGATAATTGCCTCGGCTCCTTTTTGGCGGAGTTCTCTGGAAACACTGTAAAATCCCTCGATATCGATCGGTTTTCCGGACTTTACATTCTGATAAATAATATCCATGATGATCTTCTGGGAAGCAGGTTCCGGCACAACGCTTCTGATGTGTTCTTTCTCCAGCGCCTGCTGGAAAAGTCCGCTTGTTATCGTGCCGTCCGTTGCCGTAATCCCTGCACAGGAAATCTTCCTGCGGGAAAGAGCGGCGGCTGTGCAGGAAACCATATTGATAAGACGTATACCGCCGATCCCTTCTTCAATTTCCTGATGAAAATAATGCGCCGTGATACATGGCATCGCCATCGTATCGATTCCCAGCTTTTTCATTTCTTTTCCTGCCTGAATAATGGCAGGCACAGGATTTTCTTTCGTCCGGTCCAGAATATAAGCTGTCCGGTCCGGCACCTGCGGGATGTTATAGATCAGCATGGGAATATGCTCCTGATCGCAATCTGCCGGCGTCATCTGAATTACAAGCTCCATCAGGTAAGCCGTAGCCATTGGTCCCAGTCCGCCGATAATTCCTATATTCACACCGTTCCCTTCTTTCCTTGGTTCTGATCCTTACTCAAACTGATAGTCTTCTGTGGAGGTTGCCGGATAGAGCGACTTATCTCTGTTATGGCTTTCCTCATGCGAATGGGAATACTCGTCCAGTTCCTCATCCGTTACCAGACAAAATCTTGCTCCGGAACGGAAATTCGTAGTATCAAAGTGATACCAGCCCTGACTGGTATTTACCATGCTCCAATAATGCCGGCTGTGGCTCGTATCCTGCTTAATGACGTCAACGTTTTCAAATCCGGCAGCCGTAAGCAGCGCTTTCGCAGTCGAAAAGAAAATATAACAGTCGCCGGAACGCTGGGTAAGACCGATATATGCCCCGCCTGTCCATGACTCTTTATAGTCTGACTGCACATATCCGATTCCCCTATGGCACCAGTCGTAAATGGCTGTCAGTTTTTCTCCCTCTGTCATATCGTCTGTCAGTATCTCGTCCAATACATCATTGGCAAGCGCCATGACCTCTTCCGGCTCGACATAACCCTCAGGCTTTTCTTCCAAGGTAAGAACGGCAGACACCGTCGTGGTATTTCCCGCGTCATCCGTTGCCTGATAAGTAATTGTATATGTGCCGGCTTCATTTAAGTTTACTTGAGAGTTATCTACCTGAAGCTGGATATCCGTACTGATATTATCGGTAACGGTAATTCCTTCCTTGTAAGAAATACCGTCTCCCAGATAGGCGTTTATATCATGTACGCCTGTAATTACCGGAGGCTCCGTATCTTCATACAAAGTAAGCTTCTGTGTAAGTTTAACGGAATTTCCGGATTCATCCGTAACAACGATCTTTACATCCTGACTTCCGCTTTTATTGAATTTCGGATTTTTGTCATATTTTACCGTAACATTGGAATCATCTGTAACAGACGCCACAAACTGTTCAGCGGCAACCTCATTACCCAGAGCGGATTTCACATCCTGTCCCAGAACTACCGGCGGAGTCTTATCCTCCACGATGACCTTGGAGGTATGTTTGATCCCACAGCTCTTTAAGGTGACCGGATATTCCCCGACCTTGGTATAATCAATTTCATCAAACCCGCTGACTGCCTTGCATTTCATAAAACCAAAGACGGCAAAATCCTGTTCGTCCACCGGTCCCTGGTTGATCTCCACATAAACCCTGCTCCGCACGTTATTAAAAAAGAAAAATGCGATCAGAAGGATCAGGAGGACCACCAACACCGATATAAGGCGGATCAGACGCTCTTTCTGCTTCCGTTTCTTTGCCATATACGCACGTTTTCTTCTGGAAACCTCGATCTGTCTGCGTTTCCTCTCATCCTCCGGCAGTTCTCTTCCCTGCGGATATTCACGTACCGGATGGCGGTTCTGCGGGCGGCTGCCCTGCGTATGCTGATTCCGTCCTCCTGCGCCCTGTCTGTAATCTTCGGACGGACGGCGGTTCTGCGGGCGTCTGCCCTGCGTATGCTGATCCCGTCCCCCTGTGCTCTGTCTGTAATCTTCGGACGGACGGCGGTTCTGCGAACTGCCGCCGGACGTTCTTCTTTCCGAAGTACGTCTTTCTTCAGAACGTCTTTCCGTAGTTCGTCTATCCTCAGAATATCTTTCTGCGGGGCGTCTTCCCGACGGCTGGGTATTATGTCCGTTTCTCTGTCTGTTATCGGTTTCCATGTTTTTTTCCTCGATACTTACTCAATATCTGATGTGCAGTGCATGCACTTTACTGCCTTAATATCTACTTCGCCGCAGCAGTATGGACATTTCTTGGTAAGCGGCGCTGTTTCTTCTTCTTTTTTCTTTCCTACATTACTTAACGCATTGATGCCTTTCACGATCAAAAAGATCACAAACGCCATGATCAGGAAATTGATGACAGCGGTAATAAATGCGCCGTATTCAATATACTGTCCCGTATGGAAGATTTCAAAATGACCGGCTACTTCCGCACCGCCGATGCTGTTGATCAACGGATTGATGAAACATTCGGTAAATGCGGTTACAATTCCCTGAAATGCGGCACCGATGATAACACCGATCGCCAGATCGATCACATTTCCACGCAATGCAAATTCCTTAAATTCTTTGAAAAACTTTTTCATATGTCGTTCTCCTTTGTTTATATTTTTTATCTTCTTATTTCTTGATCAGTAATGATTTTCCTGTCATTTCCTTTGGCTGCGGAAGCTCCATGATCTGAAGCAGGGTTGGCGCAATGTCAGCCAGACAGCCGCCTTCCCGCAGCGTATAGGAATCGTCGTAGTTATACAGGATAAACGGTACCGGATTTGTCGTATGCGCCGTATGCGGCTGGCCGGTCTCATAGTTGATCATCTGCTCTGCATTTCCGTGGTCTGCACAGATAAAGAGAACGCCGTCTACGGATTTAACTGCATCTCTTGCCGCGCCCACACAGGCGTCGATCCGTTCAACGGCTTTGACTGCCGCCGGAATTACGCCGGTATGTCCCACCATAT